>JAAXIK010000334.1 GCA_012270385.1 Rubripirellula sp. | reverse complement strand
CGGGACATCATTATTGTTGCGTTGAAAGCCTTTTGCTCCACTCTCCTCGGCAATCCCAAGTTCGGTGTAGATGCGATCAAAACGATCACGGATTTCTCTTCTTTGTCGGTGGAGGGAACCACTCTGGTCGAACAGCCAGACCACCATCGTTGGACGCTCCTCGAGCATCTTCAGTATTTCGAAGGTGATTCGATCTACGGCTCCCGAAGCACCTTCCGTTCCCTGTCCAACTTTTCCTTTCTGATTGGTGAGTTTGTCCAGCGGGGCAACTGCCTGCTGGAACATCTTATCCACCATGATTTGACCGAGATCGGTCGGCTCTAGGTCGATTGGATTAGGAATTTCAGCGACCTCAGCAAACATCTCCGCGGAGGCTTCAGCCATCTCTGAATCAGCAACGCTGTTTGCACCCACCTTGACTTGAGGAAGATCGCTGTAGGTGACATCGTCGATGATCTCTTCGATTTTCTCCTGCTGATACTCAGGAGGTGAAACGATCACCACCGCTTCCTCATCGAAAGGAGCCTTCAAGGGTACAAGTGCAAGCGTCAGAACAATAATCAGGTGCACCAGCATACTCCCAATCAGAGCAGTGGTCTCCTTGTTCTCCAGGAACGACTCTTCTTCGATGAGATCCTCTTCAAAATTCGTTTCGCCCTGCGTGACGTCTGATTTCACATCCGAAGGGATCGTGTTATCGCTATCCTTGGGAGGCATTGTCGACATTGGAATTCCAAGAATGGGGTCAGGAAACGGTTGCATCGACCGAGTCACGGTGTACCGGGGACGCTACACTATAGTGTCGCCCACATCCTGCCATCTTTCAACTTGTATCCGTAGGATGAACAGGTTCTCGCACACATTTCTCTTCAGTTAGAACGCGAATAACGAATGCAAGTACTCAGTTGTCTGCTAAACCTCATGGGTTTCCCGCCCTCTAGGTTTTTCAAGGGTTAAATTCGCGTTGATTTGGAATTGTGTTTAGCTAGCTTTTTTTTACCATAATGCGGGTCAGGTCGGATTTGCTGAACGTACTGCATAAAAATCATAGGATGCCCCTGAAGAGGGGCTTTAGGGTCCGCTTTGTATCTCTCCATCGATCATTATCGCTCAGTTTACGTGATCGGTGATATTCACGGTTGTAGACGTGCTCTTGATGAGCTTCTGAAGTATCTGAATCCGTCCACTGACGATCTCGTGATCACACTTGGAGATTACATTGATCGGGGGGAGGACTCTGCGGGTGTGATCAATAGTCTTCTAGGGCTATCTAAGAAGACCAATTGGTTGGGGCTTCGGGGGAATCACGAACAGATGCTCCTCAATGTTCTTGAGGGCACGATGAATCCGGCCGCCTGGCTTGAATATGGCGGGATATCAACAATCAGCAGCTATCACTGCACTGATCCCGAGGATTTCATGCCGGAAGAGCACGTGAATTTCTTGCAATCACTCCACGAATCCATTGAGACCGAAGAGTTCTTTTTGACACACGCCTCGTACGATCCAGATCTACCATTCGATCAGCAGCCGCCTGAGCTCCTTCGGTGGCAGCATTTGCGAGGTGAAATTCCTCTCCCTCATCATTCTGGCAAGACAGTTGTCGTGGGTCATACCCCTAACTTAGAGGGTGAGGTTCTCGATTTTGGTCACCTGATATGTCTCGATACTTACTGTCACGGTGGGGGATGGTTATCCGCGATGGAGCTGAAGAGTCGGGCGGTATGGCAGTTCTCTCAATGGGGAAAGCAGAGGACTCAAAGAGGCTACCTCAGTCGATAATGAAGATTCATAGTCGCCTCAGAATCTACTTGATCGTTAAACTTTGCCAAAAAGGCTCAACCCCTACAGTCCGTGTAACCGATTGACGAAACAGAGCCGCGCGCCCTTTCCGCGCGGTATTTGTATCCATTGAAGTTTCACGGAACGGTTTGATGAGCTCAATGCATCGGTCGGCGTCTTCGGTTTCTTGGCAGACTCGATCAAGCCTTATGATTTGCCTTGCGATTTTCTTTTCCCTATTGGGGACGCTTGCTTATGGACAACGGTTAGGGAAAACACCTGACCGAGCTGTCTATCAACCACCTTTGCTCGTCATGGATCGAGACGGTAGGACGCAGCTTGTCGAGAATGATGGTGCTCCGGACCTCAGTCCTGCTCCCGCGTCCGTTTACCTTCCTAAGACTGATCAGAGCTTGGGTAAAAACATTCGTCATTCGGTTGAAGCAAACCAAGAGAAAGAATCTGTAAAGTTGCGTTCTTCATCAGAGCAAGTGGGTTTATCCTCGGCTAGAGCAGGGAGTTACCAGCATTTGCCCCATAAAGTGGTGAGTGAAACTAAGCGTGCGAGCGGTCTTCTCAAAGCCGGCGAGGAGGGCAACTTGCATCGCCCTTTGGTGGAAGTAGGTGTGGATCAAGCCGACCTTCAATCAATGCCTATCCCTTCTGAAAGAAAGATGCGCGACGACAGCGTCGATCAGTCCCCAATAGAGAAAAGAGCACTCGCTGATTACATTCGTGATGATGCACCGCATGGTGGTCCCCAAGTGGAATCGGTTGCTGAGGTCATCGAGGAAGAGAGTACTGCGGATGGCGAGATACTGCAGGCTACTTTTGAGAACGAGGCTGTTGAAGATGTTGGTAAGGCAGAGCCCGAGAAAGTGGTTGATTCCGTAGTTCCTGAGAACGATGGACACCGCACGCCGTTGAGCCCTACCCACGAAAGGGATATCTCACTTCGAAGCGTAACTCGTTTTGCCACATGGCCGCTGCGGATGCATCGGATCGGGCAAGAGGTCGCCCATGATTCAACCTGTGACGGATGTGATCATTGTGAGTCACTAAGCTGCGATACCATCGGCTGCGGAATTTTCGGTTGTGACGAATGCGAATCGGAGTGCGATACTCTTGGATGTGA
>JAAXIK010000490.1 GCA_012270385.1 Rubripirellula sp. | reverse complement strand
TAGAATATCATCAGCGCTTTAATTATTCCCTTGAATCTTAAAGTTCCCATACAAAAGGAGGTAATCCGAAATCAATTGCATTTCCAAGTCAGACTGAAAATCAGATGAATTTCCAATTTGATTTGCCTTCTCCAATAGCGGTGGAATGAATAGATAAAGTTCTCTTAGTGCAAGCTTTTGGATGATGGGCCATAAATACCCAGCCGCAGCGGGATTCTGCTTCGACCCAGTCACCCAATATACGGCATCATCTTTTTCACGCACCAAGGGCGTGAACCGTAGCTCGGCGTCGGCTTCGGTTGTTCCAGTTAACCCTCGAGTGAGGGAAACAAGATCCCAACGATTGGGCAAACCAGGCGAAGTCGTGATGTATCCATTGGTGCGAATGAAATTCAAAGCGGGGTTGTTTACCGTTTTCCTGCGAATAGGGGTAATCTGTTGCTCAATGATGGGTATTTCATAGAATTCGAAAGTCCGCTGCTGGAAATGGGTGGGGGAGAATTCGACACCTGAAACACGTCCTTGAAGTAAGATCAGAATTCCCAGAACTCCCGCAACAAGAAAAGATGTAATGACGGACACCCAGAGTCGTATAAATAGACTGGAGCGAGGTTTTTTGGGAACCGATTTCATAACGCTATACTTAGTTCAAAACCTGGTAAAAACATTTCCAAAATAGCTTAACCTCTTCCTGGGCGATTTTTACTCACCACCCAATAAATTATGGCTATCCAAGTGATGCATACCGATAATCAGCGACGGAAAAATTGAGACGAGATGGATCCAGCTTCTTTTTCGATTCCCTGCCACCCTCGCACCATACGGGGTAACGAGACCTGGGGTCTAGCCACGGCTAGATGCTGGAAAAAGCAGTTGATGGCTCAGTCGCAATTTCAAAATAAAAAGAGGTACGTCAGGTCACAATGTAGATCTGGGACTCAGGTCGAGGAAGCTGATAAAATCGCCGAGATTGATTCGGAAGATCCTCGTAAAGCCAGATTGAGAACAGAGGCTGTTTTATTACTATCCAAGACGGCATTAAGTCCTAGGAAGCTCGCACAACTCGCGCACTTGGCGGATGCAACACAGGCCCGTACACTTGTGCGCCAATTGAATAAAGTTTACGAAGATCATCGAAGAGCGATAAGAATCGAGAACGTAGCGGGTGGCTATCGGATGTTTACACACCCCAGCCTTTCGCCATGGCTTACACGTTTAGGTCATGTTCCAGCAGCCGTACGAATATCCACGCCAATGATGGAAACATTGGCCGTCGTTGCCTACCATCAGCCTGTATCTCGAGCTAACGCCGAGGCTGTACGAGGGGTGGGATGTGGCGAAATATTGCGACAGCTAATGGAGCGCGACTTGGTTCGAATCGTTGGGAGGAGTGAGGAACTTGGCCGACCCTATCTTTACGGCACAACCAAGCGTTTTCTAAAAATATTTGGTTTGAAAAATATTGATGCCCTCCCGCCGATACAAATCGATACTTTAGAAGACGGCCCAATTGAACATTCACCCAATGAAGATTTATCGACATCCAAGAAGGAGCTTGTCGTGAGTAATACTGTCGCGCCAGTTCTCGAAGAGACTGAATTCGCTGTTGTTGATCCTGTTACCGAAATGCAGAAGTCGTCGACCAGCACCGAGGAGCACACTCAAGTTGTGTCTGAAATCGAGGATGAAGAAAATCAGTACTACGACGACGAGGATGACGAAGAAGAGGACGATTGGGCCAGCGAAGAAGACGATGACTGGGACGAAGAGGATGCTGATGATGAAGAGTCTGATGACGACCTCGACGACGATGCAGACGATGCATGGGAAGAGGTAGGTGATGATGAATCAGACGAAGAGGATGACTGGGCGGACGACGATGACGACGATGATGACTGGGATGAAGAAGAATCAGATGATGATGAGGATTGGGATTAATTCTGATCCAGTCACTAAATCGAAGTGATTTAGCCCAATCGAGGCTTCTCTATCCCAGAGTAAGATAGTTTGTCCAGGAACTTCCCAATCCGATAGGTAGCAAAACCATCCCAGTTTTAGTCACCCAGATTGAACAATTGACGTAGTGCTTCGAGTAAACCCTTACTATGTCCTTCAGCAGCGTCATCTCGGATGGATGCAAGTGGTGGATGGAGCAACTTGTTGATCAATCGATCAAAAGACTTCTCAATTTCTTTGATGGATCCTGGATCGGTATCCTCTAACGCAAGTTTATTGATCAGTCGTTGAAGTTCATCTTGTTTTAATTGATGAGCTTGTTCACGCAGCCTTTGAATCACCGGACCCGTTGCACGGTGATTCAGTGCTTGCATGAATTTATTGGTTTCCTCCGAAATGATTCCCTTTGCTTTCGGCCATTCTTTTTCACGTTCGCGTTGATTTCTTTCGCACGCACTGGCAAGGTCGTCGATTCCATAAAGATACACATTGGCAAGTTCACCGAGCCTCGTATCGAAATCTCTAGGAACGGCTAGATCTAGGATCAACAGTAGTCGATGCCCTCGTCTGGCGTGCACCGGTTGGAAAGTTTCTAAATCTAAAATCGGTTCGGTAGCTGAAGTGGTTCCGATGACGAGATCCGCATCCATCATTTGATGTTCAAGGGAGTCCCATAAATCGCTGGAAGCGTCGAATGCTTTAGCGACACTAACTGCCCTTTCATAACTACGGTTGATCACGCAGATATCAGTCGCCCCAGCACCTTTCAGGTAACGCAGTGTCTCTTGCCCCATTTCACCAGCACCGCATAGCAAAATCCGTTTATCTGCTAAGTTGTCAAAAATCTCGGTGGCTACCTCGCCTACTGCTACACTGGGAACACTAACGCGACGCCGATGGATTTCAGTTTCTTGCTGTACTCGTTTTGCAGCACGATTCGCCGCTTGGAAAACTCCATGAGTCAATGGTCCCACAGAGTCCCAAGTGCAAGCCAAATCGTAGGCCTGCTTCACTTGTGAGAGAATCTGAGCTTCTCCCACCACCATGCTGTCTAAACTTGAAGCGACCGTGAATAGGTGCTCGACAGCCTCATTGCCGGATCGATAAATCATCTGGTCGATGACTTCGTCAACAGACAGACCCTGTTGTTCCGCTAAAAAACTTGCAACAGCATTCTTGTCAATCCGTGATTCATCATCCGATGTCGTATACAGCTCCACGCGATTGCACGTACTCAGCAATACGATTTCTGACGAGGGATATCGGCTACGGAAAAGGGTCAGTGCTTTACCGGCCTCTTCATTTGTAAAGGAAATTTTTTCGCGAAATTCCACCGCTGCGTCATGATGGCTGCAACCGATCATCTGTAATCTCATTGCATTCCTCCATGACTATGCCCACGGTCCGCTTCTTCATAGAGGAAGATAAGCTGTTTGTCAGAGGGAACCACTTTTCTACTCGTCTCTCGATTGACTCCTCCATGCGATGTGCTCAGTGCTCCCACAAGCGCCAAAATAAGGAAACCAAGACTGGCAAATGTCATATAGATCGCTTTTCGGCTGTGACTGGAGGGGGAGTAGTAGAATTCAAAAAAAGTCGTCATGACCAACCAAATCAGGAGTAGAAAACTCAATGAAACGGTTCGGTCCATCAATCCAATCTGGCCGGTGCGATTCAGATTCATAGCAATGCCAGCGGTTAAACCTCCCGCAACTGATATTGTGCTCAGGATCAGGCATCTACGATTGACTCGATTGAGTGATTCAAGATTAGGGAGCCTAAGCCCAGATCCAGCACGTTTCTTCTTGAGTCGCTTGGATTGCATCAAGTACATGCATCCGGTTAAGAAGCCTAAGAGCACACCCAGTGACCCTAGCATCATTGATATGGCGTGAAGTTGGGTCCATAACTGTGTGGCTTCCGTTCTTGAGAACGGCGGAATATCACGTGAAAAGATAGCGACAGTAATCAGTATCAAGATGGCTGGCAGGAAGAAGAAACCTACTATCGTGTCCGGCCTACGGATAAAGAAAATGAGAAAGGTGACGCCAAGAATAAACGAAAGGATGAGGGACCAATCAAGCCAAGAAGCCAAAATTCCTAAATCCTCAGCATGACTCTGACTCGCACGCATCACCAAGTATGAAGAATGTGCAAATAAACCGAGACACGTCGATAAGATCACCAGCACTCCGCGACCGGGAACCCGCCGCCAGAGCCGTGATAGGTCAATCAGCATCACCACAATGTAGCTGCATTAAAAGCAGGTTACCGTAATTTCCCGCAGGAAAGCGAGCATGTTAATTTCCGAGGTAATTTGTTTGTTTTAAATCGCGGTTTCATGATGGGAGTCGCGGCTACCGGCGTCTACGACCAGCCCGTGAGCTACCCATGATTTTCTCAGTTCATGGGTTCATTTCAAGATTCTTCACAGGATTAATATCGATCATGAGCTCTTGCCACCTATTGTGATTCCATCGCTGGTATGACTGAGTCCCATCGGCGAATAATCGGACACGTATTGCATGATCGCGATGCGTAAAAACGGAGGGGATCTTCTCCGAATTCAGGAGATTGAGTAACAGTTTTTCGTTTGGCCGACGTCGACCACTGATTACACATAAAATGGGGTCGCTCCACTGGATAAAATCTTTGGTCTCTTCGGTTGGACTGCCGTGGTGCGGGGCCATCACAACCGTTCCTTCCGTCTTATATTGCTGAGAAATCAGCTCGCGTATGCCTTCCCCTTCAATATCTCCGGGAAGAATCAGGGTGTAGCCACCATAGGAAATCTTCAAGACCAAACTCGAGCCGTTGTCGCATTCAACGATCCAATGTTCTGGTGGATGTAGGATTTCCACGTGGTCAGGCAGACGAACCAAGCGATCCTCGCGTCCGACTTTAGACGGAACTGCACCAATAAACCGCGCTTTATCAAACAATCGTTTTAAATTTACAGAACGACTGTTGAGGACTGTGCGGGTTGTATAGATTTCATCGATTTCGAATTGATCCAATAGTCTCCAGATCCCGTTGTAATGATCCGAGTCAGCATGCGAAATAAATAAAGCATCCAAACGTAAGATTCCTAGTTCCCAAAGCGCGCGAGCTGTCACTTTGGATGCACGTTGCGGTTGTCCCAAACTTCCACAGTCATAGAGCCAATTTTGATGATTGGGCAACTGAATCACCACGCTCGTTCCATGCCCAACATTTAGGAATACAACGTCAAGGCTGTTTTGGTGATCGACGGGTCTGAGTTGGGTGGCCTGAAAGAGGATCCATGTGACTATGAAACAAGCGACGTAATATCGTTTCAGAAGGGTTGACTTCAAAAAGGGAACTGCCGACAGCATCAGGTAAAACGAAATGACTGATGTTAGGGTCGGTGAGGGCAACCAAAAGTGGCCATTTTTCATTTCTGATGTGATGTCGATGAATCCTCTGATAATATCCAGAAGAAAATTACAGGGCATCCCACACACTCCACCTAGGCCATCGTGAATCAGACATAGCACAGGCAGAACTAAGCTTGTCAGTAAAGCAAAGACCAGCAACGGACCTATCAATAGATTTGCGAGGATACTGATTGGCGAGATAAGGTTGAAGTGAAACCAAAGAAAAGGCGCGGTCACAGCAAAAAGTGCGGTGCTGAGATACATGCTTTTTAGAGTCACCTTTACAAGTGAGCGGGGGATACTTTTCGTGAATCCGTGATTCTTTCGTTTCTCGCTTGAATTGACCGGTAGATCAACGGTCGCTTTTGCTCGCGCCTTTCCTGTGAATGGAGTGTGAATGGTCACCAACGTACCTACCGCGAGGAACGAAAGCTGCACACCCATGTCAAATAGCAACATGCAATTACAAGAAATAAAAATAAGCGCGCAGAGAAACAAAGAATTAACGGAATTGCTTGAACGGTTCATTCCCGTTGCTACCAAGCATGTAATCGCCATGAAACTTGATCTTAAGACTGGAGGTCGTAGTCCGGTCACGAAGCTATAAAGAATGCAGATTGCAACGATTAGAAATACTCGATGTGCGGTGCGTATCCGGACCATCGATGCAGCAACATTGAAGCACCACACGACAAGGCCCAAATGAAGTCCACTCACGGATAACATATGAGCCGTTCCAGTCACTAAAAGCTTTCGCTTTGTGTCTTGATCAAGCAGCTCACGACATCCTAAAGCGAGCGCTGACGCAAATTCTGCATTCGGTCGCTTGAGATGCTTAAAGAATTTTTCTAGCGCATAGTCAACCAAGGACTGGGAATGATTCCAAAATCCATAGAAAGGGTTTTTGTTCATTCGAGTGATGGTGATCGCAGAGGCTGAATAGCATTGCAAGAAACCACTGAATCCCCGCCGACGGTGAATGACTGAGCGATCCACCTCGCCAGGATTCGTGGGTGCAGAGTATCCTTTGACTTTACCGATCAACACAACTTCACATCCTGTGTGCAATTCAGGTTTATGTCCGTAAACCATGACACGCAAATGACCCGATACGTTCTGGTCTTGAGTCCCGAGGCGAATCTTGTGGACTCTGATATCAAATCTAGTCATGTCAGTCTTGCTGTCACCCAACCGATGATCTAGCGACTTGCTATTCCTGATATCACTGATAATGGTTCCACTCAACACACAGGGTTGAGATATCTCACTTAGTGCGTGAGTGATTGAGAATTGCTGGTTTTGACTCGTTTTTAGAGCGTGGTAGCCAGCGAACACAGGAATGCAGGTTAGGGAACAAACCAGCGTGCGTAATGATGCAGCGACTGAGAGTCGAAGAATGCTACACAGAGTAGCGGAAACGCAGATCCACAAAAGAAGTCGGGTTGTTGGAACTGCAGCGCATATCAACCAATCGGCCAAAAAATCAAGGTATATGCCACTCGCGGCACAGACGGTGAAAGGTAATATAGGGCAGGATGGAATTGGCTGTATCTGACTCTTAAAGAATTCGCCGGCATTTACAGGTGACGCAGGTGTCAACAAGCTTTCGTCCCAATCAGCTACTCGGATTCATCAATTATCATGCACCCACTTCAATCCAACCTTAAAATCAAGAATGAGTCTTCTCAAATTCAGTAGGTTTACGATGCTGCCGGTTTTTAATTTTTCGATGCGAGTGTTACTGTCAAGTGGAATGATGTTTGTTCTGCTTGCGGCTTCACCATTGCGAGGGCAAGAAAAGAAAGAAGATTCGTTGATGACAGGAATTGAATACCCGGAGACAAAAAAAGTTGAGGTTCAGGATGATTACCATGGCCATCTGGTCAAGGATCCTTTCAGGTGGCTTGAGGATACAGACAGTTCAGATACCCAACGTTGGATTTCCGATCAGAACGCATTAACGAATCAGTATTTGTCGGATATCCCAGATCGCGATTCGATACGAGAACGATTAGAGAAATTATGGAATTACGAGCGTTTCGGTATCCCAACCAAACGCGGTGACTCTTATTTCTTTTCGCATAATGACGGATTACAGAATCAGAGCATTTTGTACAGGTCCACAACGCTGGACTCTAAACGGATGGTCTTGCTTGACCCTAACCAACTTTCCGATGACGGAACGGTAGCTCTGGCTGGTTACTCAGCTACCAAAGACGGACGGTTTCTTGCCTACGGTATAGCTGATGGGGGCAGCGATTGGCGTACTTGGAAAGTGCGTGATGTGTCCACAGGTAAAGATCTGGAAGATACTGTGGAGTGGGTCAAATTCAGTGGGATATCATGGAAGCCCGATGGTAGTGGTTTTTTTTATGGTCGCTATGCGGAGCCCATCGAGGGACAAGAGCTCATCGGAACCAACGAAAACCAGAAATTGTTTTTCCATCGTTTGGGTGATAGCCAGGAACAAGATGAGTTGATCTATGAGCGACCCGATCAGCCAAAATGGGGATTCTCTCCTCAGGTAACTGATGATGGTCGATTCTTGATTTTGGAGAATTGGAAAGGCAGTGAACCTCAGTCACAGGTATTTATCAAGGATCTCTCAGATTCCACCAACTCGGTGAAACCACTGATTACTGGTTTCGATGCTGAATATATCTTTGTTGGATCCAAAGAGAATGAACTGTATTTCTTAACCGATCAGAAAGCGCCCAAACGCAGGTTAATTTCATTATCTGCGGAGGATGTCGATCGAACTACATGGCAAGAAGTGATTCCTGAAGGTGAGAACGTACTGGAATCCGTTAGTCTTTTTGGTGAATCTTTTTATTGCCAGAGATTGGCCAATGCCAGCAGTGAGGTCGTTGTGCATGATCTTTCTGGACGCGAGAAAGGCGAAGTAGAACTGCCAGGATTGGGTTCTGTTGGTGGATTTGTGGGTGCTCAGGATGCAGAAGAGACATTTTTTTCGTTCACCAATTATGTCACTCCTACAGCAATCTACAGAGTCGATTTGGCTACTGGTGCAACCACTTTATGGAGACAACCGAGAATAGACTTGGATCGTGATGCCTTTGTTACGGAACAGATCTTTGCAACAAGCAAAGATGGCACAAAGGTTCCCGTAATGATTACCCGTCGACGAGAGACGCGTCTTGATGGAAAGAATCGAACGCTACTCTATGGGTACGGTGGCTTCAATATTTCAATTACGCCGTCCTTTTCACCTGCAACTGCTGCTTGGGTTGATTCGGGTGGTATTTACGCTGTGGCGAATCTCAGGGGCGGCGGAGAATTCGGCCGCCAATGGCATGAGGCCGGAATGCGGCATCAAAAGCAGAATGTTTTTGATGATTGCATCGCGAGTGCTGAGTACCTGATTGAAAAAGGTTATACCACCAAGGACCGTCTCGCACTTCAAGGCCGCAGTAACGGTGGCTTGTTGGTAGGTGCGGTCATGACACAGAGACCAGATTTATTTGGTGCCTGCCTTCCGGCGGTTGGAGTTATGGATATGCTTCGTTATCAAAAATTTACCATCGGATGGGCGTGGGTCGCCGAGTATGGTAGCAGCGATGAGCCTGATCAGATTGAGAATCTTCTGAGTTATTCTCCACTACATAATCTAAAACCCAACACCTGCTATCCAGCAACCTTGGTGACCACTGCAGAAAGAGATGACCGAGTGGTTCCGGGGCACAGTTTTAAATTTGCTGCTGCATTACAAGAAGCCCAAGCATGCGCGAGTCCTGTTTTGATCCGTGTCGAGACAAGAGCGGGTCATGGGGCCGGAACTCCGACTAGCATGCGTATCGATGAGTATGCAGATTTATGGTCGTTTTTGATGGCCAACCTTCAGGGGGAATAGCTTGACTCTCGCAAACCATCTTTTGCTGTGATTAGCAAAATTGACTCAATGTTCTGCTCATTCCATTGACGACTGGATTTCATGAATTTAGACGAACCCGCGCAAAGTCCTTACGATCTGCACCTCCGACTACTTGGTTTTCAAATCCGAGTGAGTTGGACGTTCTGGGCCGCTGCAGCGGTACTCGGTTATGGTCTAGCTGATAGTTTAGATCGATTGTTTGGTGAAGAAAGTCTAGGTTTCATCCCTTTATTGGCCCTGTGGGCAGTCTGTATTTTTGTCTCCATTGGTATCCACGAGTTAGGCCACGCTTTGGCTTTCCGTCGTTATGGTATTGAATCTCGGATCGTGCTTTATTTCATGGGTGGTATGGCAATACCCACTCGGTATTCGGGGGTCCATGAAGGTTTAAAACCTCTCCAGTCGATGTGGGTGGCGTTAGCGGGTCCGGTAGCACAACTCGCTTCTGCGTTCGCGATGATCCTATTGTTTTCAGCCGCATCTTACGCGTGGCCCATTCCATGGCCGCTTGATCAACTGACTTGGTTAGATGGTCTAGCAGATGGAAAGCCAATCGATAGCGTAGGTCTGTATGCAATTGCCCTCATGTATCTTCAACCAAGTATTAGCTGGGCGATTCTCAATCTAATACCGGTTTGGCCTCTTGATGGTGGCCGAGTCATTCATTCCCTAGTCCAACTACAAGGCGGTAATATTTCAACGACCTTGTTTATTGGTCTCATTGCGTCTGCGTTAGTCGCGTTATTTGCGTTTCAAAACGGACTTCAGTTTTTGGGGTTCATGTTTTTGATTCTGGGTTGGAACAATTATCAGGCTGTTCAACAACTGAATCACTACAAATAACTAACCATCATTTTGATTACTTTTCTTACTTTAGTGATGGTTTTTACCCTCGTTAGACGATCACTAATGAGGCAGAGAATGTTGTTTGGAGGTCGTTGTCATGACCGCTTACCAAAAAATTTTTTCCTTGCAACCACTTTTTTTTAGAAAAAGATGTTGCGGAATCTCTGGAACCGCGTAAAGTTACGCGAAGTTTGTAACGGTTAAGAGGAAGAGCAGGACCGATGTTTCACATCAAAGCTTCTTCTTGTTAACCACCAATGACGATTGGTGAGCCGTGGCCGGTGGCTTTTAAAGCGGCGCTTTACAAGTCACGAGGACTCGCCAACGTATCTTTTCTCAGCGGAGGAAAACGTGGCCAAGAAAAAAGCGAAGAAGAAAGTAGCTAAGAAAGCTGCAAAGAAGACTGCAAAGAAAAAAGCAGCTAAGAAGGCAACCAAGAAAAAAGCAGCTAAGAAGGCGACTAAAAAAGTCGCTAAGAAAAAAGCTGCCAAGAAGGCTGCTAAAAAGAAAGCAACCAAGAAAAAGGCTGCTAAGAAAAAAGCCGCTAAAAAGGCCGCTAAGAAAGCAACCAAAAAGCGCGCGACCAAGAAAGCTACCAAAAAGGCAGCTAAAAAGCGTCGTTAATTGCGTCCTGCGGACGCTTGTTGCGATCCGATTGACCAACAAAAACCAAGTCTTGGTTCTTCCTCGGCTTGGTTTTTTTTTGTTTCAGAAGCCCCTAGCGTGGTATTGAGCCTGACATCCGATGAGTCTCGTTCTAATTGACCCAATCTCAAGTTGCTTGATGAAACGGATGCCTAGAGAACAGGTAAAGATCCCTGGTTTGGTTTCTGGGAAGTTTGAGAAGCCACCTCTCTAACCATCGCTTTTGCAACGCCATCGAAGGGAGCTCGAGCTTTCTCATTGCTAGCAATGACCTCAGCTAGTTTTCCTTCGTCCCCTGCGGTCCGCAAGGTGATATCGATGGGCAAGCATCCAAGGAAGGGCACATTCAGCTCTTCAGATTTCGTTCGTGCACCGCCTTGTCCAAAGATGTCATAAGTTTTTCCGTTGTCTGGACATAGGAAACCGCTCATGTTCTCCACCATTCCCAATAAGGGGATATTCACCTTTCGGAACATGCTGATCGCTTTGACTGCATCAAGTAGAGCAACTTCTTGAGGGGTACACACCACCACTGCTCCCGCCAGTGGAATTGCTTGAGAAAGAGTCAGTGCGACATCTCCGGTACCCGGTGGCATATCAATAATCAGGTAATCTAATTCCCCCCAATTTGTATCGGCCAAGAACTGATTGATGGAGCCATGCAGCATTGGACCACGCCAGATCACGGCCTGATCGGGTTCAACGAGAAAACCCATCGACATGACCGGCAGTTTACCTTCAAGCATGATCGGTTCGATTTTTTTGTTGGCGTTGACCGCTGGGCGACCGGAAAGTCCAAGTAACTGTGGGATACTGGGGCCATAGACATCAGCATCTAATAATCCCACTTTGGAGCCTAATCGACTGAGGGTGAGCGCAATACTCGCGGCAACCGTGCTCTTACCCACGCCACCTTTTCCACTCCCTACCGCAATGACGCTCTTGGCTCGTAATGCGATCTGACCCAGTCGAACAGGTGGTCTTTCGTGGATGTTGATTGTGATTTTTGGTGTAACACCTGGTACAGCCGCAACCACTTTGGACTCAATTGCATCCTTGACATCTTCTTGGATTGGCAGTGAATGGGAACTGAGGGCAAGATCGATTTCAGCGATGTCGCCGTCTACAGCGACAGAGCGGATTTGCCCCATGGTTTCGAGAGGACGACCCGTTTCAGGATCGGGATGGCTCGCAATAGCCTGACGAATCAATTCGGCGGTAGAGTTGGACATACGGATAGGAGGAGGAAGGAAGGGTTGGGTGTAACTTTTCACAGAGTAGACCAGCGGTAGGCCTCTCTGGGTAGCCGATCATGTCTGATCGAGTGAGTTCACTCTAGCATTAGTCTACGAGGTCGCCCAACCTTGCGAAGTAGCATTTCAGAATAGGTCTGCAACGCGTCATTTCATCCTGCGATTGCAAGAACATTGCTATATTCAATTCAGACAATGCCAGACGCTGGGTTGAGCTGAGGCCAACGCTTGCAACCAATTGCAAACGATTGCTTGTCGATAAGCCTATCTGAATTAAATGATCTAAGGAATCGACTAGATTGGATCGATCGACCTCCCAGAGGAAAACTATAGCATCGCTTGGGCGGTTCACTGGGGGTTCGGATGTTGCCTTCTGGGTCGTGACTTTTGCCTGAATGTCTTTACCAACCAGGTCGTGATGGAATCGACGAATGGTGTTGGACCATCGCTGACCTCGCTCGCAGACAATCCAATGCAAGGTTTGGATGGTTTGTCTTCTTTCTGGCAGAGGCGGATGCATCAGGTGCTCCTTCCTTTAACTTTCGCATCCGATTCTAACTGATCCAATTTTCGTATCAGACGAGATCGCGAAATACCCAATTTCCGTGATGCTTCGGCACGATTTTGATTTGCCGATTCCATGGCTTCGATAATGAGTGATTCTTCATACTTTCTTACGAGCACATCCAGAGGCAAAAACCGCCGTGTGTTCTGGGGAAGAGGTACTTGATAGGACCTGATACTCAGCGGCAGGTCTTCAATTTGAATTGCTTCGCCAACCGAGTTATTGCTCGCGAAGCGGATGGATTCCTCCAATTCGATCAGGTTGTTTGGCCATGGATAGTTCACCATCGCGTCGAGGGCAGGTCGACTGATGCGATCGGCTGTGATTTTGCCGGTCACACGATGGCGTCCGAGCAGAGCCTGAGCCATCGAGTGTAAGTCTTCTACCCGGTCGGACAGCTTTTCAATGGGTATTTGAATCGTTTCTAAAAGACAGCCAATTTCCCTGCATATGGGATTGGGCCGCTCCTCCGAACTAGGCTCTAGGTTGATTCCCTTAGCAGTTTCGATTGGATTCGCTGAACTAGAACCCCAAGTCGCCAATAGTCGAAGACGCTTCGGGAAACTTTCCATGAGCGAGAACAAACGCATTTGCGTTGCGGGCGAGGTTTGATCCAATTGTCTGCACAGGATAGACCCTAATGCGGATTCAGAGTCACTGAGTCGATTGAGTAACGGCATGACCGCAGAATCCAGTAACTCTGCGTCCATTAGAGGACCATCGATCTGGATCAACGGCTCTCCTGATGCGGATAACTGATGGATGTGTCTTGCCAGCACATCAGCACCGCCTCCGCTTGGCTCAATCAATCCGATATGTGTTCGGATAGAGCAAGCAACTTCAACCCGTCTCTGAAGGGATTGAGCGGCAGAGGATGTTCCGATGAGTAGGATGGATCCCAACCCAGACTGTCGCTGTCGCCACTGATCCAAGCGTTGTCGGATCGCAACCGCGTCCTGAATATCGGACTCAATCTTACGATCACGGAACTCACCCGCGATACCAATGGTGAAGCTGGATTCACCTTTGCCGACACGTGTGTATCGGACTTCGCGACTCTCTGGCCGGTGATTACCAAAAGAAGGTGGGTGAGTTTTGAGTGAGGCCGTTCCCAGCGTTTGGAATCCTGGGGGCGGAGAGAGACTTGCGGCAATCAAGTCCGCCGGATCTCCTGATACTGCCGTACCGGCTTTTGATCGCCTTCCGATCAAATCCTCTACATCGATTCCTAGCCAATCTGCACAACCAGCCGACAAAAAAACCAGCTCGTCCGAATGATCAATACACCACAGGGTAGCTCCTTCGTGCTCGAGTAAACGAGCAAGCTTGCGAATTTTTGTGCTAGTACCCATGAGTTGAACAGTTCACCCGTTCTCGTGTTGCCCCGCCGCATCTGCGAGTCTTCAAGGCACATGCAAACGCCAGTTAGCCGTCACACAGATCTCTCTGTGAGACGGCCGTCGGGTTTTCTTCTCGGTTCGCGAGAACGCTTTCCGTATGGTCAACGTCTCTAAATCACCAGATCTGCCTGATTAAAACACATCGAGCATGAAGTGATGCCCGGAATGGAATCGGCGATTACTTGGATAGAAGTTATGCCAACGCTTGTTGTAGACCGGAATTCTCATCTCTGGTGGGTAACGGTGATAGAGACTATCGTTGCTGCGAAAGTACTCTTGTCCGTAGAAATTCTGGGGATAATACACGTATGGGTAGTGGTAGAAGCGATTCCAATCACGGAAATCAGCTTGGCCACCCCATGCGCGACCATATGCTTTTTGTTCGGCAGTTGCCGATTCGGTTCCCACAGTGTAACTGCACAACAGTACTGCGGCGATCATTACATGTCGTAACATTCAAACGTCCCCCCTAGAGACGGTCGAAGCCCATCATCCTGATGGTTCCGACTAGAATTGTGTCCTGCTAATGGCCCAAATTCGCTCAAAACCCTGTTTTTCAAAGGGTTTGGCTAACCAGGGCGGGTATGAGTCGCGGCTTGCGAGTTGGATCTCAACTCACATGACGGATAGCTGTAACTCGATATACCGTCACTATCGGCATTCTCATCAGGAGTGGTTTAGTCGTTCGTGGTGCCTTTTTCCGCCAAATTCCTAATCCTCTGATTCTCCCAACCTCCGGTTGGCTTGTCCACTTTTATCAATTCAAGCCATAGAAACTCTTCTCATCAGCCCATCTAACGACCTATCATGAGACTTACGGATATGCGAGAAAAGGAATCATTAGCAATTCCTTCGTGTCGATTTAGGTTCTAAAACCCATTTGCTTCGCAGTGAAAT
>JAAXIK010000320.1 GCA_012270385.1 Rubripirellula sp. | reverse complement strand
GGAGTGTCCAGGTTCTCCTCCGCAGAGGCTGCAACTCACGGGTGAGATCTACACGCTTGGAGCGGGCGAAGGCTGTTCAATTCGCCTAAGAGACCCCAACGTGCTCCCGCTTCATGTCACGCTGTGCCATCAAGCGGACACCGTCGTGATTAGGGCCCATCAAGAACCGGTGTGGGTAAACGGGCAGGCCGTCGGAAAATCGGAAATCAAAATTGGGGATGTGATCACTCTAGGTGGGTATCGCTTCCAACTGATGTCCAAGCAATTTACGTCCATCGACAAGCACGAAAAAACCAAGATCACGAACGTGCTGCCCCCCGAGGTGGAACGAGCTATTGCAGAATCATCCGATTCAAACACCACATCAGCAACCACGTCATCCGTGCCCCCAAACTCCAGTGATGAACAGAGTCTCGAGAATACACTGATCCAAAACCGTATCGACGCCTGCCTTCGTCGAGAGCAACTCTGCGAAAAACGGGAAGAGAAACTATCCCATGATCAAGCCGAACTGAAAATTCGTGAAGAAGATATAGCCAGGCGAGTGGCTATTCTGGCAGCGGAAGAGACTTCGTCACTCGAACTGTACGATCAACTTTCTGAACGGCAGGCTGAAATCAACAAGCTTCGATCCACCCTAGAGTCAAATCAAGAATCCCACCTTGCACAAGAAAAGCATTTTGAAGAATCCAGAAATGCCTTGGAGGAAAAGTTAACTCTCCAACTCGGTGAGTTGCAGTCATGTAACGAGAGACAGACGATTGCCGAAGCTGAGATCAAGGATCTCACTGCAAAGCTTGAAGGGCTTAGCAAAGAGCTCAACCATGCTCAGCAACAACGTGACCTCATCGAACTCCGTGAGCGACTCCAGCGCCGAGAACACGAGCATGTCGTTCGTCAACTTGAGAATGATCGTGATCATGTGATTGCGGAGAAAGCAGAAAACCAGGCCAAACTACGGCGAATGGAGGGAAGCATCCGGGAGCTTGAAACTCTTGTTGCATCAGTGGATGAAATTGCATCGGACAACGATGAGATTGATCTGTCTCTGGAGGCAGAGGAGGATTTCGCAGAGGAGATTCTCAGTGGCAATCCTTCGGAATTTTTCGAGGAATCGTTCGAACCTTCTGAAGAGATCCTTGAAACCGCTACCCAAGACCATCAATCTCCGGAAGAGGTTGAACTGGAATCGGCAACGGAGGTCGACTCTTCATTTACCCATGAACCCAATCCAGAATGCTATGACGATTCTGGAACATTCGATCAACTTGATTCCGAAGCTTTGGCGGAGTTTGCAGAACTGAGTCAGAAGAATAGTGAATTACTGACGGAATTGATCCGTATCAAACGTGAGCGAGATGACGCGAAAAGAGAAGCGGCTGATCGCAAATCCGTGGAAGAAGTCAGCGAACTGGAGACTGCCCTGTCCCTAGCTTCGAGCGAATTGGCAAAGACACGCGCCGACTATGACGAAGCCATCTCCTTACTGGGGAAAATGAAAAAGCAGAGAGAAAGGGAAAAGATACAGCGGCAACGAGAAGAACAGGCTCCGAGGAATGATTCGGATGATGATTCAGATTTAGGATCACCTGACCCCGCATCGACTGCTGAACCTCACGCTTTGAAATCAGAAACGGAAGGGATGCCAAAATCCGCGAGCAAGGTGAGCACCGCTTGGAAATCACTTCTGAAAAACCTAGGCCAAAGCAAGGGCAGTGACCCGAATCCCATCGCAATCGAAGAGTCTTCAACGGAAACACACTTAGTCATCGCAGAGGAAGCGGACGCCACGCTTGAGACAGAAATGATGGATAACGATACGGGAGACAGCTGGTTTCATTCCTGGCACACCTCCAAAGAAGAGAGCATCGATCAAGACACTGACGAGATAGAAAGCTTGCGTCGTGCTGATGAAGGAATGTTGTTTGTCTCAAAAAGCCAAGTAGCGATCCAGAAACCTCAGAGAGTTGTCCAGGAAGAATTGAATCAAAGTGAAGACGCTTTATGGCATGGGAGTGGACGCGAGCAACTCACCGCTTCAACCCATCCCTCGGACCGCGAAAATTCCTTATCACAGCCGACTCAAATCGTGGGATCCACCATCGATCTGATGGATGAATCCTCTGTAGAGGAATCTGTCGACCGGCTTTTGGAGAAAGCGGATCAGAATCGTGTGAATATTGAAGCTTCAAAAGAGTCCTCTAGCAGCTACCTCGCTGATGAAACATCTCGGAGCGTTGGAGCCACTTCTCAAATCATCTCGACTATCCGATCACTATTTTCGCCAAGCATTGAGAAATCGAATCGGATCACCCTCGCAGATCAAGAAGTTCTGATGCGTTATGCTTTCGCATTCGGAGCTATCGCTGCCGGGTTCGTCTGCTATCGATTAGTGCCGGGTCAGGTTCGATATCTTGCCGTTCTGATGTCGATGGTCTTGGCAGCGATTTATATCAGCGAGGGCGTCAACATGACACGCTCACGCACCTCGCGGTAGCAAACCCATGGCGAGAGTGCTTTCGCAGCTTGCCAATTCACTCAGCACGCCTAGTTGCATCTCTCGCGGGAAACCGATTACAACGCTGTCGCAGTGGATGCTTAATCCGTACTGAATTGGATTCCACCCGACAGATTTAGGGATTGCAACGGAGGTAATGATCCTAACGCCTTTGAAAACCCAGAGGTCCGTTTGCAACGAGCTAGATCCATTTTCTTTGTGATCTCGCTTTCTCTCTCCTCTCATCCACCAAAACACGGTCTACCCTTTAGAGTCGATATCTCTTGGCCCTCTCTAAAGCGTTAATAAGACCGTGACAAGAAACATCATCTTCTGCGTTGTGATTCTTGGATTGACAGCACCCATCAGTGCTGCCTCTTTGAAAAATAGGCGATCGACACGCTCCGATCAAAAGTCACAAGACACCACAGGTG
>JAAXIK010000097.1 GCA_012270385.1 Rubripirellula sp. | reverse complement strand
TGTAAGACCCTAAAGCCAGCTGATCCATATAAGACGCAAGAGATCCATCATCAGGATGCTGTCGGGCGAATTCAACTGCGGCGGATATGAATTCATCCACATTGGCCATTGGACTGTCCGATTGATCGTCGGAAGCCGTTTTCTCCATGTGTGATTCAAAATCAATCTCTTCCACTAAGTAGGAGAGCAGGTCTTCGAGTGTTGCTGTGGATTTGACTTGCAGGTTGTCGAACAGATTGACAAACTTTTTCACCATCGAAGCCGAGCGTTTTGCAAGTGAGTCAATCTTGTCCACGTGCCTCGCTGCCTCGAGTATTGGGATATGGTTGTCGTCGGCGAACTGCCGTAACTTTTCGAGTGTCATCGCACCAATTCCCCTTGTTGGGACATTGATGATGCGTTGTAAAGCAACATCATGATTTGGATTATTGATGAGATGCAGATAAGCAAGCAGATCCTTGATCTCGCGACGCTGATAGAACTCGACACCATTGACGATCTGATAGGGAAGCGAACGATTGCGCAAAGCATGCTCAAGTGAGCGTGTCATTGCATTCATTCTGCAAAAGACGGCAAAATCACTCGGTGTGCAGTTCTCACCGACAATTGCAGAGGTGATGTCGTCTGCGATTGCATCTGCCTCTTGAAAGCCATCCTCGTGGAATCGTAAGACGACAGGTTCGCCTTCTGGGTGGTCTGTGAAGAGAGCTTTGGGCTTTCGATGTCGGTTATGTTGAATGAGATGATCTGCAACACGAAGGACATTCGGGGTGCTTCGATAGTTCTTTTCCAGTCTGACCGTTTTGACGCTGGGATAATCTTTTTCAAAATCGAGAATATTATTGAGATCGGCACCTCGCCAACCGTAGATAGATTGATCAGGGTCTCCCGTTACGGCCAGATTTGGATAGTCGATGGAAAGTGCGCGGACGATGGCATATTGAGCCAGGTTCGTATCCTGATATTCATCGACGAGGATGTAGCGGTATTTCCGATCGAGCTCACCGCGAATCTCCGGGTTCTCACGAAGAAGATTGGCAATATGGAAAAGTAGATCATCGAAATCAACCGCGTTAGCGGTGAGAAGTTGTTGTCGATAGATGGGGTAAACTCGAGCCGCAATCGTATCTCGTGGATTCAATGCCTGCCCCTCCATCATTTCTGGAGTGACCAATCGATTTTTCGCATGGCTGATTGAGGTCGCGATCTGATCAGGCGATGCATGACTGGTGCTGACATCCGATGCCTGGATCGCCCGCTTCATCGCCTGTTTGGCATCTGAAGTGTCAAGGATTGAATAGTTTTCACTCAGCCCCACCATGGCTGCATGCCGCCGTAGTAGTTGTGCGCAGAATCGGTGGAAGGTTCCCATCCACACACTCTGACCTGGAGACAATGCGTCGACTCTCGACCGCATTTCATCGGCCGCTTTATTCGTGAAGGTCAAAGCAGCGATCTGCCAAGGCGGGACGCCGTGATCAATCAGATTTGCGATCCTATGGGTGACGACCCGTGTTTTCCCCGAACCTGGGCCAGCAAGGATCAGCATTGGGCCATCGATATGCGAGACGGCTTCTTTCTGAGCATCCGTGAGATGTTGAAAGATTGCATCCATGTTAAGCGAATTCCTGATCACCGAAACACTCGGACTACCCACTGTCAGTTGGCTAACTCTTACTTGTGGCCACTGCACCTAGCAGAGGGAAATGTGAGTTGCCTCCATTCGTGCTAATATACCCTTTCCAATCCTCTTGGGCACCGGTTGGGAGTGATCAGATTCCGCACCGCTGGGTGGTCTACCGGGATCGTAGCGCGCGAATGTGGCACTCACCCGAATTTGCTGAGCTGCTAAGATTTTGCCGTGCTGCTAAGATTGAGGTGTAGGCGGATTGAATCCGTTGAATCGGAACGTTGTGGTCTGCTTTCCGATTCGTCATGTTGGATTACCGTGGTGGGTTACATCTGGGAGATATTTAATGGCTGGTAAAAACGTCCTTGGCACTGAATTACAATCCTGCAGCGAGGATCCTATGACAGGTTTCTATCGAGACGGATGCTGTAATACCGGAGCAGAGGATCGTGGATTGCACACCGTATGCGTTCGAGTGAATGCAGAGTTTCTGGAGTTCAGTCGATCCGTTGGAAATGATCTGTCCACACCTATGCCGCAGTATGCATTTCCCGGCTTACAACCGGGAGACCAATGGTGTCTCTGTGCCGCACGTTGGAAGGAAGCCTATGATGCGGGCTGTGCCCCTGCTGTGATCCTTGAGTCGACCCATATGTCGACTCTCGAATTCGCAAGTCTTGAGCAGTTGCAAGAGCACTCCATCTCGCAGGGGGATTAGCAAAGGGAGTCTGTTTAAGCGGAGTCACACGCCGTAGAAGAGGGTTTTCACACTTCCCATAACCTGAATTCTGCAGGTCAAGCCCTCTGGTTTCGAACTCTACTGCCTCAGATTCAGTCGATCAGAGTTAGCCATAATCATGTCCAAATCCAATACCGACGGGTCGACGCCGGCACGCTGTAAGAGTGCAGCCCCTACGGAGCTCGGAGGGCTGATCAGTCGGGAAATGGGAAAGTCTTGATCACCATTCCAATGGAGGATAATCGCCTGCCATTGACTACGGAATTCCCAAGAGATCTGTCGTTCGACAAATGTTCGAATGGTGGAGAGTCTCAAGAAGGCATGAGCCAGTCTTTCCGCGGTGAAGCTGGTTGATGCTTGTCGTTTTACCGATGGTGACGATTCGTCGAACGAGCCAAGTTTTGAAATTTCAATGACTGCATTGTCCGTAGGCAGTTCTGGGATGAGGTGATCGTCGTTCCGTTTTGTAGCAGGCTGAGTGATGAGCCTCGCCCTCAGGACAGTCGGAGGGCTCCGTACAGTGGGAGTGGTAACCGCAGAGGGAGGGCTCAGGGTATAGGTGGACGTCG
>JAAXIK010000250.1 GCA_012270385.1 Rubripirellula sp. | reverse complement strand
CACCCCGAAATTCGCGAGACTCGCCATCAAGAGCAACATGCGGGTCGCAAAGGCGTAAAACCGCTCCTCCTGACCATCCCCTTTCTTCCAATCCGCCAACCACATCTTCCCGCTACTGCTCAGCCCATTGGCCTCGATCTGGTTGATTGTCACCGATACGGTCTGATCGCTATCGATTTCAAAAAAATAGGGGTGGACCTGCCAAGCGCACTTAACGATCAACAACACAGACAACAAAATCGCCACGAGTTTGATCGGTGCTAAAACAATGGCCATTAGCTTATTCATTACGTTTCTCCGCCTTTACTCTTTGTCGTTTAAAAATTCTATTCTCACCCTCCTTGGCCGGCACAATCTGGATTGCATTGAGCATCGAGTAGGAACTTCCATCACGATGACTAATAATCTTAAGATCTTCTCCTTTCCTTAATTTGCATTGGAAGGAAACATATTGATTGCCTTCCTCGAATTCGAGCGAACGGAATTCCCAAGTTCCGTCGTTTAGTGTGCTTCGTTTGCCAAGGATCTTATTGTCCTTTCTCAACTCAATGTTTGCGTTTTGGTTCGGTGCATCACCGTGAGCATAGACGCAGACAAAGTATTTACCCGGTGGGAGACCGTCGAAAACCGCCTCAAGATCTCGATCACGGCTGTTGTGATAGAGATAGGCGTGGTAGACCCCAGCGTGTCCTGTAATCCCCCATTCCCCATCGTTCTCGGAAAGCCGACAAGAAACCTCGGTGTGCTTACCACGGATATCACGCAGACTCGAGAGATTTGTGTCACCGACATCCATGAAATTCCATGTATGCCCGGGTTTCCCTTTCACACCATCATAATTCCCCGAACCAGGATCCGTGCCGAAAACCACATTCCAGCCCGTTTCTGCAACCGCATTCTTCCTAAACGGAGATTGAGCAAATAGAGGGTCAAAGATCAACAGAATCAGAAGGTAAAGACGCATCTGCAATTCGTCCGCATCGAAAGGAGATTCAGGCCAGGCACCGCAAGACCGCGGGAAACCTAGGGATCAGAGCCGCCCACTGGACAACATGCTACCGTATTGCCGAACCGCACGTCCGTCCGAGGAGTCTTCTCAATGAAAAATCTAATGCTTTTGGTAGCATCGTTCTGTCTTGGTGCTTCTTGCTTGGCGTTTGCAACCGATCCCATTCAACCCAATTTAGAATCAAAGGCTCGAACGCTGTTCGAATTTTCAGAGCAGCGATCCGCTTCTCAATGGCGAATTGTCAATGATGGTGTAATGGGTGGACGCTCGCAGAGTGGTATCTCTATCAAAACACCAGGGCAGATGGAGTTCGCTGGCACGTTATCTTTAGAAAATAACGGTGGATTTGCCTCGACTCGCTCAGTGCCAAAAACGATGAAGCTGAAGAGCGGTGATACGATCGTGCTGGAGGTTCGCGGCGACGGAAGGAAATATACATTCAACGCATACGTTCCAAGACGCAGAATGGCATTTTCGTTCCGCAAAGAATTTCAAACGGTCAAAGACCAATGGATGGAAGTTGAAATTCCCATCGACTCACTGGTCGCCACCTCGTTTGGGAGAATCGTTCGCGGATTGGAGATCAATCCTGAAGAAGTAAACTCCATCGGTATTCTGCTGGGAGATAAAAAGCCTGGACCCTTTCAACTGAGCATCCGATCCATTGACGTCCAAAGCAAGACCGGCCAGGAATTCTAATCTTCCGCGAGGCAGCAGCTATCTCTCGCCCTTCTTTATCTGGTGGGATATTGCTTTTATGCTTGGGTACCCTGACCAGTAGCCAACTTCGGCGTCACCAATGCACTTCCAGATAGGCACCCAAATACCGGTACGATGCAAGGTTCGTCACAAGATGAGAAAGAATGGTGGCCTGGCTAAAGTTCCTATCAACAATAATGCGCAGCTTTGACTCTCAGGAAACTCTTCTGCCTATTTGAATTAGGTACATGAGTCCCTCATAAAAGTGCTATAACTGACATTCAATCGAAACGAGTGGATCCAGTTGGTGCCTTTTTGAGGATGAAATCGACTCATGACAGCCAATATCTTCGACACGATTCGAAAAGTACTTATCGCTATTTTGATCGAGAAGACATGGGGTAAACACGGGAGGTTTCACCATCTATGCGGCACAGCCACAGGTCGTTGGTGGCGGAGCTCCAAACTGCCGAATGCGTTCTCGTTAATCGAACTGATGGTGGTTTTAACCATCATTTCGATCATGGTAGGGCTGTTATTACCCGCTGTTCAATCTGCTCGCGAAGCTGCTCGCATTGCTCAGTGCCAAAACAACCTGAAGCAGATTGCCTTGGCTGTTCAAAATTATGAAGCAGCCTTCAAGGAACTCCCCGGATATGCGGGTGAGACCGCAATTCCCTTCGTGGTTTACCCTGACCAGCGTAAAGACAAACGTGAACTTTGGGGAACCCCATGGCCTGGGCAAATTCTAGCCCAGATGGAACAACCTGAGCTCGCTTTGGGACTCTCTCGAATCGGGGAGAGAGACCCGAGTCTGTCAACCGAGGTCATCTCCAAGTTAGTGAGATCCACCGTCCCCAATTACTACTGCCCCACTCGAAGAGATGCGAAACCCTATCCGCTAATCAAGGATTGGATAGAACGCTACGGGAACCGAGGAGCGCGAATCGACTACGCAATGAATGGTGGGAGCGCCGAGGAAATTTCTGACGGCTCTCCATTTGTGACCCATCTCGAAGACGGAATTTGGATTCTCGGTGAGAGGGTAAAATCGAGGCGAATCAAAGATGGATTGGCTAATACCTACCTGATTGGGGAGAAAGCGATGGATTCTCTTAGAGACCACAGAGGTGATGAGTTAGGTGATCGCGCCCCCATTGCTGGCTAGCCTGACGCCGTCGGTAGTACTCACGCCTGTGTGAGACTTGAATCTCCGCCCCCTACCAGCGA
>JAAXIK010000007.1:566-2958 GCA_012270385.1 Rubripirellula sp. | reverse complement strand
CTTCGTATGAGAAAACCACGCTCGGATTAGGTAATCGAAATGTAAGGCAGCAGAGTACACTTGCATCTCGGTCACTGTCAAACTCAACCGAATCTCCCGGTGCTGATTATGATCTGGTCTTGGCCACATCAAGATTGAATACCGCATTAACAAGCATTGTCCATGCCGCCAATCGGCCTGCATCTTGACCGTCTGGCAGTACATCTTCCACAAGGTCTTTCGCAAGCGACGGATTCTCAGAATAGTATGCTAGAAAACCATGAAAGGCATCTTGTAACGTCTTCAATTCATCCTCATCTGGCTCTTGCCCGGTAATCGTTTCATACATCCGCACAATCGAAAGCGTTTCCTTAGCCGCGTGAAATTTCAGGGCGAGGGCTCGTGCCGCATCCATCGCCTGCTGTTCATTCATCAGTAATAAGGCCTGGAGTGGGGTATTGGTTCTCTCGCGGCGCGCCACACAATCTTCTCTCGCTGGCGCATTGAGAATAGTCATTTGCGGTGGCGGTAATCCACGTTTCCAAAACGTGTAAACGCTACGCCGATAAACATCCGTTCCTTGATCCGCAACAAATTGATTGGGAAAGGAACTCGGGAGAGCAACGGATTTCCACAGTCCCTCTGGCTGTGGTGGCTTGACACTCTTTCCACCGATTTTGAAGTTCAGCAGTCCACTGGTAGCCAGCATTTGGTCGCGTATCACCTCAGCATCCAAACGATACCTTGAGCCCCTGGCAAGGAGCCGATTTTCTGGATCTGACTGGAAGGCTTCCTCTGAAGCTTCGGATTGTTGCTGGTAAGTCTGGGACATCACCATTTGTTTTATTAATGATTTCACATCCCAGCCAGAATCGATAAATTGCCACGCAAGGTAATCAAGCAAATCAGGATGGCTCGGCCATTCACCCTGACCTCCCAGATCTTCGGAAGTCTTCACAAGGCCAACACCAAATAACTGCTGCCAAAATCGATTCACGGTCACTCGAGCCGTAAGAGGATGGTCGCGTGAGACTAACCAGTCAGCAAAATCAAGGCGACTTGCCGCTCCGGGTTTTGATTCTTGGAGAGGCGGTAAAAATGCGGGCGTGCCTCGCTGAACTTCCTCACCCAAATTGTCATAAGCTCCCCGAATCATGATGTGAGAAGGACGCCTTTCCGTCCGTTCCTTCATCACCATCGCCGCGGGTATTTCAAGCATCAGGGAGTCCATTGCTGCGGAAAGCTCTTTACTTTTAGCCTCCAACGTTTTGATCTCCGTTTCCTTTTCTTGACGATGGATAATCAATTCCTCCGCCACCGAATCCTCTACATCACGATTGCCGTTGGTTGCGGTGTCTGACGGGCCACCCTCTGTGGAAGGTAGTGGATTGGCAGCGAGCCATTGCTTCAGAGTCTGAATCTGCGTTTCAACTTCACTCTTCTCATTACCAAGTTGAGATTGTCTCAGAGCTTGTTCCTCTGAAGGGAGATTAATGTATGGCTTTTGCAGACCCCTTCTAAAATCGGTCCCTGATCTCCCACCCGTCTCAGGCGTAGCGTCCAAATTGTTGAAGAACGCGTATAACTGAAAGAACTCCTTTGAAGTGATCGGATCGTATTTATGATCATGGCAAACCGCACAGCCCACAGTTAGCCCCATGAAGGCCGTTCCCACTGAGGTCACGCGATCGATCACATTCCTCGCCAAACTTTCTTCTGGCAACATCGTTCCCCGGTCAATAATCATGTGCAATCGATTAAAACCGGTTGCGACCAACTGCTGTTCCTGTGGCTGCTCAACGAGGTCGCCAGCAAGTTGATCCCGAACAAACGCATCGTAGGAAAGATTGGAATTAAACGCCTCAATGACCCAACCACGATAGGGCGAGAGATCTCGATAGTGGTCGTGATGAATTCCATTGGTATCTGCAAACCGAACGAGATCCAACCAGTACCGAGCCATGTGTTCGCCGTACTGGGGTTTTTGCAGATAAAAATCAACGATCGTTTCGTAGGCCTCCGCCGAAGAATCCTGCACGAATCGCTCAATCTCAGCCCGCGTCGGTGGCAAACCGGTGAGGTCTAGAGCAAGACGACGGATCAAGGTGCGTCGGTCGGCTCGTGGGGAGAACTCGACACCCGCTTGCTCCTGCTTTCTCAGCACGAAGAAATCAATTGGGTTCACACACCATTGTTCGTTCTCCACCTTTGGCATTTCGGGCCGTTCAATACGACGGAATGCCCAATACGATTCATAGACTGCTCCCTGGTCAACCCAAGCCCGGAACAACTCAACCTCTCGCGGTGTCAGGGTTTTCTTGTGGGCCTCCGGGGGTGGCATCACCTCCTCTGGATCGCTGGAGGTGATCCGACTGATGAGCTCACTCTCCCTCGCGTCACCCGGAGAAAAGAG
>JAAXIK010000007.1:0-556 GCA_012270385.1 Rubripirellula sp. | reverse complement strand
AAGGCAGGTTCCAGCTCCAGCCGCAAAGCTGCCTTTCGGTCCGCTTCATCCGGACCATGACAATGAAAGCAACGAGCCGCCAAAATCGGCCGAATGGCACGGTTAAAGCTGATTTCCACGGCCGAAGAGTGCTGGGACACACCGAGTAACCACACGATTCCGAGGACAAACGTTCGTCTCATCAAGCTCACCTTCACACTCACCTCGCATTGATCATTCCAAACTCGCCGCACTGCAATCCTCCGCTGACTGACAATGCTCGGGATTGACTCCCGAAAACGCCCTGCCTTGGTGGTTCAGGCAAGAATTATTAATCGCAACTCCATACCGAATCGCGTCGGGTCTCACCGATAGCTTAACACATTGAAGAACGGTCGTTTCTGCCGGTCGAGTGATCCGACTGCGATTCCCGGCAGCACAGAGAACCCTACGACAGCGAACGATCGCACGCACAATGTACCGGGTTTCGCACGTCAACCATCACTACCAAAATAGTGAAGAGCAGCCAAGTAACTGGGACGCCGGGGTGTCAGCACCGGTTGTCTCGTTCCGACGG
>JAAXIK010000232.1:2655-2958 GCA_012270385.1 Rubripirellula sp. | reverse complement strand
TCGAAAGACGTCAATACTTGACACGACACCAACAAACGGAGAGGACTCCTTTGGGGAGTCCACCGGATGGGCGTGGGCAAGTAATACACCGTTCCGTTACTACAAACAAAATCAATACGAAGGGGGCATCACCACTCCAGCAATTATCCATTGGCCCAAGGGTATCGCTCAGCCTAAAGGATCCATCATTCGTGAAGCGGCACACCTGATTGATGTTTTACCCACCGTCGCACAATTCACGTTAAGTGAAATTACGAATCAATGTAGTGGCAGAGAATTACGGACGATCTCAGGCCAATCCCA
>JAAXIK010000232.1:1039-2645 GCA_012270385.1 Rubripirellula sp. | reverse complement strand
CTGCAGGACGAACCGTTCCAGCGAAAAGGCCCGATTCATTTTTTGTTCTCCACCGACCGGGGGCTACGGGATCAAAAATGGAAGATTGTGAGTTTTCGTGAAGAACCTTGGGAACTCTATGACCTCTCGTCCGACCGTTCAGAATTAAACAATTTGGCTGAGCAGCACCCGAATCGACTTAACGCAATGGTGCAGCAATGGACCCAAATGACAAAAGAAACACTTCATGCTTCGGCACGCACCTATTCTCCGGTGCGTTCCAATGCGAGTGAACATCAACATCCCCAATGGACTCAATTCGATAGGGATACACCCATCAGCCCTTCCTCAGCGAATCCGCGACTGAAGACGAAAAGCGTTCGGAACAGCACTGGAATTCGAGCAAGAAAAAACACGAAGATGACCATCAGCGGGAGCAAACTGAACCTGAAGTTCACGGGAGAGGATCCCGGCATCGCAATGGACCTCAGAGGCAACAAACTGCCCGCTGGACCCTATGAAATCCACTTCCGACTACAACAAAAGGGGAAAAATCAAGGTGAGGTTTTTTACACTTCTGATCCCAAAACCACACTACCCAATGGAACCCGAGTTGAGTTCGAGATCAGGGAAAGCGAGGACTGGCAATCCATTACGGTCCCGGTCAATACGGAACAAAAAATCTATCAACTAAGAGTTGATTTCAGCGATGGAGAAGGCGAAGCGTCCGTGGATGGAATCCAACTGACGGATCAAACCGGTCGACTTCTCATGAAGTGGCCACGGTGAGAGAAGAACGCATCACCTCCCTACCGATCTTGCGTCATCAAATCCGTCGGAGAATAGGAATAGGCTTCTAAATACCCTTGGACGAAAAGGTAGTCCTGATTGACCAGCAAATCTCCGTAAGCTCCCTCCGTGCCATCAGGCCATTCCACCCTGACATTTTGGATACTGCGAGCTTCACCACACCCAATGACGATGACCCGCTCGGCTGAGCAGTGATAACCATCACCGGAGAAAAGCTGCTGAGATCGTGCTTTACCCCCTACCTCATATTTAACAATGCTCCCAATCGCATCGCGATGTGAGCGGTTACCTTTCAGGAATAAGCGAATGGAGTTGCCACTCACCGCGTTGTGATTACGAAGGAGCGAAACGGGCTCGAATAAATGAGTCACTACAACATCGGTACGGCGATCACGATCCAGATCGACAGCCACGACTGCACGAGCGAGGTGCGGCTGTTCAAAGTAAGCACCCAAGGAACTGGAATCTGCCAAACTCCATCTACCCGAAGACGTGCGCTGATAAATTTGAAAAGGCTGGCGGTACGACCGATCGGCGTGAGTGAAATCATCGATGTCACCGTTGGCCACCAGCAACTCTAGATCTCCATCATGATCCAGATCTATCCACTGTGTTCCATACGCGAGTAGTCGCTGCGACGGCTGAACAAAGCCAGCTGCCTCGGATCGGTCAGCCCATAGACCACTATCAACCTGTTCGTAGTAGGTATTGTGATCTCCAGAAAAGTGTGTCACAAAAAAATCAACATCAGCATCCTGATCTGCATCACCAACAGCGATTCCCATCGAAGCTTGATCGACAGACCTTTGGATAAAAG
>JAAXIK010000232.1:0-1029 GCA_012270385.1 Rubripirellula sp. | reverse complement strand
CAAGTTGGTATCATTTTTATGTAGGTGTTGATCCTACAGCAGCTTCATGAGCTGCAACACCAACAGCGATGCCCCTCGATGCTTGAGCGACAGACCTTTGGTTAAAAGCAACCCCTCGAAGGGTTGCCTGTTCAGAGAAGTTAAAATCTTGCGAAGTGAAGTCCGCTAACCAAAGATGATTAGCGGTCATGTCATTGGCAACATAGATGTCCAATCCACGGGATGCCTGAAATCGGCCAACCACCAACCCCATACCCCGTCCGGGCTCATGATCAGTCAGCCAAAGACGAGTGGTATCTACCAAGTTCCCTGATCCATCTGATCTCCAAACACGATCTCCCTCGGCGGGAAAAGCGAGGGGCGAACAGGAACGTGGCTCCTTGATCTCTTTATCCACACACCGGCGTGTTAATACATCATCGCCACCGCAGTAGCCCAATTCAAAAAGATCACAATGACCATCCCCATCAAAATCAGCTAACGCAACGGAAGTGGTCCATGCTTCGCCGGACAAGCCCACCTCCTGCGTCACATCAGAAAAAGTTCCAGCCCCATTGTTACGATAAAGATGATTGACCCCAAAGTTAGCCACCAATAAATCAGGGAACCCATCGGCATCATAATCACCAACAGCGATACCCTGAGAGAATCCACGATCCGTCAAGTCACCTGATGCGGTTTGATCATTAAAGGCACCGTTGAGATTACGATACATGCGATTTGATGAGGAATTATCGCCCTTGGGATCCCCATCCATGGAGGTCAGATAGAGGTCAGGCCAGCCATCTAAGTCATAGTCGATCACACCGACCGCCCCCGCGCCTGATTGGTAGATCGCTAAACCGGATTGCCCATTGGCGGCAGGTGTAATTTTGCATACGTGACTCAGACCTCGAACTTCTGCTTCATCCGTGAATTTAAAATTCGAGGGAAGTGAAAGAGCCGAAACGGATTCCACTGACTGATCGTCAAAGTTCCACGCGAATGTGTCCATGGTAAACAAAGATGATTTCGTGACGGTGCGCAAGT
>JAAXIK010000344.1 GCA_012270385.1 Rubripirellula sp. | reverse complement strand
CAATAAAGGGGCGATCCATCATGAGTTGCTCCTTGAGCCATGCAGCCACTTCCTTCCTGCACCAGTTTCGATGGCGTTTTGAGGAGCACTCGGGTGATGAAATTGAACTGGGGTCTTCACCTGGATGGGCTTGATAGACCTGAAGTGACGGCGTACGTGTGCTCGAAGTGCCACGTCCTGAGTAGTCAATTCCAATGTATCGCTGAAACAGGGGCATCAGATCAAAGCTCGCATCAGAGTGCAATGGATTACGGATATCCCAGTGGATGCAACGCGTTCCGAACGACTTTCGAGCAAACCAGGATTCGTGGTTAGATCACGGTTATTGCTTGTCAAGATCTTCTACGTTGCGCCTTCTGGACTGCATCCTCTGGACTGCATCCTCTGGACTGCGGCGGTAACCGGGTCTCCTTTGAGGATGTAGACGTCTAGTGGCTACCCAAATGTTGCGAGGTTCGAGATTTCCTTTCGACGCTCCAGCGACTCCAATTCACGAAAAAGCTGCACGAATTCCGTTCGCACCAGACTGAGGTGTGTTTGCAGATGAATTGTCGTAGACTGAGCATCCGCTCCGCACTACCAACGGATTGATCTGAATGAACCCACCGATGAATGAATCGCTGCGATGGATAGATGAGTTGGATGGCAGTCGCTGTCTGCTGCCGCAAGTATCCAATCCTGTTCAGCGTGGTTTGGGTTGGTTGGGAATTGTGCTTTCCGTCATGTTTGCCGCGTGGCCCTTTGCAATCACGGCTTTCTTTTATGGGGTCCGCAGTGATCTCAAGCCGGAACAAGAGATCACGGGTGTTGATTTGCTGCCTTTGGCCTTTTTCGGATCTATTCTTTTTCCGGTGGCCATTGTGCTTTGTTTGAAAAGCTGTCTGAGTCTGTTTGGTTCGTCGGAGCTTCTGATCGATTCAACGCACCTCAGCGTGATACGACGCTGGGGCATCTTGCGTCGTCGGCGTCGCTGTCCCCTGTCAACCATCGATGGGTTTCGAGTTGAAAAACCGGAGGATGAATTACCGACATCGGAAGCGAATGCGGTTGCAGGATTTTCTTTGTTCGCAAATCGTTCAAGCTTGGTCGCAAGGTATTCCGGAGGTCGTAAGCTTTACATCGTCAGGGCCTTCCCCAATGCTCTGGTGGAAGAGTTGGGGGATTCGTTGCCGTCACAAGTGCAGCGAATTGCAATTCGTTCTGGAATCCACCGACAAGGTAGCTCGATCAATAAGGATCCTATCTCTGAGTTACCGGTCGAGAATCTCGATCGTATCCAACTTAAACCCTCAGGTGATACAGCGAGCCAAACCTTGTCGTCACCGCCACTGGGTAGTTCATTGGTTTTACACAAGACATCCGGAGGTCTGATCATCGAGTCACCCAAACTGGGTTATCTTGGATCCACCACCCGGGTCGGACGACTCACCTTCTATGCTTTCACAGCGATCCAGATCCTGCTTTCCGGTGGCCTTGTTCCTGCACTGCTTGCGGGGAAAGTGAACGGTAGCCCCTCAGCGGGCTGGGTTATTTTCGTTGTCTTCACGGCCTTTTGGATCATCGGAGTTTTCTATCTGTTTTATGCAGCTTCTTTGCAAGGGAAGGTAACCCTGGATGATCGTGAACTGAGTTTTTCCGAAAAGAGTTTGTACGGCCTGAAAGCGTCGAATTGGCAACGCAGAGAAATAGATTCGATCGAATTAGGCGTGAAAGAATATCGATCCGATGATGGAGTGACTTGGGATTACTTCGTGAAAGTGTCGCCTCAAGAGCTTGAGCAACGGGCCTGGTTCAGCCATCTCAGCAAGCAAGAAGTCGAGTGGATGGTTGAATGCTTGAAGATTTCAGCCCCAGAGATTAAGTACTCGGAATCATCAGATGGAAGATAGAACAAAGCGGGGAACGCCAGGGGACGACAGGCCAAAGAGGGTTGATCAAGAAGTTGGCGACGCGATGCTCCAACATTCAGCTACCGATTCGGACCCCTTCACGGCCGAGTTAGTGGAGCGTCCTTCCGCGGGCGCTCAAGCCCATGCTCCCTTGACCGGTACCTCGTCGGTAAGAAAGTCGTTTGGAGCGAATGTTGTGGAGGGTGGTGAGCAAGCTTGGGGTAAAACCGATTGGCTTGCGGTGGCGATGATTCCAGCGATGCTTACCGCCTACGCACTACTCTCGGTTTTCTTGCTCTCTCAACGTGGACGAGGGCTGGATCTTCTGAGTGATGAGCCTTTGATTTCGTTGATCGTATTGCTTGGGGGAATCGCTGCAGGGTTTATGCTGATGTTATGGGGAGCCGCAAGACGCGAAGAAGGTCTTGAAGATCTCGCAGTTCCCTTGTTCTTTTCTATTGTGCAAGGTGTCGGCAATCTCGTGCTATTGGTGTGGACGATTGTCAGTGAGCGGTTTCGGATTTTTGACACCGACTACCAGATGATCGTGCTTTGGGGTGTGCCCGCGATTGGGCTGTCGATCGTCATCTTGATTGAGCTGATCCGCCGTCGCCTTTCGGGTTTGATTTTTCTGGGGCTAACGCTGATCTTTCTTAGCATCGCGATTATGCATTGCACCTTGATCGCGGTCATTTCAATTTCGATATAGCTCCTTTCCGATAAGACGCAAAAAAAGCGAGCCACTGGGGGCTCGCTTTGTCGGTTTGAATTCACCTGCACATCGCTTTCTTCATGCGAAAGCTTCCTGCTTATTTTGTTGCGATGTCGTAACAGAGAAGCAATCCTTGATCTCGGATGTAGAGCTTTCCGTTTGCAATCACGGGATGAGCCCAAGCTTTGGACCCGGAACGATCGGGTTGATCAAAGCGACCTCGCTCGATGTATTCTTCTTTTGAGGGTTCCATCAGGCCGATGGGCCCATCTTCGCTCCGCAGGTAGAGGCGACCATCCGCATAGGCGACCGCTCCTTTTGGCCCGTGACGCGAGTTCCAAAGCCCATCACCGGTTG
>JAAXIK010000527.1:11453-14977 GCA_012270385.1 Rubripirellula sp. | reverse complement strand
CCCAAGGAACGGAACAATTTGTATTCGGTAGGCGGTGGATTTGAAAAGATACAGACTCAAATGCAGGCGACTGCGATGCGGGGGCGTAGCCCCAACGCCAGTGCACCCCGACCCTACGATCAGTTACCGGTTCCAGCACTCAAGCCCTTTGAAATCGAGTCGGATCAGAAATCAAGAGGGCTCTCCTTCAAGTGGATGGGCGGTGATTTTTCTTACACACCCGACCTTCGTGGGATCACAACGCAAAATCAGCAGGTGAGTGATTGGTCGCAATTTTTCGCGGAAGCTCCAACACTTGGGACGGGTGCGATCGAAGGGTTAGGTTACTGGTTTGCCCCAAAAACTGGGTTTTATAGCTTTCGAGTACGTGGTCTGGATCGTGGCTTTGTCCGTATTCATGATGCTGCCATCCTCGATATGGATTTTCCAGAATCGATAGAGCAGGATAAAATCGGCTCGATTCATCTTGAGGAGGGTTGGCATCCACTTCGCCTGACTGCCCGAGTTCAGGATCTATCCAAGGAACTGATCATTGAATGGAAGCATGCGGGTGAGCAAGACTTCTCGCCGATCTCGGATGAGCAATGGTCTGTTTTTGTACAGGATTAAGCTTTTGCAGGGTTGGAGTCGTTTGCTTTGGTCATCCAGCAGGGTTAGGAATACCAGGTTGCAGACTCATCCTGACGTCCGTGGTCCATGTTTCGGGCCAACTGCTCTTTATTTATCCATCAGGTAAGCAATGTCTAAACCACAAACTTATGCAATCATCGGCACCGGGGCGTTGGGCGGTCTATATGGGGGCCTGTTGGCGCGGCATGGTTTTGAGGTGCATTTCCTGGCCAACTCCGATGTGGATCACTTGAGGGAGTACGGATTGAAGGTGGAGAGTCCACTGGGCGACTTTCACCTCGAGAAGATCCATGTGTACTCTGATCCGACTGAGATGCCTGAATGTGATGTGACGATTGTGGCTTTGAAGTCTACGCAGAACCATCTGCTTGAAAGAATCTTACCTTCAACGACGGGTGATTCCGGTGTTGTGCTTGTGTTGCAGAACGGTTTGGACGTTGAGTTAGATGTGGTCTCGATCGTTGGAAAAGAGCGGGTCTTGGGCGGTTGTTGTTTTCTTTGCAGCAATAAAGTGGCACCGGGGCATGTCAAGCATCTTGATTATGGTGCGATCGTGTTCGGAGAGTATCGGGCAGAACACTATTTAAAAGACCCCCCCGGAATCACCTCACGCGCAACGAGAATTGCTGATGATCTGTGTGCAGCCGGGATTGACGCAAAGGCTACCGAAGATCTCCTGCTGACACGTTGGAAGAAACTGATGTGGAATATTCCCTTTAACGGTCTCTCGGTTGCCCTCGATGCATCCACCAAAGAGATCATGGAGGATAGCGATTCGGTCGTCTTGGCAGAGACTCTGATTCGTGAAGTACATGGAGCCGCAGTGGCGCTAGGAGTTCAGGTGCCGGAGGATTGGATTCAGAAACAGCTTGATGCCACCAGCAAGATGGTTCCTTATGACGCAAGTATGCGTTTGGATTACCGATCCGGTCGACCTATGGAGCTGGATGCAATTTTCAAAAACCCTATCGAAGCCGCAGCGAGGGTGGGACATCAGCTGCCGTGTGTCAGCATGCTGCTCAGGCAATTGAGGTTTTTAGATGCGAGACAAGCCAAAGTGAAACCATAGCTCTCTCAAGCTTCTGGCTCCTGCAACTGTTTCTATCTGACGCGATGGAGTAACTCTTCGAAGTTAAGTTCCATTTGTGCGTCATGGTCGTCTGAACTAAGTTCCCGAAACATCATGCTAGGTTGTATGTCTCGGCTGTTTTGGTATTTATCGCTGGAGTAATCCGTTGACTCGCCTGAAAGTTCCAAGTAATAGATCTGACAGATTTGCATGTCCGGATAAATCTTGACGGGTTGAACGCAGTGCATTTCGAGCGTCCAAGTGCCACAGTAACCGACATCACCAATGCTACCACCAGGATTGATGAAAAGTCCAAGTCGTCCTCGTGAGCTGCGGCCCTGAAGCAGGGGGCCCAGATTTTTGGGTTCCGTGTATTCAACCGTGCGGCCGAGGTAGAGCTGATTGGGTTGAAGGGTGTAGCCGGTGGCCGGGATTTTGATTCTGCGGTATCGATTTGGCGAGGCAGAATCGAGTACGACCTCTTCGTAGATCAACAGCTCATTGTGTAGCGATAGGTTGTAGCTATTCGGGTTCAGTCGATCGGACTGGAACGGATCAATCTGTATATCGCGACCGATATGATTTTCTATCGCTTGACCGGAGAGAAGCATGTTGAGTCGGGTGGTCAAAGGATGAGGCGATGGGTAAATGACTAAAACACGGGGCTAGCGGAGCACACCTTACGGCTTGAGATGTTCTCACTTTCTCCTCGCGTTCTTCACATTGTTGGGGCCTGAATGGTCGGCGTCAATGATTTTTAATCGCTGTTCGGTCCATATTCCGCGAGTTGTTGTCAGAGGCCATTTTCCGAGCGAGTTGACCGCTTTGAGTGGTTGCACGGATCAAATAAGGTTATCCGGGTGAATCGCTTGCGGTGTCATGCTATGCTGAATGGCGATTGACGATAGATCACTGGGTGTAAAGCGAGATAGATGTACAACCTAGAAGATGTGACAAAACTACCGGAAGATTTCAACGGGCAGGTACGTTTGTTTCCTCTCCCTAATCTAGTGGTTTTTCCACACGCCATGCAGCCACTTCACATTTTTGAGCCTCGTTACGTGGAAATGCTTCAAGACTCCGTCACCACGGATCGTTTAATCGCCATGGCAACGCTCACTCCACTCGGTGGTCCGAAATGGCCCACCGGGCAACCGCCGATTGCTCCAACGGTCTGTATCGGTCGCATATTGAGTCACAGTGAGGTGGAGAGTAGGAAATATAACCTGCTGTTGGTGGGAATTCGACGCGCTCGGATGGTTGCCGAAATCGAATCAGGCAAGCCCTATCGCTTGGGGCAAGTGGAGATGATCGATGATAGTGATGAGCTGACCGCTTATGACAGCAGTCAAAGTCTCAAAGCTAAACTGCTCGATGCGTTTGGCTCGGTGATGCCCGTCGGGCAGTCCGTGCAGCAGAACCTCCAGCAGTTGATGTCCGATCAAATGGGTTTGGGCGCGATCACGGATATCGTCGGCTACACGCTGCCCTTTTCAGTTGAAGAAAAGTTGGAATTGCTACAGGAGTCGAGCGTAAAGACTCGGGCTGAGTTTCTAATCAGTCGAATTAGTGAAGGTGGGGTAACGTTCAACTCGGAAGGAAAGTCCGAGCAACAATCTCCGGGTAAGGACTTCCCCCCACGCTTTAGCAACAACTGAAACGTTGCATTGAGCGGTAGTTAGGATGACGGGTGGCCGTACTGGATGATGCTCTTCGAAGCGCGTCCATTAACTGGATTAGAGTGCTGCCCTAAATTTCAATAGAGAGAAAATTGACAATTTTCATTGATGTGATTTCACAAGTGACCCATGTGACGCCCTCAATA
>JAAXIK010000527.1:8086-11443 GCA_012270385.1 Rubripirellula sp. | reverse complement strand
AATGGATGATCCTCATCGAAGTGCTACCATTACCTTGATCAGAGTGAAGCCCTAAAAAAATTGAATAGATAGATAATTGACTATGTTGATTGATGTGATTTCACGAGTGACCCATGTGACGACCGCCATCACCTTGGTGGGAGGCTGTTTATTCATGGGTTTGGTGCTGCTGCCGAGTTTGAAGTTACTGGATGACGAACAGCGTGATCGATTAACTGACGGGATTCGTGGTCGCTGGAAACGGTTTGTCCATGGTGGGATTGCACTGTTTTTGATCAGTGGATTTTACAACTACTACCGAGCGATACCGAATCACGATGGGGACGGATTGTATCATGCCCTTGTCGGTACCAAGATGCTTCTGGCTCTGATTGTATTTTTCTTTGCATCCGTGCTTGTGGGCAGATCGGCTAAGTTTGAAAAGTGGCGACAGCAACCGCAATTCATTCTGCGGGCAATGATTGTGTTGTCCCTGTTGATCGTGGCGATCTCTGGGTTCCTCAAAATCCGAGGAATCGTTGAAGTGATCTCTTAGCAAGATTCCGGGTGACGGTCGGCACTAGCGAGATGGCGATGTAGACCATGAATCATTGCGAAGTGGACGGGTAATAGCAGAATGCCAGGAATTACGAGTAAGATTATCCCGACGATCTGCACTGCGATCAGGAAGATAGAAAATCTTAGGACGCTTGAGAGATGGTTGGTGGTCAGCGATATGCTTCGCTTGACTGCTTCTACCGCAGAGCACTGATCACGTGTCAGGATGCTGAACGTAAAGAGGAAGGGGACGCAGAGCGTCAACTGAATCACAGCCAGTGAAGGAATGGAAGCGATTAAGATGGCGGCGATTACAGGCGGGGTGACTGGAAGTTTTTCGCTGATTGAATCCCAGTTCGAGGCGGCGTAGTAGGCTATCAGGGAAGTTGGGGCGAGAAAAAGAAAGCAACTTGCAAGCATCATCATGTAGGTGAGTAAACCATCCGCGGAAAATCTGAACCAGCTCATTGCATTCCAGAGGCGTATTTTTCCGGTTTCAGCCTTCTCCGCAATTGCCGTATGGATCGCTGATAAGATGGGGCCAAGTAGCGCGCCTAAGGGCGAGAGGACTCCCAATAGAAGCAGAGTGAAGCAAAGAATGAGGAATAGACCGTACTGGCTTCGGATAAGCTGAATCGAATCTCCGAAGAGACGCCACAATGAAGGTGGGGTCAATTGACTGTGATCTTCGGGGGTAAAGGTTTTTTGCACTGCCTCGTCTTTCTCGTTTCTCTTGCCAAACCTCTCTGAAGACGATCGAATTCGATTGATTCGGTCTACTCCATGAGTATAAGTAAATGGCCGATTGGAAGAGGTCAAGTCGGTTGATCAATCTAATTGTTTTTGGTTGAGGTGAATGTGATTCGTCATTCAAAGCTTTCTGAAGTGTGCAGGGTTGGATTAGCCGCTTATTTCATGGTCTTCGTTTTGGTCATGGCACGCCCCATTACCATCTCAGCAGAGGATTCTCCTCAATATCGTGGCCTGCGTGGGAATGGTGTCAGCGATGAGGAGAAATGGACGCATCAGTGGGCCCAGACTGGGCCTCAGGTTCAATGGGAGCGTGAGACCGGCATTGGTTTTTCCAGTCCAGTCACCAAGGACGGGGTTGTGATTTGTACTGGCTACCAAGCCGAGTGTATTCGCGTTTCCGCGCTGGACCTCAATACGGGGGATGAGATTTGGAGTTTTGAATATGAGGCTCCGCTTGACGCCAAAGATTTTGAAGGTGGGCCAACCTCATCCCCTCTGATTGAAGGCGATTGTGTCTATTTGCTTAGTCGCGGTGGCACAGCCTACGCTCTGAGGCTGGCAGATGGGGTGCTGCTTTGGCAAGTCGATTTAGTCACAGAGGCCGGAGTTCGGATCCCGGGATGGGGATTCTCTGGTGCAGTTCGTTCCTTTAATTCACGTTTGTTGTTGAATGTGGGTGATAGTGGGGTTTGTTTGCGTCAAGAAGACGGCATGGTTCTATGGGCTTCCGAAGATCGGGAAGCCGGGTATTCCTCTGCAGTCCCTTTTATGGACCAAGGTGTACCTTCGGTCATTTTAGGTTCGGGTAGATCCTATGTGTGTGTTGATATTGAGACCGGGCAGGAACGTTGGCGTCAGAAGTGGTTAACAAGTTTCGGTTGTAATGCCGCCGATGCGGTCGTTTCGAAGGATCGCGTTTTTTTGTCGTCGGGATATAGCCGTGGAAGTGGATTTTTTGATCTTAGTACTGGATCGCCTCAGCTGATCTGGAAGCACAAGGACTTCAAGAGTCATTTGGGGACGGGGCTGTTGATCGATGGCTTTCTTTACGGGGTTAATGGCGATTTAGAAGCCGGTGCACGTATCACATGCATGGAATTATCGACAGGCAAGATTCGCTGGATCGAAGAGAGTTTTAGAGCTGGCGCTGTGTCAGCAGCGGGGGACCGATTGATCATCCTTTCCGATGATGGCGTTTTAATGATCGCAGCTGTAAATTCCGATTCATTCGAGCTACTCGCCAGCGCACGCGTTCTGAACGGGCGTTGTTGGGTGCCACCAGTCATTACCGAAGGTAAACTTCTATGCAAGAACTCAGCTGGAAAGTTGATCTGTCTCGATTTGAGTGAGTAATCCACCGCGCGAGTAGTTCAGGTAGGATAGGTGCCTCTGGTTAAACTGCACCTTTGAGAAGTAATGGGTTGGGAAGGATCGTTAAGCTACGGGTGGTTTCGATAATGGTGATGCGAAGCCATAGCGGAAAGCCTATGATAGTGACCCGCTCCTGATTGCTATCCTTGAGGAAATGCTATGCGAATCGAACGTCGTCATTTTGTAAAGTCAGCCGCGCTGGCAGGGGCCTCAATAGGCGTTCCGTTTATCCATGCACAATCAAAAGGGAAGAAGTATAGGACAGCGCTAATTGGGTCCGGCTGGTGGGGAATGAATATTCTCAGGGAGGCGATGGCCTCTGGGACAGTTCAGCCAGTCGCACTGTGTGATGTGGATCAGGACAAATTAGAGATCGCTGCGGAGGAGGTAGAAGATCTTTCTGGAGTTCAGGTGAAAACCTACACCGATTTCCGCGAATTGTTAGACCAAGAGGAAATCGAGATCGCTATCGTTGCAACACCGGATCATTGGCATGCTCTCAATACTCTCGCCGCGATCGAAGCTGGTGCACATATTTTTGTGGAGAAGCCAACCGGGCACACCATTGGGGAAAGTCGCGCTATGTTGGATGCTGCGCGTGCCCACCACCGGGTCGGGCAGGGTGGGCTACCGCGGCGTATCGGCCCCGCGTACGGCTCGGGGTGCTTTCGGGGGGGCGGGTGAGGGGGGGGATGA
>JAAXIK010000527.1:0-8076 GCA_012270385.1 Rubripirellula sp. | reverse complement strand
CCATTACGTTTCGGGAATGGAATTTCTAAAGCAGGGGCATGTGGGTGAGATTGGGCTCGTCAAGGCATTTGTTCACAGCCAAGGGGGCCCCGAGGCACCCTCCGCAAATAGTGAGCCACCGCCGCAATTGGACTGGGATCTGTATTGTGGTCCTGCCCCGCTAAGACCATTCAATCGCAAGATTCACCCCGGCGGATTCCGTAACTTCCTAGATTTCGCCAACGGAACCCTGGGTGACTGGGGAGTTCACTGGCTCGATCAGATCCTCTGGTGGAGCGATGAAAAATATCCCAAAGAGATTTACTCAACCGGGGGCAGGCCAGTGCGTGGGGAGGCGGTACTTACGGAGAAGGAACAAACTACCGATGCACCGGATTCCCAAATTGCTACCTACCGTTTTGAATCTTTCACGGCGGTTTGGGAGCATCGGCGCTTCGCGGGGGCGATCGCCGGACAGCCTAGTGTTGGCTGTTACTTCCATGGGACAAAAGGTACGTTTCATATGGGCTGGCGAGATGGGTGGACTTTTTATCCATCCGACAAAAATAAGCAGGTGATTCATCAAGATTCGGAGCATAAAGAGCCCGATGGTCACAGCATCGACCTGCTTTGGAGCGATTTCATACAAGCGATCGAGAGTGGGAAAAGGCCTACCTGTGATGTTCAGGTAGGGCATGACGCCACCAACCTAAGTCTTTTGGGGATGTTGTCTCTGAAGGCGGGTAGAAGTATCCGCTGGGACGGAGAAAAAGAACGCGTCATTGGAGATGAGCAGGCAAACCAGTGGTTGCGTCGACCTTACAGAGGAGATTGGAAGTATCCAACTAGCTAGAAAGACTTACTCATAGCGAGTTGGGTGCTCTGGCCTCAACTTCTTGAACTGGATCTCCTGACGGGTGAATACAGGCTTGTGATCCCTTGTTTTGCAATGCGGGAATCGTCTCGCTGATCTAACATAATTGCCTCACACACAGGAGGCACTCTGTATTACAATTGGAATGACGACTGAAGTCGACGTGAACACGCTCTAATTCATAATTTGCAATTGTTTCACGCTCGTACTTATTTTCTTGGAAAAGCTTCATTGATTAGGTAACCAGCATGCAAAAAAATACTCCTGACAACCACGCAAAACAATCTTTTCAACTGCCAAGGCGACAGTTTGTGAAGGCTACAGGTGCCGCGGCGATTAGCGGTGGAGTATGGAGCGAGGTGGCTGCAAAAGAGTAACGATCTGCTAATGAAAAATTAAAAATCCTATGTGTAGGTACCGCTAATCGAGCTGCCGCCAACATCGATGCGATCAAGAATGAGGATGTTGTCGGGATTTGCGATGTGGATTCCAACTATCTCAATCGTGCTGCTACTCAATTTCCAAGTGCTCGGAAGTATGCAGATTACCGTGAGATGATTAGCAGTGAGGCGGACCGAGCCGATGCCATTGTCATTGCGGTAGCCGACCATAATCATACTCCCGCTTCCATCAGGGCGATCAACGCGGGCTTGCATTGTTATTGCGAAAAGCCCCTCAGTCACACTATTCATGAAGCCCGTCTTGTTGCGCAAGCAGCAAAAGCAAAAGGGGTCGCCACGCAGATGGGAACGCAAATCCACGCGGGCTCAAATTACCGACGCGTGGTTGAGGTGATTCAGTCCGGTGCTATCGGGGACGTGAAAGAGGTTCACGTATGGGTCGGTAAAGGCTGGGGCGGTGGCGAACGCCCCGAGAAAGGTGAAACACCCCCAGCCAATCTTGACTGGAATCTGTGGTTAGGTCCAGCTCCCGAGCGACCTTATGCTGCGGGCCGGTATCATCCCGCTCAATGGCGTCGTTGGTGGGATTTTGGTCAGGGAACGCTCGGAGACATGGGATGCCATTATATGGACCTTCCATTTTGGGCACTCGAATTAAAGCATCCTATCAGCTGTGAAGCATTTTCCAATGACGAAAGAGTTCATCCTGAAACCTGCCCCCTTGGCTTGACGGTCAAGTACAAGTACCCAGAACGTGGATCCATGCCGGCGTGTGATTTGACCTGGTACGATGGGAACATGACGCCTCGTGAAGTTGCTGGTGAACGTGTACCCGGCAGCGGCGTGATGTTTGTGGGTACTGAAGGGAAGATGTTCGCTGATTATTCGAAGTATAGACTCTTTCCTTCCGACAAATACTCAAAGTTCACCCCGCCAAAACCGTCGATTCCAGACTCAATCGGGCATCATGCGGAGTGGATTAAAGCGTGCAAAGATGGATCGCCAACTACCTGCAACTTTGATTATTCGGGAGCGCTCACTGAGGCCGTCTTGCTCGGAAACGTTTCCTACCGAACGGGTAAGCAGCTTGATTGGGATGGTGCGACTCTCAAAGCCACTAACTGCCCCGAGGCGGATCAGTATATCCGGAAGCAGTATCGTGCTGGTTGGGAAGTTGAAGCGACCGTTTAGTGGTCCCATCTGAAGATCCTCTCTACACTTGGACCGACATCATTCCATCGCTGTCGGCGTAAGGTTGATTGGAACTGAGATGGCTGTTGCTCCATCGCAGCCGATAGCTTTTTCCACCGCTGCAATCGCAGGTCCAAAGGCCCAAGTCTGCGTGCCGGTGGAGAAGTTGCAGGCAAAATTATTTTTCTTTCTGTCAATTCGAGGTTTCCATTGCGTTTTTCTTTCATCATTCTCACGAGCTTGGTTTGCTTCACTGCTTGCAATCGGTCGACGGAGACGCCGGGCGAGAGTGCGAGTCCCTCCACAACGGGTTCATCGATAACCGAGGAGGCGCAGGCTGCGCCGGTATTACCTTCCGATGATGAATCGGCTGTGATGACGGTGCAGAGTGCTGCCAAAAACCTCCGCCGTGACGGAGACGGTCTCATCATCGATGTGGATTTTCGCGGAGCCGTTTCGGAGGGCTCCACGCTCGACCTTGCGGTCATTCAAGCTCTCGCGGAATTCCCACGTCTTCGAGCTGTTCGGCTTGGAGGTACAGGCGTAGGTGATGAGGTCTGTGGCGTCTTAGGTCAATTCCAGGCACTCGAGGATCTTGATCTACGAGATTGTCCAGTGAGCGATGATGGCCTTGCCGCTTTGGAACAGCTACCGAAGCTCAAGGCTCTGCGTTTAAGTGGCAAAAACGGAGAATGTTCGGTAAGCGATATCGGTATGGAATCGGTGGGGAAAATCAAAACGCTAAAGGTGCTTGCGATTGATTTTCTTTGGGTGAGCGAGGAAGGATTGGGAATGCTCAAAGATTTGAAAGAGTTACAGGAACTCTATCTTGCCGGAACCACCATCGGGAATGACGCTCTGGGTATGCTTGGTCAACATCCCAAATTGAAGAAAGTCCGGCTTGCTGCGAACCAGATTGATGCTGAAGGGCTCGCTCAACTGGGCGAGTTAACGCAATTGGAAACGGTGGATCTAAGTGAGTGTCTGCAGATCACCGATCAAGCTACCGAGTCGCTGGCTCAGCTCAAGAATCTCAAGGAACTGAATCTTTGGCGAGTCAACCTTTCGGATCTGGGAATCGCTCCGGTAGGCCAACTCGCTGCACTGGAAAAATTAAATTTGGACAACACGCGTTTGACTGATGAAGGTTTATCTGCATTAAGTGGCCTTACCGAGCTGACATTCCTCCACCTTGGATCGACATTGATCACCGATGCAGGTCTGGTCCACCTTGAGGGAATGACGAAACTCAAAGATCTGATCGTTACCCGCACTGCGGTTACTGAAGCTGGAGTAAAGGCTTTGCAGGAAAAACTGCCTGAAACCAAGATTCAGTTGCTATATCTCGGTGACCAGTGATTTGGGGCCCGGCGGGGTTAACCAAGAGGTGGGAGTCACCTCAGGGTGAGTGAGGCTCACAGATCGCTCGCTGTCCAAAAACAAATTGTCTCAAATCCCAGATAGTGGTGCTTCGATGTCCGAATCGCGTGGGGACCTTTTCGCTGAGGAAAAAAGACTTTTCCTCCTAGATGGAATGGCGTTAGCCTACCGTGCTCACTTCGCGTTAGCTCGGAGTCCTCGATTCACTTCGGGTGGGCAATGCACATCGGCGGTTTTTGGACTGATGAATGCGATTACGGACCTGATGCAGCGCGAGAAGCCAACCCATATCGCTTTGGCTTTTGATACATCGGAGCCCACTCAGCGGCATCTGGATTACCCGGAATACAAAGCACAACGCGATGCGATGCCCGAGGATCTAGCGAGTCAGTTCCCTTTTATTGACCGACTGCTCGAGGCCTTGAATATTACCGTCATTCGCACACCCGGCTACGAAGCGGACGATATCATCGGCACCCTTGCCGGGCAAGCCGCAGAATCGGGATACCGGGTTTGGATGGTCACTCCCGATAAAGATTATGAACAATTGGTCACCGAAGACATTCTGATCTATAAACCAGGAAGAAAGGGGTCGGAGCCTGAAGTGATCGGTATTGCAAACGTCCTTCAGAGATGGGGGATCGAGCGAGTGGATCAGGTGATCGATATCCTCGGCCTAATGGGTGACGCGAGTGACAACATTCCTGGAGTGAAAGGAATTGGGCCCAAGACGGCACAGCAACTGATCTCGAAATATGGTTCGATTGACAGCTTGCTGGAACATACCAGCGAGCTGAAGGGGAAACAGCGAGAAAGAGTTGAAGAACAAAAAGAGATGGCCAAGCTTTCCAAGAAGCTGGTTACCATTAACAAAGCGGTGCCCCACAATTTTGACTTGGATTCCTTTCGCTATCAGGAATTTAACCGGGATAAACTGAAAAATCTGATGATGGAACTCGAGTTTGACACGCTCGGAAAAAGAATTTTCGGGAAGTCATTCACGTCGGCTCAGGTACGCGCTGATGTTCAACGGGAGAAACGTGAGTCCGAAATTCAAACTCTCTTATTCGATGAGCCAGTCGAAAAGAACGCCCTGCAAGAGCTAAAGCAGAGTTATCATTCCGTTACCACGAGAGAAGAGCGTCAGTCGCTCATCGCAAAACTGGAGCGAGCGAAGTCCTTCTGTTTTGACACGGAAACCACCGGTCTTGACCCCCGTACCGCAAAGCCTCTCGGAATTGCTTTTTGTATGGAGCCCCACGAGGCCTATTACGTAAGTTGTGGAAGTAGTGATGAAAAGACGCAGCAGGTTTTGAACGAATTCAGTCCGATCTTTGAGAACGAAAACATAGGGAAGGTCGGGCATAATCTGAAATACGATGTGAGCTTACTCCGATGGAATGGCGTAAAGGTTGCTGGTGAACTCTTCGATACGATGTTGGCTCATTCTCAGAAAGAGCCGGAGATGAAACACGGTCTCGATTATCTCGCTAATCTCTATCTTGGTTATTCACCGATCCCGATTAGCGATTTAATTGGACCAAAAGGCGATGATCAAAAATCAATGGACGACGTTCCATTGGATCAACTCGTCGACTACGCATGCGAGGACGCGGATGTCACCCTTCAGATAGCGGAGGCGATGAAACCGGAGTTGGAGACTCGGGGCGTCGCGCAGGTCTGCTACGAAGTAGAGTGTCCTCTGGTAACGGTGCTCGTTGAAATGGAGCATCATGGTATTCGACTCGATACCGACGCACTCGCCGCATTTTCAAAGCGGTTAGAGCTAGAGATTGATGAATTGCGAGCGAGCATCTTCGAGGCTGCCGGCCATGAATTCAATATCGATTCACCCAAACAACTCGGAGTAGTTCTGTTTGAGGAACTTGAAATCGATCCGAATCCGAAAAAGACTGCGACCGGTCAATATTCGACTCGCGAAAGCGAGATGCAGCGTCTGATAGGTAGACACGCAATCGTTGGCGATGTGCTCGAGTATCGTAACGCTCGTAAGCTCAAAAGTGTCTATGTGGATCAATTACCGGCTGCGGTTAACCCGGCAACAGGTAGGATTCACACGCATTACAGTCAATCTTGGACCGCCACAGGACGAATGCAGTCTAACGATCCGAATCTACAAACGATTCCGGTTCGCAAACAACGTGGTCGGGATATTCGTGCGTCCTTTGTACCCCGCGACGAAGAGCACTTATTACTGAGTGCGGATTACTCGCAAATCGAACTCCGTGTGATGGCGGAGTTGAGCGGTGACGAGGCCATGATCGAAGCGTTTCGCGAAGGTATAGATATTCATACCAGTACGGCTTCGAAGGTTTACCATGTCCCTGTGGAAGAAGTCACTCGTGAGATGAGGGATAAGGCAAAAACAGTTAATTTTGGGATTATCTATGGCATCTCTGCCTTTGGACTGCAACAGCGTCTGAATATACCCCGGGGCGAAGCGAGTGAATTGATAGAAAACTATTTTTCGAAGTACCCGGGAGTGCAAAGTTATATCGATCGTACGATAGAATTTGCAAAGGAAAATGGTTTTGTGGTGACCCAAACCGGAAGACGACGTTACCTACGGGATATCAATAGTAAGAGTCGCGGTGTCGCCCAGGCCGCTGAGCGACTTGCCATGAACAGCCCGATTCAAGGCACTGCAGCGGATATCCTTAAATTAGCGATGATCAACGTGGACAGGGAGCTGCGAGCGGGTGATTTTCAAACCAAGATGATTCTTACCGTGCATGACGAAATTGTTTTCGATATGTTGGCATCGGAGAAAGACGCGGTGATGCCGGTGATTGAATCTGCCATGGTGAATACCTTGCCGATGCGTGTCCCGATCGTGGTTGAGATGGGAACGGGTGAGAATTGGCTAGAAGCGCACTAAAGAGCCTGCGACTTCTGTGATCACTGCCTCGTTTTAAACCGAGGCGCGACGGTATCTGATCCAAATGGGTGTTAAAGGGGAGTTGGGTGGTAACGTGAGTGAATTTAAGAACGAGCCGGTCATCGATTACGATACCGCACTCGAGAATGCGGGGGGTGACCGAGAAATTTTCGTGGCGGTCTGCGCATCGGCACTGCAAGAAGTGCCGCGTCTCTCCCCGGGCCTGATAAAAGCGATTGATCAGGGGCAGCTCCAGGAAGCTCAGCGACTTGCCCACACCATCAAGGGGGCGGCTCGAGTCATTGCTGGGGTGAAAACGATGAAAATTGCCGAGAAGATCGAGTCGGATATGGGTAAGCAAGACGCTCAATCAGCGCGTTCGTCCCTTTCCGATCTGGCTGACGCGATTAATGAATTGAAGCAAGAATTGAACGACTGACGCACTGACAGCCAATCTCGTTTCTTGGTAAACCGACTTCGTGATGGATGGCAAACTGTTCCTATCCCGTGGCCGGCGAAGTCTCCCCGCTGACAAGCGTGCTACGGTTCAACGGAAGTGTGATCCGGAAGACAGTTCCCTCACCTCTTCGAGGCGTCATTACCTCAATGGATCCCTGGTGTTCATGGACGATCTTGGCAGAGACAGGGAGGCCGATGCCAGTACCTCTAGCACCCTTGGAGGAAGCGAAGAATTCAAAGAGATGATCTTGGAGATCACTGGGGATTCCTCTTCCATTATCTTAGATCTCCCTGAAACAGGAAGTGATCGACTCCGTCCAGGTTCGGATGCAGATTGCTTTGTCAGACGTTGTGGTATGATCTGAATCCGGTTTTGTACTCGCATGAGAAGTGTCGTTTTGACCCTGATCGCTTATCTGCTCCATCTCCATTTCATCGGTATCCGTGACGGCATCGATAGCGTTGATGACAAGGTTGAGCATGGCTCGATGAAGTGAGTCGAATTCAAATTCGCACTCAATCGGTTTTGTCTCGAGTTCTAGGTTAAACGCGATTCCTAATTCAGTCGTTCGGTTTTCAAGTTCACTATGGATTTCTCTCGCGAGGTTGTTTAAGTCTTGTCGCTTCAGATTAGGTGTGCGGTCCTTAGAAAAGCTAAGCATATCGAGTACGAGGTTGGAAATTCGCTCCTGATTGCGTTCCACCATCTGCCATCCACGGCGGACCACCGTGGGTTGATCCGACTTTAATCCAGCATCAATCAAATAGCTGCCGCCGCGGATGCCCTGAAGGATGTTTTTTATGTCATGATAGAGCGAAGCGACTGCTTGACCCATTGAGGCGAGTCTCTCGGATTCGACCAAAGTTGAGTAGTAAAAGGTGTCTTCTATCGC
>JAAXIK010000071.1 GCA_012270385.1 Rubripirellula sp. | reverse complement strand
AGATCACCTCTTCTCGCACTTGCGTTAGAGCGATCAACTCGGCGTCAGACAGGATTCCCGTCACAGCGATTTCTCTACGCACCGAGCTACTTTGCTTCTTCGCTGAAACGCGGCGTTCCACGAATGAAGCGACTTGCTGCGTCCGTAAGGCCCGCGACCTCACCATGGGCCGCATCTCTAAGATTTTGAGTTCCTCCTCTTCTTCTTATGTTTTTATCGCAAGGAACGTTCGAATGCGATTTTTTAACCGGTTGCTGACTCGGATAGGTTGGGGGTTGTGCCTCGGTATTACTGCGTTTTCCTTCGAATGCGACCCCCGGATGGCTTGCGGACAACAGGGTACCGATGGCGTCTCTCAGCGGTTGCATGCGCAGGTACCGCGATATTGGGAGTTACCAGACCGTACCGAAGAGTTGCAACAAAAAATTGAAGCATCGAATGGTCACCTAGAACTTGATGAATCCTATTACCGTATCACGCGACCGTTGATTTTGGATTTGGCGAAGTTGGAGGGAGCAAGTGTTGAGGGTAGCGGGGGGGTGAGGCTGATCATGGACGGTCCCGGGCCCGCTTTTATGATTCAAGGAACACATCTTGGAACCGCATCCCCCAAGTCGTTTGAGCCCAATACCTGGAATCAGCATATGCCAATTTTGGAGGGTGTTGAAATCCTGGGTGCGTCCGAGCAAGCGATAGGGATTCGTCTGGAGGGCTCAGTAGGAGCCATATTACGAGGGGTTGCGGTTCGTTGGTGCCAGCACGGCGTGCATCTCATGGGACGAAATCGTAACGTGATCATTTCCGATTGCCACTTCTACGAAAACAAGGCGATCGGCATTTTTCTCGACGATGTGAATCTCCACCAGATTAATGTCATGGGGTCACACATCTCTTACAACCAAGGGGGTGGCATCGTCGTGCAGGATGGTAATGTGCGTAACCTGCAAGTGACGGGTTGCGACATCGAGGCGAATATGCCATTTGATGAGACGGCGACTCGGGCAGCCAATATTTGGATCGATGTAAGTGGATCCAACGGGGATCGTAGAAAATCCATTGCGGAGGTCGCCATCACAGGTTGCACGATTCAGCACTCTGCAAATTACTCAGGCGACGAGGATAAAACGGTTGCCCCTGGCGGCGCCAACATTCGTCTATCCGGGAAGGAAATTTACCCAATCGATTCGGTGACTATTTCGGGGAACGTCATCAGCGATACCACCTGCAATATTGATCTGCTGCATGTGATGGATGTTGCTATCGCTGCGAACAATTTTTTCGCACCCAAACTCCAGAATATCCGCGTCGCCCACGGTAATCGGGTTGTGTTACAGGGGAACACCTTCAACCCGAGGCAGTTTGTGCGACCCGGTTGGATCTCGTTGACAGATTGCACCGACTGTGTGATCGCCAATTCAACGCTGCATCATTTGGCAACCCATGAGGGCGCGGTGCGTCTATTGCGATGCAAGGGAGTGGCGATGAATGGGTTGGTTGTGTCCGAATGTGATTCCGGAGTAAGGGTTCAAGACAGCGAAAATATCATGATGGTAGGGTGCCTTTTTCGAGGAACAAAAAAGGGGCCAGATATCTCGCTGGATCATGATTGTAGGCAAATCACCTTGGAGGCGAATCAAACTCCTAGCGGAATCGCTGGGCACGGAGTGTCGGAGATCAGCCGAGAGTGAAGATCAGCCAAGTTCCATCTCGGCGTCGAGAAACCGCTTCGAGCCTAGTAATGGGCGATTTGGCTATCCTCGGCGATACGGTCTGTCAGGTCGTATCGATGGAAGGATCTGGCGATTTCCTCGGCTAACATTCGCAAGTAGAGTTTGCGGAATTTCGATTCGGTAGTCTCGCTCGTGTACTGCCCGGCAATGTTGGGGTAGGTGAATTCTTCTAGACTTCGCGAATATTCGATGTTTCCGGATTCAACATCAATCACGCTGATCACCACGTCAGCTCGTCCTCTGTAGAGAGTCGCTCCATCGCGGAGTCTAAGATTTGCCACTTCGATCCCGATGACCTTGTCGGCGCCAACTCCCTTGCCTATCTCATCGAAATTGAGTTGGTCCCATCCATGAAGATCTCTCCATTGATCGATTTTATCCTCTCGAACCAATTTCAGATCCTTCACTTCAGCGGTCAGGACTTGGCCAATGAATCGGCTGAGTTCTCGTGCCGCCACGTCGTTGGAGTATTGGCTGCTCTCCGTTAAGGCGATGATCCCCACGGTCTGTCGTTTCAGTCCGTCGTATTCAGCGGGGATCATGTCGACGCCCACCGCGTGCATGAAGGTGGCTAGGCCCGTGCAGCCCATGCTTGCTGCGATGGTCAGACTGATCATCGCAGCGATCAGAGATGGACGAGTGAGTTTGCGTTGCGGGCCAATCGTTCTAGCAAAACGCATATGCCAAGTTCCTTCGGGCAAACGGTGGGAGGCGTGGTCTTAGGTGAGATGTACGAAGTTTTGGCAGTGCATTGCCACCTCGATTTAACCTTCCTCGGAAAAAAAAGAGGATCTCGCTTCGAATAGAGCGACAAAATCGTGCTGAGGTTCCAGGCCAGGGGCGGTTTTCTTCCCCTGTCGCCCATGTGTGCGGCATCTTTGTCAGGAGCAACCGGGTAGATGGTTTTGCTCCGCTGGCTCTTTGACGGGAAAGCGAGTCAGGAAATTAGCTTCCAAAGCCAGTGTGTGAGTGCGAAGGCGAAAATGACTATGGATGTGAGAAATGTGCTCTGAAATTGAGTTTAGGAAACCGGTTTTTTTCGGGCGATCGCAGTGATTCCGATTAGTAGGCCGATCACTGTCAAGCAAGCCAGTAGGAATCCTGATGGGTTGACCGAGAAGCTTGCTGCGAATTCTCCACGTGAGAAAAGTGCCCAAGAGGTTGTCATGCCGCAACTGGGGCATGGGATCCCAAAAAGGACACGCATTGAACAGGGGGGAAGGCCCAATTGCTGGTG
>JAAXIK010000228.1 GCA_012270385.1 Rubripirellula sp. | reverse complement strand
AATGCGCAAGAGCGAATCGGTCACACGTCCAAAGACTAGCCGAGTACCTGATGAATTTTTTGAAAAGCAAACCAGAGAATCTTTGATTCGTGTGACTTTGCCTCTCGGGAAGTCGGTGGCGGGTGCTTGGCCCTTTGAGGAAGAGACTGGGGTATTCGATAACGATGAATTGGACGAGCTTTTGGTTAAGCCTAAAGATACTAGAGAAAGATTGGCTGCACTCATTACTTCGCCAGCGAACAAGCGTTTCCCAAAAGTTGCCGTCAACCACGTTTGGAGTCGACTCGTGGGTGCTGGACTTGTTGAGCCACTTCATGATTGGGAGGGGAGCACAGCAAGTCACCCAGAGCTCTTAGAGTGGTTAGCACTAGAGTTAGTCGAAAATGACTATAGCATCAAACACATCATGCGGCTGATCTTGAATTCTGACCTCTATCAAAAACAAGCCGTCGGTGAAAATCGTGATGCTGCACCGGAGTCGAGATGGTTTCATGCACCTGATCCGAGGCGTTTGCTCGCAGAGCAAGTGGTGGATTCTTTGTTTACCGCAACGGGGCGAGAGATGCAGGCTGGTGAGCTAACCTTTGTCCATGACGGCGTTCATCCAATGAACCGAAGACTGACCCTTGGTCAACCCAAGAGAGCTTGGGAATTTGCGAGCCTCAATAATGAACGAGATCGCCCAAGTCTGTCTTTGCCAGAAGCTCAGCCTATTGTGGATGTACTCGAAGCATTCGGCTGGACCGGTTCGAGGCAGAAACCAATCTCACATCGGGAGAGCTCACCGAATGTTTTGCAGCCGGGTATCCTCTCCAATGGTACTTTGAGCGATTCTCTTGTTCGTGCGGCTGCAGGCAGTTTCTTGGCCGAGATTGCAATTGAAGCACAAGACACAGCGATTCTACTCAACCGCCTCTTTGTCCGTTTTCTAAGTAGACACCCAAATGAGGATGAGAAGGCAGATCTGCTTCCCGCTCTATCAGATGGTTTTTCCGAACGTTTGGTGGAGTGGCCGAAGGGTCAGCCGCTTCCCGTTTTTCAGAAGAGGTTTCCACAGATCACTTGGACCAACCATCTTGTACCTGAAGCCAACGAGATACAACTCGAGCTGCAGCAGCATGTACTCCAAGGGCCTCCCGCAGATCCAAGGATCGATCGACAGTGGCGGGAAATTTACGAAGATGTGGTTTGGACGTTGGTCAATCATCGGGAATTCGTATGGTTACCGTAACTCAGATCGTTGTTTTCTTAGAAATCCACCGTGCTTTGGAGTTCACCTTTGAAGTTGTGGAGTCGATAGAGATAATGCGTGGGAAGTCCATCGGATGAAATCTTTTGTACAATGAGTGGCAAGATGTTTCGTCTCTTTTTTAAATCGAGTAGCTTCGGTTTTTATCAAGGCTAAGTGGAATGATCGATCCGAAAAATCTCAACCGACGTAGCGTGTTGGCTGCAGGCGGTAGTCTGGCTTTGGCCGGAATGGCTCCTTGCGCCGCTGCGAATGATCAAGAGTCAACGCGAGTTCCCATTGGCAAGGCCGAACACGTTATCTCCATATGGCTCGGGGGTGGCATGGGGCAGATTGATACCTTTGACCCCAAGAAGAAAGGCGATCCGAAGGCAAAAAAAGCGGGATCGTATTACGAGTCAATTGAGACCGCTGTCCCAGGTGTTCAGCTTTGCGAACACTTGCCATTGCTTGCTGATAGGATGGAACGGATCACCGCGGTGCGGACGACGCATCATGACGTAATCGATGAGCATGCTGCGGCCACCAATCGCATGCACACCGGTCGATTAATCAGCGGAACGGTTACGTATCCTTCGTTGGGCTCACTCATCTGTCACGAGAGAGGAGCGGTCGACGAAAATGTCCCTCCCTATGTTTTAATTGGTTATCCCAACATCACGCGGGGCCCAGGTTTTCTAGGTCCCAAGGACGGCTATCTGTATTTGACAGATACGAGTCGAGGGCCGATGGGATTATCAAGGCCCGAGGGGATTACTTCTGCAAGACAGGCGAGACGTCAGGCTTTGCTTGGGAGTTTGCATCAGAAGGGGTCGGTGGTTAACGACCAAGTCAAGCAATATCAGGATACGATTCAGCAGTCACTCAATTTAAGCGGCCCTGATTTCAATCGTGTTTTCAAGATTGACCAAGAGCCCGACAGCCTTCGAAATCGATATGGAGGTGAATTTGGTCAACGTTGTTTGCTTAGTCGACGCTTGATCGAGCGAGGCGTTCGATTTATCGAAGTATCACACAACTTGAATTTTCTTAATGGTTCAGGATGGGATGTGCATAACTCGGGGATTGTTCAGCAGCACAGATTGATACGTGAGTTGGATACAGCAGTCGCCACCTTGATGGATGATCTTCAGCAAAAAAGATTGCTGGAGAAAACTTTGATTATGATCACGACCGAGTTCGGAAGGCCGCCTGAATTTGATAGTGGTGGTGGCCGAGGTCACCAGGGTTCAGCGTTCACCAGCGTGATTGCTGGTGGTGGGCTGAGTCACGTGGGTGCTTACGGTGCGACGGATGAGCTTTCAAAGAAAATTGTGGATAAACCGGTGTCCATTCCCGATTTCTTTGCCACCGTCTGTGCGGCTTTGCAGGTTGACCACAACAAGAACCTGTATGACGGAGACCGTCCTGTTCCGATCACGGATCAGGGGCGGCCAATCACTGATCTTTTGAGTTAGAAGTTCTCGACTCAGTATTGATGAATCATGGTTAGGTTTCAGAAGCGGAAACCGTGTAGATCTGTTCATCTGGGGCAATGGCGATGATGTATTGATTCTGGCCATTGAGGACTTCCACGCGAATCGGATCGCTGGTCCGATAGACCTCATCCGACCATCCCAAGGTGGAAAGCTCAAATTCGTGTTTCCCCGCGGGCAACTCGATTCGCAAAACTTGAATTTCTCTCGGTAGCAGGCTCCAGCATCGCGTGTCCGCGTTTTCGCTGCCACTCCAGAC
>JAAXIK010000337.1 GCA_012270385.1 Rubripirellula sp. | reverse complement strand
TGTTTTCTAAATTGCGCAAGTGCTGCATCTGCAGATTTGCAAGGGCTCCAAATCTTTGGTGCGAAAGATAAACCCAGTGATTTGAAAACAAAAAGAAAAACACCGAAAACACCATCAACAAAATCGAGAGCGTCTTGGTGATGCGATACTTTGACCTCATTGCTTGCTTCCTCACACTGAGCTACCAACCATCATGACTGCCTGGCACGTAAAACCCCACAAAGGTCATTCGAGCAAGATCTGCTACAATTCAAGCACGAGAGTCTCCATCAAGCAACTGATGCTTCTCGTCTTCTTTTCAGCAATTAGCATCGCAATTTCCTTTAACGAGGAAACGAGGCGAACGAACGCATCGATACTCGAAATGCAGTTTCTCTAACGACTTCATCGCTTCGAAGCACAAACTGTTACCAGATCCAATTTGCGGCTTACTAATGAAATCCCACGCGAGCGAATGGATATTATTCATTTTATCTGTTCGACAGTATCATTCCCTTCGTCTACGTGCTTTTTCACAATCTTATTGGATTAGATTCCGACGGAGGATTGGGTGCACTGTTGTGGTTTTTTCGAGATCCTGATGTCACTATCGCAAGAGGAATGGTATCTGTCACTTTCCCGGGAGTGGTTAAGACACTTCAAACGTTCATGGTAATAGGGATTGCAGCATGGGCAAAGTTACTGACGTCTTACCTTCCATACGTCTCGGATCGCTTTCTATTCCATTTGAAGGGGCAATCATTCGTTCCCTTGAAGCTTGGATTAAAGTATCATTCGGCCGTGTCAGGTGCTGTGGACTTTGGTACCCAATCTGAGATGCAAGAAGAGGTCATAGCCGATCCCTATCTGGGACATTGTTCTTGCCAAGACGTTTACGAGTCATCCCAGAGGATGAAGAATGCCTTTAAGCACTGATGTGAATCTGCCGCGAACGCATCTTGCGAAGTATCCAGAGCGATGCGTGAGTTGCGGGGCCGACCCTCAAGGGAAAACGATTCGAATTTGGACGCACACGATTGGGTGGTGGACCTTTTTACTGTGGGCATTTGGAAAAGGATTCACAACACAACCACCCGTATGCGGCGATTGTGTTTTGCGATTCCGAGCACAGCGTTGGGGTCGATCTTTGGTCCCGCTACTCGTCGCGTTGCTTGTACTGGTATTGATCTGGCCTTTACTGGAACGCAATCCATTTCTTGAATTTCGGAAATGGATCATCATGTGTTCGATCCTGCTCTGCAGCGCACCTTACTTTCTTTGGGAAGTTATTTTCCCACCCGCGATCGACATCACTGCCTTCAACGATCGTGTTGATTATGAGTTTGCGGATGAAAACTATGCCTACGACTTCGCCGAACTCAACGAGGAAGCCGAGTGGGTAGAGATTTCCTAGTGGGTCAGCGACTGAAGCAACCACCATCAAACCTCGAGATGGACTTCAAAAACCATTTACTTGGCGATGGAGTGATGAGCGTACTATTTTTAGATATCGTTTTTCTCTAACATGCGTGCACCGGTTGGCGAATACTCAAAAGCAGCAGCAAACGACTGGCAACGATGAGTACTTGCGAATTGAAGGTAGCGGTGAAAAGCAGAGCGGCGTTCACGTGAACAAGCTGAAAATAATGCACCAATGGAACAAAGAGAAACGGATGAGTAAAACTCTATTCACAGCAATATCCCTAATCCTCTTGGGAATCTTCGCTGCTACCCCTTTAGCAAACGCGCAGAATCTTACTGCTGAACAAAAGAATCGACTCCTTAAGCGTTTTCCTCAGTTGGATCGTGATGGGAACGGTGAATTGTCCGCTGAGGAAATCGCGCCCCTCCGAGCGCGTCTTGAGAACTCTCGTCAAATGCTGAGACAAAAGCCAAATCAGGCACCGACGCAAGGACCGGAACCCACTCATGCAAATCTGCCCTACCGCGAGCACGACAACACGATCATCGATGGGTGGCTGGCGGACTCAAACGGCCCCACACCGGGTGTCGTCGCGATCCATGGTGGTGGTTTTCGAGGGGGTGACAAGTCCAAGTACCACGGCTCAACCGAACTCAGCACCTGTTTAGCCAATGGCGTATCCTTCGTCTCCATTAACTACCGATTCCGAAACCAAGACCCCAAGGGAAGTCGTGCCTGTCTGTACGATTGTGCTCGAGCGATTCAGTTCATTCGCCACCAAGCGGAAGAGTGGAATATCGACAAAGAACGACTTGCCGCCTACGGAGGATCGGCTGGAGCTGGAACCACTCTATGGCTCTGTTGTCATGATGATCTGGCAGATCCAACCAACGAAGATCCTGTGCTGCGTGAGTCCACTCGCCTTTCAGCAGGCGGTTTGAATGCAACACAAGCAACCTACGATGTCTTGCAGTGGCGCGACTTCCTTCCCTCTGAGGTTAAAATCAGTGAAGAGGTGATGAAGGCGCGAGCAGATCTCCCAAGTGCCTATGGACTGAAGAACGCAGCAGAGCTGGAGACCGAAGAGGGCAAAGCAATCCGCAAAGAATTAGACATGCTCGCGTGGATGTCAGCGGATGATCCGCCCATCTGGATGAACAATCCAACCCGAGGCGGCCCCGTTGCATTGGGAGACCAAGGTCACATCAATCATCATCCCGAGCACGTAGCTCGCATCAAAAAACAAGCTGACAAAGTGGGAATCAAGACGGTTGCAATCGCTCAAGCGATTGGATTAAAACCCGATCCAGCAGTAACCATGATCGACTTTCTCTTCAAGCACCTGGGTGTGGAATAGAATGCAATTGTCATTTCTTTGAGATTCGACTTGGCTTATTAAAATACTCCAAAGATCCAATGACAAAATCGCTTATACGCAAGCTTGAGGTGTGCAATCAGTAAAAGTTCAGCAGAAACACGTTCCTTGAGCGGTTCGGATTAGATTTTTGACTTGTTCAACTCAGATTTGTTCAAAGGTCACTCATGTGTTTTGATGCAACTTCGAGTTTCGTGGCGGGTGGGGC
>JAAXIK010000449.1 GCA_012270385.1 Rubripirellula sp. | reverse complement strand
CTCGTATGCCAATCCGATGCTCGATGCCAACCCAGGAACCAATGGGCTGGTTCAACCAAAACGAGATCCAGTACGCGATCACCACTTTCGGCAATTCGATTCGGTTGATCACAGTTTAGCCAGTCCTTCGCAAATAAGGGGAAGACTTCGCTGGCCACGGCAGTTGATACTTCATCTGGGCCGGGTTCAAATCCAAATCGCCCGATGGGTGCTCGGTCCCGAGACCAGACATGAAGCTGGGCAAAAGTTGTTTGTGCTGCAGTGTGATTGGATAGTTTCGAGTTAAGTTGCTCGATCAAATTAGCTAGTGAAGTACTTTTTGCGGAACCGATCGACTGTGACGCAGTTCGGATAAATATCCCAGAGGGAGGCGATCCAGCCGACGGATGTTTGAGTGTGACAAAACCCGGACGGGAAAACGCGAGTCGCCATCCCTCATCCAATGCTGAAGCTTTGACGGCTGTCTCGGCGCCCACGGCACAAGTTACCATTGCGAAAGTTGGTGAATTCAAGACTCGGTTCCCTTTGGATTTCTTCGGAACTCATCGATCTAGGTCGGCATAGAAGCAATGGGCTGTACTGATGCAGATCGGCGATGAGCCTGAGGAGAGCTCAAGTCAGCTGCCTAGTGCAAGGCCCTGGCAGGCTATTCCTGATCTTCCTGTTGCTGGAGTCGCTCTGCAACTCCGGGGATTAATTTCGCAGCATTTTTGAAGTAGAGCTTTTCGAGAACATCATCGGGTAGATCGATTGCGTGAATCTTCCATAGACCCTGAGGTGGTGGCTGTTTTTCACTGTAGTCAAAGGATTGATCTCTGGTTTCAAAGAATCTCCAATTGATCTGTAAACGCAGTTCGGGCCACGGTCCATCGGTTCCAAAGAGAATGCGATCTGAATACTTGATAAGAAAATCTCTTGCCGTGTAGGGTTGGCGACCCAATTCTGCAATTCGAGAAGCTGTTTCAATCCACAGATTTGGATAACGATCTAGCCACTGACTCACTTCAGATAAATCTTCAGCTTGGTTTGCTACATGAGCTCCAATGAAATGGGTATCAGGATGCCTTTCAATGACACGGTTTCTTGCTTGGTGTAGCTCCTTCCGAGAGGGAAAGCCCGAACCATGAAAGCTCCAGTCTGGGTGTCGACTTAACTCTTCCCAGCGTTCGTTGGTTTCATCAATTGGCTCAAAGAACGCTGCGGGATCCGCGGTGTGAATAATCACGGGTATGTTTAAGCGACCACAAATTTCCCAGATAGGATCAAACCGCTGGTCATCAATTCGAATCAGGCTTCCATCTGGATTTCTGTAGCCTAGTCCAAACTGTTTGAAAACTTTGAGCCCGCTGGCGCCTTGTTTAACTGCCTGACGTATTTGTTCGGCTGTTCGATTTGCAAACCCAGGTTGATGACATGCCCAGGTTGCCGGTTGATCCGGATCGCCATCTCCCCTCCAATCCACATTGACGTAGATGACGAAGCGATCTTTGTGGTTTTTCCACAGAAACTTCATGTGCTCGTCTAGTTCACTGCCGAGTCGTCCATCGAGAGAACAACAGACAGCAATGTGGTTGCGGTCCATGACCTTTACAAAATCATCAAGCGCTTGTTCGCTCTGGCGAAGTTTGTATCGGAAATGGGTGTGCACATCGACGACATGATATTTTGCAGATTCCTTCAGCTCTCTGGTAACTTTGAGCTGAGATTTTGGGCGAAATCTACGGAGAAGTAATTCTCTGCCATCGCGACCATCCAATGTGTCTGCACTGGCTTGATTTGCTTCGTCAGATGGAAGGGGGAGCTTCTCCCCGGTGGCTTTGATCTGGTTGCCGTCGTTGTTGTCGTTTTCTCCTTGATTGAATCGAAACTCGCTGTCACTCGAGTCCGTTTTCGAATCAACGGTTTCCCCCACAAAAGCCTGAGCTTCATTCCAAGGTGGTGATAAAATCGAGTTCACCAAGACTAACTGGAGTAAGATAGCGGGAGAGATTTTCGTAAATTTCAACTTCGTCACAATCAAGAGGTTGAGCTGGGTCATGAGATCACACAGGCTGGGTAGCTGAAGGGATCGCCATTGTAATCCTTTGCCATGCTCGGCGCTAATGCATTTCGTAAACTTGAGCTGCAAGAAGATAGAGAAACTGAGATAGGGGTTGAAGATTTGGGGGAATTAGATGGCATCTGTCGTAAGCATTTGCGGCTGAATGAATTGGTTTAAAGTGGGAGATGTAAAACACCATCCCGATAAAACATATTAGGGTTAAAGTGGTATTTCGTTTTTGCTCCAAGTGCTCACATTCCACCCGTTATGTAGTGCGCGTAGGAAGGAGTGAATCGATGGATCCATGTTGCTCTTCACAAGTAGTGGACAGTTAAAATTAAGGTGCTCGTTACGAACACCTTGATACAAAAACCTCGACATTAAAACGATGGGCTCTCGTAAATGGATTCCAAGCAATCCCCATCTGATGAAAATCCAAATCACGAAGATCATGTTGTTGCTGTTATGGTTGGTGCGTGAGTGGATCCCATAGAAACTCAGACGCGTGCAGATTCTTCTGACAAGGTATACGATGTCGGATATGATGAGACAGCCGCGGTGCTGAGGCCCACTGAGGGCGAAATGGCACTTGATGCCGTTAGCGCTGGAAACACTGGAATTGGCGACCCATCCGCTGACCGCCAAAGCTACCGTTCAGACACGGAGCGGCAGGCAGATGATGCAATGGCATATAGTCAACAGATGTCGATGCAATCCACCACTCCACCTTCCAACGTTCCCGGTTATCGCTTGACTCGATTTTTGGGAGCAGGCGCTTTCGGGCAAGTGTGGGTGGGTCGAGACATGAACACCGGTCGGGACGTGGCAGTCAAGTTCTACCTTCATCGCGGTGGTGTGAACTGGTCACTACTCAGTCGTGAGGTGAAGAATCTTGTCCAGCTTTCTGCCGATCGATACGTGGTTCAGGTACTCGAGGTGGGTTGGGATGCGGAGCCACCCTACTATGTGATGGAGTTGATCGCAGGCGGTTCTCTTCAAGACTATTTAGACACACACGATCGTTTACCTGTTGAAGAAGCTGTAGAGCTTTTCAGGAAGATTTGTTTAGGCTTGAACCGATGTCATGCCAAGGGTGTTTTGCATTGTGATTTGAAGCCAGCTAATTTGCTTTTAGGTGATGATAACGAGCCTCGTCTGGCTGATTTCGGACAGAGTCGACTTACCGGTGATCAAACACCCGCCTTGGGTACTCTTTTCTACATGGCGCCGGAGCAGGCGAATCTGAATGCAGCACCGGATGCGAGCTGGGACGTTTACGCTGTCGGAGCGATTTTCTATCGCTTACTAACTGGGCGTCCTCCGCATCGAGATCAGGGTACGCTGGACGAGCTGGATACCGCGAACTCGCTCGAGGAACGCTTAAGCTCTTATCGACATATGATCATGCGGCGCGGGGCTCCTTATCTCCTTTCGGAGCGAGATGGGGTGGATCGGCCCCTCGCACGCATCGTCGCGAGATGCCTCGCGCCAAAACCCGAAGATCGATTCGCTAATGTTCAGCAGATCCTCCAAGAACTTGGTCGGCGTGAAGCCTTCCGAACCAAACGTCCCCTGATGTTACTCGGCATCGTGGGGCCTCTCTTGATTTTGATTGCTACCAGTGTCTTTGCCGCACGGACGGTTCGGCAGGCAAGCAAGAGTACGGTATCCGCATTAAGGCAAGAGGCGTTCGGAAGCAATGAGCTAGCAGCAGCTTTCGCGGCCAAAACTCTCGAGGGCGAAATCGACCGCTACTACCGTGTCACCGAAGAAGAAGCGACGAGTGAGGATCTAAAGGAAGTCCTGAACCGTTGTAGGGATGACGTTGAATTTATGTCTGCTTTGGAGGCGATTAATTCGATGGGTTCGGCTTCGGCCAGTCATGGTGAAACCGAGCCTCGGAGTCGATTGTTGACATCAAGAAGGCGTCGCGATTTAAAGTCCTTTTTGGAATCCAGGCTGAAAGCATATCAATTGAGTGAGGGCCGGCAACTCGCATCAATGTTTGTCACTGACAGTAAAGGGACCATCATGGCGATCGCTTACGATTCGCCCGTGCAAGATAGTCAGGATAGTAGTGGTCGCAATTATTGTTACCGTACCTATTTCCACGGCGGTCGGAGGGACTTGCCCAAAGAAACTACCGAAATCGGATCCGTTTCCGCATTGAGGGAAACTCGCATGTCAGCGGCTTTCTCCAGTACAGCAACCCAGTTATGGAAAGTAGCGGTGAGCACACCCATCTTCCTCACTGAGGGGACAACGGAGCCCGATGCCATGTTCGTTATCACCGTCAATTTAGGAGACTTCGAATTATTGCAAAGTCGCTATGGAACTAACCAAGTTGCTGTATTGGTCGAAGCGAGATCAGGTCCAACGCTAGGGACCATTCTTCAGCACCCAATGATCGAAACCCGGCGAAGAAATGGGGCTGATATGACTGGCGAGCGGTATCAAATCCCACCCGACCTAATGGCCAGATTATTCGATGGACGCGATGTTGACTATCTTGATCCATTATCCAATGCCGATGGAGGTGACGCTTATGATGGGCAATGGATAGCGGCGATGCAGCCCGTTTCACTCCCCAAGCGATCGAGAGTTCCCAACGGAGAGCAACAAGTCGATGACCCTGAGAGCCAGCAGATTTCCGATCTTGGGTTGGATTCGCAGGTCCTCTCCCCTGCAGAAGGGAAACAAGAATCTTCAGAAACAACGGATCTACTTGTGCTCGTGCAGTATCGTCTTCAGAAAGTCATTTCCCCTGTATCAGGAATGCGATCTGCACTTCTTTGGGAAGGCGCGTTTGCATTGGTGTCAATTTTGCTGGTCACATTGGGGCTCTGGTGGGTCGTTCGGAAGTTTAGCGCGCCAGTCGTTTCACTCGAACGCGATTCGAGTCCCAGCAATGAAATAACCGAGCCCGTTCGGGCAAGATAGCAGGCCGAGGAGTTGATGTATTTCAGCCGTAGACTAATTGATCACATTCCGAAGCCTTGTTCCTGTTAGAGCACGTCTGCAAGCTTCGGCTCCTTTGCGACGCATATCTTCAAGGCCCTCTTCGCAGTAAAAAGCGGAATGCGGATTGATTAACAATCTTTCGTAGGCGGGGTGCGGCTGGTCTCGCCAGGCGACCAGGAGAGGATTTTCGGGTGAGGGTGGCTGTGAAGCTAGGACGTCGATGGCTGCGCCGGCGAGACGTCCGCTGGCGATTGCATCTGGAATCGCAGCCGTATCGACGACCTCACCTCGAGAGGTATTGACCAGATAACTGCCTTTTGGCATCCACTGCAGTGTTTTTGCGTTGATCAAATGCTTCGATTCCTCGTTGAGTGGACAGTGCAAACTGAGAATGAAGGATTCTTTCATCAATTCTTCGAGACTCTCTACGCGTTTGATACCGTTGGCTTTGTCGTAGCCGTCAGGCTTCAGCGGGTCATAGAATCGGACATCCATTCCCATCGCCAAGGCGCGTCGGGCCGTTGCTGTACCAATCCTGCCCATTCCAACGATTCCGAATACGCGACCGCGGTGTCGGTAAAGGGGTTGAGAAACGTTATACATCCAAGGGTCAGGATCACTTCGCATGCGTTGATTGAAGAAGTGGATGCCACGAGAAAGAGCCAGTGCCATGCCAATTGCGGAGTCAGCTACCTCCTCCGTTCCGTAATCCGGGACATTGGCAACCGCGATTCCTTTTTGTCTCGCAAAAGCATGGTCAACGTTGTCGAAACCTACCCCACATCGAACAATGAGCTCGCAACGTGTCAATCGCTCGATCGTTGTCGCCGAAAGTGACAAATTGTGATAGAGCATGACGGCCTTAGCCGACTCGATTTTTCCGTGAAGCTCTAACTCATCGTAGGCGTCGAAAGCCTCTACATTCGCGATGCCCGCCAGAACTTCTTTCTCAATAGACAATGAATCGTTGATGAAATCCGTGATGATAACTTTAGGTAGATCAGATGACATATTATTTCAGTCTTGAATGACGAGGGGCAGCTTGAGGGTTTATCTTTTTTCGGAAGGAAATCCTGTATCGATTTCCCACATTCAATCTTGGTGACGATTGCTTCAAAGTTTAATTGGATTGCGTGCAGCGTTTGGCAGGATTTTAAGGCGATCAATCAAGCTTGCATATCGTTAAGCAAGTGTGATGATTCTTGTGGAATGGGTTTTCGGTTCATTGTGATCATGATTACACGGTGGGTCCCACGGTCCATGGAGTGAATTCATGGTCCCCCAGCCCCAATTTCTCGCTGCAGGTTTTTTCACCGCTGGCAACTTGCAAAGCATATTCAAAGAAGCGATCTCCGACGGTATCAACATCCTCGCCCTCTAAAATCGTACCCGCATTCAGATCCATATCCTCATGCAGACGCTCAAAGAGTGAAGTGTTGGATGAGATCTTCATGACTGGTGTTGGCTTGCAGCCGAAGCAACTGCCTCTACCCGTGGTGAACATCACCAGATTGGCTCCGCCGGCTACTTTTCCAGTTACACTTGCCGGGTCGAATCCAGGAGAGTCCATAACGACCAGCCCAGATTTTGTGACTGGCTCGGCGTATTGATAAACCTCCTCCAATGCAGTGTTACCACTCTTCGAGACCGCACCTAATGACTTTTCGGTGATCGTTGTTAATCCGCCTGCTTTGTTACCAACAGAGGGATTGTTATCGATCTGGCCGCCATACATTGCCACGTAGTCCTTCCACCATTGGATCTTATCCAACAATTTCTTTGCAACTTCGGGTGACCGACTGCGATTCACCAGAAGGTGTTCTGCGCCGTAGAGTTCCGTAGTTTCTGAGATGATAGATGTACCACCGCAGGCGACTATCCTGTCGGAAACGACGCCAACCGCCGGGTTTGCGGTGAGACCTGAATACCCGTCACTGCCACCGCACTCCACACCCAGCACCAAGTGCTTAGCACTTGCGGGTTTGCGTTGGAATTGGTTTGCGCGATCGAGCACTTGCTCTAAAAGCAACTCCGCTTTTTCGATGGTGGCCCGTGTGCCGCCTTCTGTTTGCATGGTTAACATTGGCATCCCGTCATCGCGGGTCAGTTTCGAACCATCCGGCGCATGCAAGGAAACAAGACCATGGTGCTCGGTGAGATAACCCGAGGTGGTCTGCTCACACCCGAGACCCACCACCAAAGTACCACCCACATTGCAGTGGGTCGCGTATCCAGCCAAAACACGTCCTAGCATTTGGTGCTTGATTCCGTGGTACTCCAATGCACATCCGCTTCCGTGGGTTGCCGCAAAAACTCCATCGACATTCGGCCATTTTTTTAGGCGCTCCTGGTCGAATCGCTTAACCACTTCGTGACAGACTGAGGCGCTGCAATTCACAGTCGAAATGATCGCGACGTAGTTCCGTGTGCCCACGCGTCCGTCTGGCCGATGGAATCCTAGGAATTCACGTTCGATGGGTGTCGGTGGTGCGGGTGGGTTCCGGTCATTTAGGTCATCAGAGACCACGTGATGGTCCATTAAGTTGTCAGTGTGTACATGCATCCCAGCAGCGATGTTCTGCTTTGCTAGACCGATAGGTTGACCGTATTTGATGACTGGCTCCCCATCTCGAATTGTCCGAATCGCGATCTTATGCCCACCCGGAATGGCAGATCTTGAGGTGACGGATCTCTGGTTGACGACCTGGCTCGTTCCTGCGGGAAGTGTATCCGTGGCAATCGCGACGTTGTCTCTGCTGTTAAGCAGTATCAAGCCTGTAGCCTTATGTTTCATTGATCTGACTTTCTCGTGCTTGGAGGGTCGCGCTGTGTCAAGTTGTCCGAGTAGTGTTTCGGGTGGCCCGGTGACCTCGCCATTTGCAAGGCATTCGGGTGATAAAAAACTAAACTCTCAAGAAATATTGAGAGCATCCCATATTCTTAAGTCCTGCGAACTAGGGGGATTTTACCGGTTTCGGGAACTTTGAGTGGCTGAATTTTGCCCCTTTGTGGACTTCTGTATCGTTCAGACATCATCAAGTATTAACCGGTGGTTCCTGATCAAGCGATCGGCGCCTATATTCATGGAGGAACAACCAACTGGCTCCTGTCTCCAAAGATGACTTTCTTGTGAGATAGCTGTTTTCACGGGTTGAAACAACTTTCAAATGGGCACTTCGATTGAGCGGTGTCCGTGCCTCCGAGTTGATACCTAGATTCATTGCGCGGCAGGTTGCGATTGCGGTAGTTCCCATGACATCCTTTTTTCAGACTCAAAACGATTTCGCTGATAGATGAAGATCCACGAATTTCAAGCCAAAGAGTTATTTCGCAACGCCGGAGTACCAGTGCTAGAGGGGATTGTCGCGAAGACACCCGAGGAGGCCGTAGCTGCCTACGAAAAGTTGGGTGGCAAGGTGGCTGTGGTGAAAAGCCAGATTCACGCTGGTGGTCGCGGAAAAGGAACTGTAGCGGATAACCCTGATCAACGAGGCGTGGTGGTTTGCCAATCTGCAGAAGAGGTTCAGCAGGCGGCAGCAGGCTTGATTGGGAAGACGCTTGTGACCATCCAGACTGGACCTGAGGGTAAAACCGTCAATCAGGTTTTCGTCGAAGCAGGTTGTGACATCGATCGCGAGCTCTACATGGGTATCGTCCTGGATCGAGCGGTTGCAAAACCCGTACTGATGGTGAGCACTGAGGGCGGTGTTGAAATTGAGACAGTAGCTGAAGAGACACCCGAACTGATTTTTAAAGAGCACTTTGATCCTGCAGTCGGTTTGGAAGGTTACCAAGTAAGAAAACTATGTAAAAAACTGGGGATCACGGGTTCCGCCGCAAAAGCAGCGTTCAAGTTCATGCCTGCTGTTTGTAGGTTCTTCGTTGATTACGACTGTTCACTGGCAGAGATCAATCCATTGGTCATCACCGGGGACGGCCAGATGATTGCGCTCGACGCCAAAGTGACCTTTGACAGTAATGCCTTGTATCGCCACAAGGATTTGCTGGAGTTGAGGGATCTTTCCGAGGAGGAGCCTAGTGAGGTTCGAGCCAGTGAGTCGGGCTTGAGCTATGTCAAACTTGAGGGCAACATAGGTTGCCTCGTTAATGGGGCAGGTTTGGCCATGTCCACCATGGACATCATTAAGTATCACGGGGGTCAACCGGCCAACTTCCTTGATGTGGGGGGTGGCGCGAATACTGAGCAAGTGACAGAGGCTTTTCGGATTTTGCTCTCTGACCCAAATTGCAAGGGTGTTTTGGTCAATATCTTTGGTGGGATTGCTCGTTGCACGACGATTGCTTCTGCCCTGAGCGAAGCGAGTAAAGGGGTTGGATTCAACGTGCCACTTGTTGTGGGTGTAGAGGGCACCGAGGTCGAGGAAGGCAGGAAGATGCTCGCGGAAAGTGACGTGGATATCATCAGCGCGTCAGATATAACCGATGCCGCGAAAAAGCTCGTCGCGGCAGTCGCTTAACTCAAATCATTGTCAACTCAGCGTTTTAGCTGATTTCTGTTATTTTTATTTTGTCAATTCCATCGAGATAGCAAGCTACAAATGAGCATCCTGGTTGACGGTAACACCAAAGTCATCTGCCAAGGCATCACCGGTAATGCGGGCACTTTTCATTCACTCGGGTGTCGAGAGTACGGTACCCAGATGGTCGGTGGAGTGACTCCCGGCAAAGGTGGCCAGAACGTTGAGGGTATCCCCGTTTTTGATACGGTAGAGGAAGCAGTTCAAGGAACGGGAGCGAACGCCTCCATGATCTTCGTGCCTCCTCCGTTTACCGCGGATGCGATACTGGAAGCGATCGATGCTGGTATCGAAGTCATTTGCGCTATCACTGAAGGCGTTCCCGTAGTCGACATGGTAAGGGTCTATGAAAAGGTTCGAGCAAGTGATTCCGTGTTGATTGGTCCCAACTGCCCGGGAATCATTACGCCGGGTTCCTGCAAGATTGGCATCATGCCGGGCTATATTCACCAGCCTGGGAAAGTTGGAGTGATGAGTCGCAGCGGTACACTCACCTATGAGGCGGTGTGGCAGACGACTAATTTAGGCTTGGGTCAAAGTACTTGCGTTGGGCTGGGTGGCGATCCCATTGTGGGAACAAGTTTCATTGATCTTTTGAAACGATATCAGGACGATGATCAGACCGAGGCGATCTTGATGATTGGTGAAATCGGTGGCTCTGCAGAAGAAGAAGCGGCCGCATTCGCTAAGGCAAACGTCACCAAGCCTGTGGCCGCTTTCATCGCGGGCCGCACTGCCCCTCCAGGTAAGCGCATGGGTCACGCGGGAGCCATCATCAGTGGTGGAAAAGGCACGGCTGAAGAAAAAGTTGCAGCGTTAGAGGACGCGGGTATCGTGGTTGCACCCACGCCAGCAGATATGGGGAAAGCGGTAACTCAGGCGATTGCTAATGGTTAACTTGAAGATCATGCTCGTTATTCAGATGTCAGTCGCTTTCCAATGGGTAGCGGCCGTAGGTGTCTATAAGATCCGTTGAACTAACAAACCGGTACCTTCCTCAGCTATCGCTATCACGGTGCTTCAGGAAGTACGCAAGTTCGAATGAGCAGCGAGCTATGCAAGCTTATCTTTCGTGGTGCAAGGGTCTCAGTCCCTTCGCGTCACGGCCCTAGCGTACCACTCATTTTAGACGCTGGATTGCAGCGGATAGGTAATAAGCCATCAGGCATCCTCGTGCCGACCAAGCCGCCGTTCGGATCCAATTGCTGTTTACCAGTCTCTTGTAGGTTGCAAGATCGAATCCCTCTAGGAGTCGTTGGTGAGCTGGAATTTGAAGAGCTACGGTAGAGAGCCAAATCACTCCAACCAATGCTAGGCCAATCCAAGCCACCGACCGCGGTAGATAGGATGGTGTCATCCAAATGAGTGCGGCGGCTGTCGCGATCTCAATGAGCATTGGGATCCCGACGATCGGTGTGATCAAACGATTGTGCTCCGATTCGTAATGCGCGAACGCCTCATTGCCCACGCGGTCAAAAAGGTTGTAATGGACGATCTGAACCATCCAAATCAAGCCAACCATGTACCAGGTGGCAATCAGGTTGAAGATGAAAACAGTGTGGCTGGTCATGTCTTGAGAACTTGATCTTCGGAGCGTTTACGATCACGGCCTAAGGTATAGCGTAGAAATTCACCAAGGTCGGTGAATCGAAATTGGTAGTCGGAATGCAGCAGTTTCGAAGGAATCACTCTAGCGCTACTCAATAGCAGACCCTCAGCCATTTCTCCGAGAGCAAGGCGAAGTATCGGAGCGGGGGCGGGGAAAATTGCCGGCCTGCTGATTGCTTGACCCAATGTGTTGACAAACTCTTTATTTTGAATTGGATTGGGTGAGACAAAGTTCACGGGTCCATCCAACTCGTCGCTCTTGATGCAATGGTAGATCCCACCAATCGCATCATCGAGTGAAATCCAACTCCACCATTGTTTTCCAGAGCCCAACGCGCCTCCAAGGAACTTCGCGGGGGTGAGCATCTTCTGCAGTGCTCCACCTTTAGGTGAAAGGATGATTCCGAACCTTGCGTGAACCACACGAATCCCTGCATCAATCGCCGGTCTACAAGCCTCTTCCCACTGCTTGCCCACCTCAACAAGAAAACCCGATCCCTTTGTCGTTGCTTGGCCGAGATGCGATTCCTCATCGAGTATTTCCTCACCGCGGTTGCCGTAGATACCCGTTGCTGAGGCGCACACAAGAACTTTGGGTGGCTGTTTTCGCGACGCAAGTAGCTCGCAAAGCTGCCGTGTTTTCTTGACCCGACTCTCTTGGATCTCTTTTTTCAAACCGGCGTTCCATCGACCCGAGGCAATCGATTTTCCGGCGAGGTGCACAACCGCATCAAAACCCGAAAGGGTTCCATCCTCAGGAGATTCAGACCATGGTGCTTGTTCATCAGCAGTTTGTTTCTTTCGCCGTACAATTGGCTTAACCTGATGACCGAAAAGCCCCAACATATTGCTGAGTGATTGTCCTACCAGTCCGCTACTTCCGGAGATCGCAATACTGAGACTCTGCGTATCGTATCGAGAATAGAGTTGCAGATCATTCTGGGTGATCCTATGACGATAGGCAAACATTGCCTCGATGGTTTGAAGTGCTTTTCCAGAGCCAAAAAGGTCACCTAAGCCTCCAAGGGGTAGACGGTATTCAATCTGATCCGTCAATACACTCTTAGCGTCTGTGGTGGAATCATTGATTTCGGAGAAACAATGTTGATGATTCCACAGGGAAAATGGCCCAGAGAGTTGCGTATCGCAGAATCGCTTGGGAGGTTCATAGTCGGTATGCTCCGCTACCCAACGCACAGGAATCCCCGCAGCGGATGCCTTCAGAATCACACGACTGCCAGGTTTTAACGACTGGTCGCTGTGCTCCACTTTAACGCTTTCCCAAGGTGGGATCAGTCGGTTCAAAGCTCCGGGGCGATCGTGGTAATGGAATGCCGCCTGAGCATCTACCGGGAGTTCCTGCCTAGCGATGTAGTGACGGATCTTTGACATCAGAGGGTCGATAGTACGTGTTGTGAGAACTAGGTGCGTGTTCGCTATTATTCTCCGTCGTAGTCAACTCATTTAGCAGACTGACTGTTTATCCAAGCGTGTGTGCTCAAAGCATGGGCTGTTTTAGCTTAGAAAATTGACCTTATCGCTTCGAACTTGCGTTTTTGTGATTGAACGCTTACGCGAGAATCTGCTTGATCGGCTGACCCTCGCTGCGTTTGATGGGGCGTCCGATTGGCGTTTGGTATTCCAGATGTGGACTGATACCGAGAGCGGTATAGATAGTTGCGTGCAGATCGCTAATGGTTACAGGATTTTCAACGTGAGCTAATGTATTGGGAGCGTTCGGGTTGGGCTCCGGATCCGTAGCGCCATAGACTCTACCTTTGCCGATTCCACAGCCAGCCAGAAACATTGGGAAGCCATGCGGCCAATGATCTCGGCCTTCCGCCGGGTTGATCCGCGGTGTCCGGCCAAATTCACCACCGCAGATGACCAGCGTTGAGTCTAATAGATCACGTTCCTCCAGTAGATTGATCAGTGAAGCTAGGGCGGGGTCGAGTGTTTTGCACCCTGCAGCCTGTAGGGTGTGATTGGTAATGTGTGAGTCCCAGCCACCCAGAGTCACTTCTACGCACCTTGTGCCTGATTCGATCAATCGTACTGCTGCCAAACATCCACGACCGAATGATGAATCTCCGAATGAATTTCTTAAGCTCAATGACTCTCTTGATATGTCAAAGGCATCAAGTTGCTCACTTGACATCATTTTAAGAGCTGCATCCGTTGCCGTTTTATGCAGTGTTCGTTCCATCTCAAGTTTCCGCAATCTTCCGCGTTGGAATTCGGTTTCGACGATGGAATACAGATCATCAATACGTTGAGAGTTGCGTTCTTGTGATACTCGTTTTTCAATGTCTGGAACGGGTTGAGCTGGATCATTGATTTTGAAAGCGTCGTATTTTGCACCCAGAAATCCACCCACTCCGGGACTATTTTGCGGCACAATCGAAATATGTCTCGGTAGCTCCGCTGCTTCTTCGTTCTCGTGGCAAAGCACCGCGCCGATGGAAGGATGGATTAGCGTGGGGTCAGGGCGAAATCCCGATTTGATGTTGTAAACGGCCCGCTCATGGTCACCCTCTTTGCTCGTAAGACTTCTAATCAATGTGGCGTGGTGCATGATCTCTGCAGTTTGTGGCAGAAGCTCGGAGATCATTAAGTCTGGAACACGGGTTCGGATAGCGCTGGCTTCACCGGAGTACCGACTGTTGGGATGTGGATCAAACGTCTCCCATTGGCTGGGACCACCCTCTAGCCAAAGCAGGATGACATTCTTCGCTTTGTTTACCGATGGTTGCGGATTCGCGTCTTCCTCGGCGAAAGCTCTCGATATCGTGCATAAGATTGACCCTGAGCCAGCAGCTCCGAGAAGGTTCCTTCGGGAAATCCTATGATCTCCAGCGTGCCTTAGTGCGTTTCGTGTGGTGAAGTCCATTGATCGTGCTGTTTTGTTTGCGATTACTTCTTGGAACTCAGGTCGATGAGTGAGATTAAGTCGTTTGTTGTGATGAAGATCTTGGCAGATCAATGATTCCACGTCAGCTCACTGCTATTGGTCAAAACCCACATCAGATCTTCAATCGCCTGGCCTCGGTCGTCAGTGTCTCGAAGTCGTTGACTAAATCGCTCTCGTTCAACTTCAGTCGGATATCGATTGAGTGTGCATAAGTATGCTGAATGAATAACCATCTGATCGTCTTTTGCAAACATGGCAAGGTGACCTGTAGTATTCAGAACAGGATTAGATTCGATACTCTCATGGACCATTTTTCCATTCATCATCAGTAGCCGCTGTGTGATGGTAACGTGTTCCGAATCAAATTCGTCTTCTCCTCGATCTCCGAACCTTTCAACAAACTCGTTGGTTGCAATCAATTTCTGAAACTGGAGCAGAAGGGAGGAATCGCGGTCGGTCTTCTTGATTCGACTCGCCTGAATAATCGATCCGGCTACCTGCTCAGGACGTAATTGTGTGAGTGGGAAAACGGCGTAATGCGTTTCATGTTCTTCGGTGACTTGAAAGTCCGCTCGGCTGTCCACTCGAAATGCTTGGAGTCCCGTGATTACTGTGATCAAGCGTCGAATGTCAAATCCATGATCGATAAAGTCTTTCGCCAGTGCGTCCAGCAGAGGGTGAACGGTTTCATCCAAGGGGAGGTTGTCTACCGCCTCGCCTATGGGTTTTCCGTATAACAACGCCCAAACATGACTCACTGCCGATCGGGCAGCTTGTTGATTCTCCGGATGGGTGATCCATGAAGCGAGTTGATGCCTTGGGTTCGTCTCTGTACCGACTCGATCTTCACCGTAAGGTACTGTTGGATTGACGGTGATCTCTTCTGCTGCATCGAGATATTGATAGCTGTAATCGCAGGAGCCACTTTTGATGCCCTGCAGGCCGTTCGTTTTTGCTGCGGTGAAGAATGCTGCGAGTTGATGGAAATCCTGTTGCTTGCCTTCTCGAGGCTCATCCGCATACCCA
>JAAXIK010000253.1:7212-15203 GCA_012270385.1 Rubripirellula sp. | reverse complement strand
ATCAAGGCTATCTCTGTGCGGAAGCTTTCCCGCACCCCACACCCGAGGAAGCAGCTCGACAGACGATCAGAGCTTACCGATACTGGACTCAGAGTTAGGTCATTGAGTCGATGCGTGCGTAGGCTATCGATTCCTAGCGATCACTTCAATGCGAAGCGATGCTCCGTCTCTTCATCCCGGAACTACTCTTCTTCGCTTGCTTGATTTTGGCTACTTTTAATTTCCGCTTCGATTTCAGCTATGATCTGCTTCGCTCTTTCCGCTTCAGATTCAAAAGTGAGGACGCGAACGACACCGGGTGCCTCGGCTCGAAAACCTGCTGTATACCCACCCGTAGCAACCGCTCGAATACCTTCATCCTGAAGCACAGAAACGATGACCGATGCGGAAGCTTCGCAATTCCGCTTTGCAACCGTCACAAGACTGGCATGATCCAGATCATCTGATGGCTGACGCTTCTCATTATCACTCATTTTTCAATCCTTTCCCGGGCCTACAGTTCATTCGCCATGAAATAGCAACGAATTGATCATCAAGCTCTTGCTGTATCCGATCTATTCATCTTTCACAGTGATCTTGGGCAGGGCAATGGTTGGTGCGGGTGATGAAAACCAAATATCTTCGATTTCTTGCTCACAAGCATCTTTCCGCAACAGAAGATAAAACGTACCCATCGACCCCCAAGCCAAAGTGATCACAAAAACAGAGGGCAAAAATCGTAGAGCCAACATAAGGCTGTTGCCTTCTTGTGCAAAATGCTCAGTTGGCATGAAGAGTCGAAGCAGACTGCTCGAGCAACTCACTAAAGCATTGGAGATCACAAAGGTTGCGAATAGTAGTAGAGTCAACACAAGCAAATAAGAAAGTAATCGGAGCGGGCGCCTTAAACATGACTCATACCCTCTACTAACCGCATCGAAAACATCGGGATGAGGCTCGGCTGTGATTGCAGCTAATGCAAGTGGGATCACAAAGTAAGACATCAGGACAAGCAATCCGCCTGCGAAGGATAGAATGAACAAGACGAGAGCACACGGCCATCCTAATAAAAAATTTAAGCTTGTAAGGGTCTGATGAAACCAACTGACCAACCAGATCCCAAACGCCATCAGCAGGGGACCGAGTAGAACGGCACCCATAGCACTACCCGCCTGCAAAAGCCGACTCTTGGCAATCGAGACTGACAACGGAAAGGATTCCAAGCTTCGCCCCGCAGTGAGCACAATGCCCTGTCTGATAAGGACTAAGGCAGGAACGATCCATATCAGTATGGTCCAAAGACTAGCAGCGATTAAACGCGGGAAAAAAAGGTGGTCCTCACTCATAATGAAAAGTGAAGCAGGGTGCAGCTCGAATGCAGCCTCGCTTATCACGGATAATACTTTGAAGTTAGAAAATGTGTCGACTCTTACTTGCTGAGGCCAATTAAAAACCTCTGCACCGTCCAGGAGCCACACTGCGCCCTGCTGCCAAATCAACAAAGTCAACGCCGTCATCACAGTCAAGCTTGGTGCAGCAACCAACCGCATCAGTCGACCATAACGTAGCCATGGGAACAAATCCGTCCATTCACGACACCTCGTGAGAATACCAACCTCGGGGTCAGTCAGATCTGAGCTTTTTGGTTCCACTAGAATCTACTCGCTGTTGCTCATCGGATTAACTCGTCCCGCAAAACTACCAAGCTGGGCTGGCAGTATGTAAAAAATTATCCGCTCTTAGAACCCCTGCAGGATCCACCACTATACCACTCTGATTTCGGAAGATACTGATACTCCACTCGGATCCAATCGTGGAAAAGAAAGGTAAGTTTTTCCCTTGGCACGTGAAAAGCCAAAAGCAAGTACCAACCTGAATAACGAATCCGATGCTCAAAAGAGAGTGTAGATGAATGGTGCTACGGGAGAGGGAAGTAGGATAGCGGCTCCGATCAACAATAATGTGACGATCAATATGGGTGTAAGCCACCACTTTTTGTTGTACCGCAAGAATTGAATGAACTCGGTGATGATTCCCGGATCTTGCTGGGTGGCAAGTTCGTCAAATGAGGAAGTCGAAGCAGAAGAATCTTCCTCTCCCTCCTCATGATCCCGCGCCGAATCTTCGATTCCCATTGAACGATCTCAGCTTAATAAGTGTGAAAATAACTTGCTAAATCACGATCCACAGTCTGACTCCACTGAGTCGAATCGTTTACCGTTGCCTTTCTGATATCTCTCCCTCGCAAGCGTAACAGAAAACCGATCGGTGTTACCACAAGATAATAAACCAATGCTAGAAGAACGAGCGTGACCAGTAACCGAATTGGTAGTGTTATCCGCTTAAAGTTGTTCTCAATCCACTTTCGATTCTTATGGCCAAACAACCCCAAAAAACCAGTCAGCAATGATAGACCGAGGAGAACTACACTCGGCGCGACCAATTGGAATCGATAAAAAACGACGACCGAAAGCAGTCCAATCGCGACACAGATAGAAATAACGAATTGAGTCGTCTGCCTCTTCTCCTCAGCGAGTGCTTCGCGAAAAGGCGCTTCCCTAATGGATTCTAGCTTCTCTTTGTCTACATCCCCTTGATCACATTTTTGCAGTACATGATCGTCGAGCAAAAGCAGGTCAAGATTCGTTTGCAGAAAACAAGCCACTGCATCGGCCCAACTACAGACAATCGGCTCATCGCGGACATTGAAACTTGTATTGACCAAAGCAGGACAACCTGACCTGTCACAAAATGCATGGAGCAGATTCCAAAGAAAAGGATTCCTTACTTGATCAACCGTTTGCAGTCGAGCTGAATAATCCACATGCGTGATCGCCGGCAACTCGCTTCTCACATCATTCACTCTTTCTAATCCCTTGGGCAGTTCCGAATCCACCTCCTTGCGAATCTCTGTCTTTACCTGAGTCACCATCAACATATATGGACTTTCGTGAGAACGATCCCACTGAAAAAAATCAGAGACCCGATCCTCCAACACAACGGGCGCGAAGGGCCGGAAAGACTCCCGAAATTTTGTCTTCAGGTTCAAATCTCTTTGTGTCTCACGTCTTCGCGGATCAGCCAAGATGCTGCGATTACCCAAAGCACGAGGACCAAACTCCATACGACCACGCGCCACACCAATCAGCTTCCCCTCATCAAGTCGATCGGAAAGATACCGATTTAATCGGGATTCGTCTTCAAATTTCTTGTATTTTGCGTTGATCGAATCCAACTGCAACGATAGGGATTCATCGATGATTTCAGGGCCTAAAAAACTTCCACGTTGTGCGTCGGGTGCTATCGTCTGCAGCTGATGAACCATGATATTCTGCCACATAAACAGCGCAAAGCAGAGGGCTCCCCCCGCATCACCGGATGCCGGTTGTACCCAAACCTGTTTGAAAGGACCGCGTCGAAGAAGGTTTCCATTAGAAACACAATTCAATGCGACTCCTCCAGCGAGACAGAGATTTTCACAGCCCGTCTGATCATGCAGATGATTCGCAGCTTTCAGCACAACCTCTTCTGTTACTTTTTGAATAGATGCTGCCAGATCCATATCAAGCTCACGCACCGGCTCTCCTTCTCCTCGAGGCTTAGCTCCAAAAAGACGCGCAAAGCTACCAGATGTCATCCGCAAACCATGCGGGTATTCAAAATACTTCAGATTCAAACGATACGAACCATCCTCAAAGATTTCGATCAGCTTCGTCTTGATCAAATCGACATATCTCGGCTCTCCGTAGGGGGCAAGCCCCATCAGCTTGTACTCATCAGCGTTCACACGGAAACCACAAAAATAGGTGAATGCTGAATAGAGTAAGCCAAGCGAATGAGGGAATTGAATTTCATGCGTTAGCTGAAGACGATTACCTTCACCGATACCTACCGTAGATGTTGCCCACTCCCCCACTCCATCGAGTGTCATGATCGCCGCTTTTTGGAAGGGAGACGAGTAAAAAGCGCTTGCGGCATGTGATTGATGATGTTCACAAAAACAGATTCGGCCGTGGTATTCCCCACCCAATCCTTTGTTAATTTCTCTTCTCAGCTGCAGCTTTGGACCCGCCCACTCAGGCATCGCCTTTCTAAAAGAAAGAAAACCATGAGGAGCATAACTGAGGTAGGTTTCTAGAAGTCGGTCAAATTTGAGTAAGGGCTTTTCGTAAAACCCAACGTGATCGATTTCGCTCGCTGACAGACCCGCCTCGCGGAGACAGTATTCAATGGCATACTTCGGAAATGCGGCATCATTTTTCTTACGAGTAAACCTCTCCTCCTGCGCAGCCGCAACGATTTCACCATCCACCAACAGCGCTGCGGCTGAATCATGATAGAAGGCAGAGATACCCAGTATTGCTGTCATCAGTTACTTCAAAATCCAAAATACTCGTTGTATTGCAAGTCTAACGAACCTGCTCCACCTCAAAATAACATAGGGGATAAGCATAAAACCGTGTGATGCTAAACCCATGCAGGGCTGACCATCGCAACCTATCCCGGCCGCTTGTCCACGAATCCTCATCACCATGATCGCGAAGTATAGTGAAAAAAAGGCTGACATTCACTGTTTAAATTCGGAGGATCGATCAGTTCGGCAATCCTGCCACCGTATGATGGAGTATCCGATCGGAATGGCCTAAAGTACTTAAAGTCAGCTTGCTGATTCATCTTTTGAAGCATCAGAAATTAACTTCTCAACGATTGGTAAATATGTCATCTAAAGAATCACCCAATCAGGATCTTGATCTTGTCCGCAAGGTCAAGGCCGGTGATCAACAAGCATGGAAAGAGCTGATCGAGACATATGAGGGTCGCCTGCTAGCCTATATTGACTGCAGAATTAATGACCGTTCTACAAGTGAAGATATTGTTCAAGATGCATTCATCGGCTTTCTCAATAGCTTGCCGAATTATGACGAGGATCGACCGCTTGAAAGCTACCTGTTTGCGATCTGTGGATACAAACTCACCGATTACCTTCGTCGTGAAGGTCGTCGACCCGTACTGCAACTTCGCCGAAACACAAATCAAGAAACCCAAGACCAAGCTTGGATTGGCCCTCATCGTGTTGCGAGCTCCATTGTCCGAAGTGCTGAACAAAAACAAATCGAAGAGCAGGTGATTCAAACAGCCATTTCGGAGCAAATTGAAAACTGGAAGAGAACGGATCAGTGGACCAAACTTAAGGTCATCGAAATGATCTATGTCAAAGGATCCGGAAATAAGCAAGTAGCAGAATTACTTGCAATCTCGGAGCAGAAAGTCGCCAACTACAAGAGTGACTTTCAAATGAAACTACGCAGTATCATTCAACGAATGAATTTGGAACAACACGTATTCCCAGAACTATACGAAACGCCCGCTCCAGAACAATGAGCTCAGAGCTCTTGTTAAACGTAATCAAACCGGTCGCCTGTCCAGACCAGCCATGGTCCCTGTACTGGTTGCAAACTGATCTACAGCTAGACCATTGGCTTGCAGGATCGAGACGAACAAGTTGGGCAGTGGGTAATTATTGCGTTGATCAAAGGCTAGGTGCTTGCCATGACCGAAGGGCCCACCGGCAAACAATACCGGCATATTACGATTGTCGTGATTCGAGGCATTTCCGAGATTACTGGTTAACAAAACCGAGGTATGGTCAAGTAGGTTGCCGCTCGTATCCGAGTGACCCCGAAGCGATCGCAGAAACTCGGCCCATTCTTTTACCAAGGCAGATTCCACAAGTGCCAGTTGTTCCAACTTGGCCTCATCCTTTCCGTGATGGCTCAGATTATGGTAGCCCTGATCCACACCTTGAATTGGAATCACACCACCTGCCCCGGGCAGATGCAAGGTGACATAACGAGTGCTGTCTGTTTGCAACGCGAGTTTGATCAACTCGAACATTGTTTTTTGGCGACCAATCAAGTCACTGGGGTTTGCAATATCAATCGGCGCTGACTGACCTATCTCTGGCTTCGGTAACGTCGCCCATTTCTCCGTTTCCGCCATGCGTTTCTCTAAATTCCGAACGCTTGAGAAGAATGCTTCGAGACGCTCTCGATCCTGAGAGCCGAGTTTTTGCTGCAACGATTTCGCTTCTGACCCCACAAGATCCATAATGCTGCGGCCCTGCTTGATTCTTGCTTCCTGTTGCTTTCGAGCTTCGGGTGACTCATCAACAAAGAGCAATTCAAATAATCGTGAAGCACGATCAAGGGGAGGTATCATCGCACCATTCTCGGTGTAGCAGGGACTGGTCGACCCACCAGTGCTCAGAACCAAAGAAGGGAATCGAGTTTCATTTCCGCGATACTTCGCAAGATACTGATCGACTGAAATTGTATTTTTCGCTCGACCTGAAGATCCCATTGGCGCGGCGGTCAGAATACTGGCTTCCGCTCTGTGACCACCCTTTACCCCAGGATGCGAGACACCTGAAAAAACGGTATATCGATCTCGAAGATCCTCCATGCCCTGAAGGTAGAGCGATGATTGATAGTCTGCACCCTCTTGCTCGGGTACAAGATTCGAAGCGACCAGCCCCAGTCCCAAGGTTACTGCAACGAAACGTTCAGGAGACCGAGGATTCTCTTTTGCGAGGGCGGGTTGCATTGCACTTAGCCACGGAAGACTCATTGCAATTCCACTGCCGCGAAGCACATTACGCCGGTCGATGAAGCGAGTACCCACCATGCGGCCGAACTTCGCTTTTGGATCAGTCATCATCTTGGTCGGTCCCACTCTTTTCTTCGTCATTGAGTTTTATTTTTTTAGAAATAGGGAACTTATCACCACTTGTTCCAAAATGGAGCGAATGCCGTAATCACTCTGTTCAGCTTTTTGGATCAAGCTACTAAGTTCATGTCGATCCGAGAACGAAAGCTTTGAACCCGTTCCGTAGGTAACTAACTTTTCGGCAAAATTCTGTGCAAGCGGCAACGGTTTCTCTGAAAGCTTGGTCTTAAATTCTTGAAAAGTGTCAAATTCTCGGCCGTCCATCAAGACTCCACTCGCGTCAATGCTTAACACTTTCTTCGAGCGTCCCTTTTGGGAGACTCGATACGATTCTCTCCATTTCCCGGCCGCATCAAAATTTTCCAAAGCGTAACCTGGCGGATCCACTTTTGCATGACAACCGCTGCATTCCACATGACTGAGATGCAATTGCATCTGCTCCCGTATCGTTTTGGCACCACGTATATCAGGCTCCACAGCAGGAACATTGTCGGGTGGCGGTGGAATTGCGACACCCAACAGCCTCTCCGAGACCCATATTCCTCGAAGAATAGGCGAGGTATTCGTTCCATTAGCGGTCACCTTCAGAAGAGAACCGTGCGTCAAAATCCCTCCTCTCGTGGCATTCTCGTCCAAAGAAACCAGTCTCATCTTATCGCCAGTGATATCGTCAATCTCGTAGTAGGCTGCTAAACGACTATTCAGGAATGTCTGATTTGAATTGAACATTTCCACCACGGGAGCATTCCGATCCAACAACCACTGCAAGAATCGATGGGTCTCCGACAACATGGAATCCTGCACGACGATATCAAAATCTGGATAGAGCTTTCGATCAGGCTCAGTGAAATCAATATCGATGAGATCAAGCCACTGAGCGGCAAAATCTTTAACAAAATTATCCCCTCTGGGATGCTCTAACATTCGCTCAACTTGAGACAGCAAACTCTTTGGCGTCAGAAAGTCTTCCTGCTGCATGCTACGGAATAATTCATCATCGGGCATGCTACCCCATAAAAAATAGCTCAGTCGACTGGCAACCGCGGCACGGTCGAGATCATCGGTCGGCTCGATCAAGAAAAGGAAACGTGAAGAACAGAGAATCGCTCGGTAGCAGGACAACAATGCTTGAACCGGTTCAACACCGCGACCCAATTCGACTTCAAGCCAATCCAGATATTGAGCGATATCCTGCCGACGCACCTCTCGCCTGAACGCACGCGCAGCGAAAACACTAACTTGCTCACTCGCCTGTTTCAAAGCATCTTGACCTACGGAAATGATCT
>JAAXIK010000253.1:0-7202 GCA_012270385.1 Rubripirellula sp. | reverse complement strand
CCCACGCGCAGCGAAAACCCCCCGAAGCTCCCTCGCCTCGATCAACCCATCTCGGCCCCCGAAACTCCTCCCGCTGCCGCTGGACTGAAGTCTCACCGGCATCGCGCCGAACAAACGCCTGCGAACCTCATCTTGATTACCACCAGGATAGATGGCTTCAATCTGCATCGAATGCAATGCCACACCGGGAACGTTCTGTGGACCTCCCTCACCAGCACCCACTTGACCACCTCGGAAAGAAGCGCGTTTCAGTGTCGAATCTGCGGGACGAATCTCAATCATATGTCCAGCGGGGACCCAAGCTTCAACAACATGCTCGACCGGATCCTCCGTTGCTTCGAAGGATTCAATCCAATCCATCAACGGTGCCCCACTATTGCACTGACCACTTCGCACTGAACACCAAACTCCTCCGACCTCTGGCTGATTCACTGACGACGCAGTGAAGCGAATGCGATACCAACCACTCTCGCTCACCGTCGTCGAAGTGATGCGACCGTAGAAAACCAGACCACTCGACCAAACCACCGCAAGATCGTCGATCATCTCGGGATCACGACACCGTCGCTTCGGATTCTCTCTCGCAAGCTCCCTCGCCGTGTAGTTTCGCTGGTAACCTCGCTTCTGATCCATCAAGCGTTGCATTGCCGAGTCGAGAGCAGTATCAACCACATTGAGATGCGATTGAAGAAGAAAATGTGACATCGACTGAGATTCAGGAAGACCGGTAAACCCATCAACACGTTGCTCATCCGGCATGAGTTTCGCCAGTGGGGTGGCGATCGCCAGTAAGTCATGCAGTGTACGTTCGAGCTGCAGATTGGTTAAACGTCTTGAATTCACTCGCCCTGATTCAGCTCTTTTAGCCCTCTCAAGGGCCTGCAATTCATGAGACAAGACACTGAGAAAATGCTCACGCTCTTGATTCGGGATCGTTGCATCCTCGGGAGGTGGCATCTCGTGATCTGCTACTCGGTCGTGAAGCCGCACCCATTGAGAAAAGTCTAAACCTCCCGATACTCCTTGGCTCACGCCCTCAAGATCCAATCCACCTTCTGCCGAATCACCCTGATGACAATCCAAGCACTGCTCCGCGAGAAACATCCTAATGGACTCCGAAACATGAAGAGGAGCTGGACGCTGATTATTGAGCTCTTCGGATTGGGCTATTCCAGAGAGAGTCGATAGTAAAGGCAACAAGATCCAAAATCTTGATGAATGCATGAACGGAAACTCGATAGCAGATGTACGGGAAAGCATTTATCGAATGTGGATTTCACACGGCGAGACTACCGACTTCGAATACAACGGTGTGCCAGTGCTTGATCAAAACTTGGTGAGCGACTGAAGCGAATGATGGCTGAACAAGCGGCAATTACGACACCGACTTCGAGTTAACCGTGACAGAAGGCTCCAGCCAACTCTGTCAGTGCAAGCTCGGGATTCGCATCCATGTAAATCACTAATGATCCATGCTTACATCAATGGATTGGTTGGGGGGGGATGATCGAAGGCGTTGCCTCCGAGGAAGGTCTTAAGTTTACTTGAATCAAGCCGCCAGATAGCTTTTTTTAAACCGAAAAATTTTGGGATCAGTTGAAATTCAACTTACTTCAATTCAAATTTTTTTCTGAGGCCCTTGGTCAGGCTAGATTTCTCCACGACAGTCACCTGCCAAGCGGTTCCACACCGATGGATCCGATCAAGGAACGAAGGTAATCCGGTGAAGAAACTTCTTTCCATTTCGTTTCGGCAAACTCAATACGTGAGAGAAGATCAAGCTCAGAGGCGAATTCATATCCAGCGGACTTCTCATTGTATTCCTTCAATTGCCCGACCAGTTTCCCCCAGTGCTCGATATCCACTCTCTGCTTTGCTTCAATTCGTTGCTGATACCAATCACTCTTGATTAAATTTTCACGAGTGAAAAGCTCTCTTAATTCAGGATCATTAATCGACATACCCTCGTACTGCCCGTATGCCATCAAGCTGAGAACGGCTTTCAGTGGAGGACACGCAAGCTCATAGCCGCCATCTTCCATATACAAAAGAGCGACCCTCTGCTGAGCTTCCGCAATGTGAAGCAGTCCATCGGCAAAAGAATCCGCATCTTGAAGTTCGGGCTTTAAGATATCCTCGGTAAAGACCTTAGAAGGATTATCGAACACGCGACCCAGATAACGGCGAACAAACTTATTTGAAATCCGGTATCCAAGACGACTCGCAGGAATCTCTTTGCCGTTCCAATCATAATCTTCGATTCTCTCAAGCATCCCCGCATCAATCATACTTTGCGGATCACGTTCTTCGGGCGTCATTCGACACCAGACTTCGGGTATCAATAATGAAATATCGTGACCCACCTCAAATCTTGATCCGATGTGACCGGCCGGAGTGCTAAAGCCACCAAGTCCCGTGAGTATCATGGAAACCACGGTTGAGTTGACGTCGATAGCTGGCAGCAATGCATTGAAAGGCCCTTTTGTCAAAGCTCCTTCACTACCCGCACCAGTCGTGCTTGGGCTCTTACCTGTCAATGAACAGACATAATCCATTAGCAGCTCAGGCAATTCCTGATAATGCAATGGCGAATAAACTGCCAAAGACCGGAATCCCGCTACTGGATCCGGTGGATTATTCCGACGTCCACTGAGTACGGCACCGACAGGCACGACAACCGCCTCATCTTCCTTTAGTCGACGGCACAGCTGCATACCACGCATCGCAACATAACTGTCACGGTCGTTAACGAGATCGGGACGATCTTGAAGGTAACGTGGATTCTTGGTGGGTTGTCCATTAACAATTCTTGGATCAGCTGTGCTCACAACAAAGCCGTCATCTCTGGACGCAGCAGCGGAAAGCAGGCTTTCCATTGGGCCACTGAACTTATCAAACTCAATGGCATCATCCACGATCTCACGAACCTTCTGAGTTGGGATCGGTTCAAAGTTGCTGATGAAATTTCCGCTTCGAGATAGATCCCATTCGGTTTGTTTATCCAGTCCTCGATGTACAGCATCGTCGGGCCTCTGAAACAAACGATACTCGCAATTTTCCACAAGCTTATAGCTTTCGCTGTCTCCAACCGCTGAACCTACTTGATTCACCCAAGTGGATGGAACCACGGTGCTGCAACTGATATCGTCCTCTCTTTGAACTTTATCCGCAGCAATAAAATCTTGACGAAGTTTAAACGTTCTCCATCGAGATTCATCTAACCCAACTCGGAGGTAAGTCCCTACAAGAGTTCGATCTCCCATTTTTAACTCATGGCCGGGTGAACCATTGACGATATCGACACCGAAAAGACTCTTCCAATTCTTTTCTTCTCCTGGCCCAATGAAACGCTTGATGATCAAGGCGAGAGCATAAACATGCTCTGGAATGGTCCGCAACCATTCATTGAACTCATCACTGTAGTTAGGTTGCGGTGTCAGCAGCTGAATCATACTGCCGAGACTTCTTGTAGGATCCAAGACGCTTCGACTCGGCCTGTCCTGGTAATCAGGTTTATCGTCCGTGCTTGTACTCCATCGGTCTTGATAATTTCGGCTGAAGATCTCATCTAACCATTGAAAATCCTTTTCAACATCAGCGACGAATACAGGACCGTAAAGCATGTAGTCTCGCAAGCTTTTGCTGATTTCACTCTTTCCACCGCCACTGACAGTACAAGGCTTATGGCAAAAAACGCCCTCCGCCGTGGTCCCAACCAGACGCCACGAAGGTGCAGCTGGATGTTTTTCCAGTCGAACCTTGTAACCACTGGGCGTGATGTAGACGTTTTTTGGAGACAAGGTGAGTCGATGCTCAGCGCCATCCTTTTCCCACTTCACACAACGTTCTTTTAGGTTTGCCGTTGCCGTGTCAGGAATGTAAATCACTGATGGATACTGTCTATCGATACCATAACCTTCGGGTTGCACATCAATAAACGTTGGATAAGCGGATGCGATCTCGTCAAATGTGCGTCCGTGATAAAGCCGACTGTTTACCTTAAATCCATCACCCAATGAGTAGGAAGCAAAAGCCAACGCTCCACCCGCGTGCTCTTCTTCCGCATTACCCATTAGATTCGTTGCATAACTGATCTGCGTCTTGACCTCTTTCTTGCAGTAGCCGTAGTAGTTATCTGCGATAAGTGTTACCACAACCCCTTGCTCATTACGACAAGTTAGCTTGAATGCTCCACCGTCGTTATAACGCTCTTCCGGATCCTTCCAGCACATCGAGTCCGCTCTTTGTCTTTCGGTAGCTTCATCCCAGTGAGGCAACCCTAATTCTTTCTTGGTTAGGTGGATGAGATGTGGCGCCAGAATCACACAACCGGTATGCCCAGACCAACCCTCCACGTCCAGAGCAGCGTCATTCGCTGCGATGAGTGCATCCCCACCGTTACCGAAGATCGACTCGACAAAATCCAGATTGCTAACCAACGATCCGGGAACATAAAAACGCACTTCCATGGACTTGGCTTGACTGACTCCAGGTATCTCAGGGCAAACCAGTGGCCGGAGTAAAAGCGAAACCCAGGTATGTGCCTGTTGCTCCGAATTAGAGGTGTAGGGGAGGCGGGTCAATTCATCAGGAGGACACATCGCTGCTTCAAACAAGTTCACGAAAACGTCCGCGGGAACCGCACGCTTATCCGCAGGGATTGGCAAACCACCCTCCGCAACATGAAATGTCCCCGCCGTTGTGCGTCGATCGGCTTTGGGATTATTCAGCACACCGTTGAGGCAACGATAGGATGAAAGTAATTCATTCTTAAACTCGTGACCATCAATCGGTAGGCTGAGCGCACGAGCCATACCGTGCCGATCGAGAGTTAAAGACCGACTGGGTAAACGCAAAGTTCGATCCCCAATCACGCTGGCAAAATGATCGTTCAGATAACGCTCAATACGCTCATCGATTGGAGCACGGTACTCAGCAAGAAGATGATTTTTCTCTCGAAGACTTTCGAGTATCCCCGCGGAGAACGCAGCCATCTCATCCGAATGACCCTCACTGGGCGGAGCAAGACCAGCGGAAGCCATCTGAAAAGCGATGTAACTTCTAAGACGATCCTGCTCGTTGGAATCCGCTGATAATTCGCGATCCCAACCTAGGGCCCGCTGCATTTCTTCTGATCCGTTTATCAGATTTGCCACTTCGTCTTTGCTCCTGATTCAGTTGTCCAATCTGCTTTCTTAGGCCTAAACCATAGCAAATGCACAGACCATCCCCACTCCAACCCCCTCTACAGGCGAGAATCTTACAAGTCACGAATCCTCTCTAAAATGAGAAGAATGGGTTCAAAGTTGGAGCAAATGCCTTAGTGCGGTTATCATTGGGGCGCAATCGCCCTGTAGTTCGGAGCGTTAAGTTTCAATTCAATTCCTGTTTTCTGAGGATTCGCCTTCTATGCGACGCGTTGTTTCTGCCACACAGTACCTCCTGCTTGCTCTATTGATGCCGGCATCCCTTTTCGCAGCGGGTTTCGGTGCGCCCCCCGTTGAGCAATTCAGTCTCCCCGAAGGTTTTGAAGTTGACCTCATTTATGAAGTGCCCGGTCCAACACAGGGTTCTTGGGTCAGCCTCACTGTCGATCCCAAGAATCGACTCATCGCTTGTGACCAATACGGCGGTCTATATCGAATCGACGTCAGTCAGAGCCCAGCAAAAATAGAAAAACTAGAGATTGAGTTTGAAGGAGCACAGGGTCTCTTATGTGCTTTCGGTTCCCTTTATGCAAACGTCAACAGCCGAGGGGATATTGCGGGAATCTGGAAACTCACGGATACCGATGGCGATGACCAGTACGATAAGAAAGAACGAATCGTTCCAATGAATGGTGGTTCTGAACACGGACCGCACGCCTTAATCCTAAGCCAAGATGGGAAACGCATTATTACGTGCGCAGGCAATAACACCAATTTGCCCGAGGAGATTTCGCGGAGTCGAGTCCCAAAGAATTGGAGTGAAGATCATTTACTTGGGAGAATGCCTGACGCTCGAGGCCACAACGCCAACCGCATGGGTCCGGGCGGTTTCATCCTCTCCATGAATCCAGATGGAAAGGACCTCGAACTCATTGCTACCGGTTTCCGAAATCAATACGACATCGCTCTCAATCGTGAAGGTGAACTGTTCACTTACGACGCGGACATGGAATGGGATGTAGGTACTCCCTGGTACCGACCCACACGAATCAATCATGTGATTAGCGGTGCTGAATTTGGCTGGAGAAACGGCACAGGCAAATGGCCGGCTTACTATCCAGATTCCTTCGGTGCAGCAGTCGATATTGGGCCAGGTTCGCCCACTGGAATCTGCTTTGGCTACGGTACGAACTTCCCCGAGAAATATCACAACGCGCTCTTCATCTGTGATTGGAGTTACGGGAATATTCACGCCGTCCACTTGAGCGAAGACGGTAGCAGCTACGCAGGAAATTACGAAACCTTCGCGACCGCAGCACCCCTACCTGTCACCGACCTTGCCGTTCATCCGGATGGGGCACTTTACTTCACCATAGGTGGCCGTCGTACTCAGAGTGCCCTTTATCGAATTCGGTACACCGGCGCAACCAATGCAATGGGTACCGAAGAAGATCTTAACCAACCTACTGGCCTGGGGAGGATCGCAAAGCGGATTCGAAATCTTGGACCGCTTGGTGGCCGTTCGGAGCAAAGAACAGAAAAGGCTCAAATGAGGCAAGCAAGTCAGCTTCGGAAACTACGACAACGCATCGAAGCAACCCATCTTGCTGAACCCTCCGAAGAGTCACTTCAACTCGCTATTTCCAACCTCGGTCACTCCGATCGCGGGATTCGATTTGCTTCACGTATCGCCTTGGAGCATCAGCCGGTCGATCAGTGGAGAACCAAGCTAGGTGAACTTACCGATTCACAAGCTCGGATTCTTGCAGTCGTTGCCTTGGCTCGTAACGGAGGTGAAGCGGACCACCAACTCGCAATCGATACCCTACAAGATGTGGACTGGTCAGGCCTGAGTTCGAGTGAGCAAATCGACCTTCTGCGTGCCTACGGATTAATTGCTATTCGTCTTGGAGCGATTGAGGGAAAGGACCGCCAGCGTTTGGTGGATCAGTTGGGATCACAATTCCCCACGGGGCAGAACGAAGTTGACCGTGAATTAGCACAAGTGTTGGCCTTCCTCCAGGACGATTCTGCGACGGGCAAGATCGTAGCGGA
>JAAXIK010000068.1 GCA_012270385.1 Rubripirellula sp. | reverse complement strand
GCTTCAATAGTCTCTCAATTTCTTCTTGCGTGTTGTAATGGCAGAGGCCAATTCTGACCATTCCCTCGGGCTCAACCCCCAGTGCCTCGGTGAGTGGCAAGGCGTAGTAATTTCCGTGCCAAACGAAGATCCCCACATCGGCAAGGCTCTGGGCAACTTCTTTAGGGGAGAGTTTTTGGTGTGTGATGGAGAGGGTTGGCAATCGGTGTTGTAGTTGCTCTCGATCTGTGATTCCCCAAACTTTGATGTTAGGAATCTGATCCAAACCGTCCAGCAATGGGTTGAGCAGTGACGCTTCGTACTCCCGGATGGAAGACATGGCAGTGCAGAGTTGGTACCTGAGCTCGATAGAACCCGGCTCGGTAGACTGAGCGTTGGGGTGAGGATTTCCGAGAGATGCCAGGTAACGAACCGCTTCGAGTGTTCCTGCGATGCATTCGTGATTCTGAGTCCCCGTCATCCATCGGCCAGGAATAGAATCCGGAGCGGTTCGTAGTTTGTAAGGTTGCAGCGACTCTAAGTGTTCCCGTTTTCCGTACATGATTCCCACGTGGGGCCCAAAGAACTTGTAAGCACTGCAAACAAGAAAATCGCAGTTCCACTTCTGAACATCCATCAAAGCATGCGGGGCAAAGTGGACTGCGTCGAGAAAGGAAAGGGCACCCACCTCGGATGCCCATTTGCAGATTTGCTCAACTGGATTAATGGTGCCTACGGCGTTGGATGCACACCCCACGGCTACCAGTTTTGTCCGCGGCGTGATTTTCTCGCGATACTGCTCAAGGCGTAGCGTGCAATCGGATGGATCCACGTCAATGGTCTTGACTTCGACACCTCGGTCACGAGCGGCCAGCACCCAAGGAGTGAAGTTAGCATCATGCTCCAAGCGGCTGAGAACAATCTCATCTCCGGGAGACCAATTCTGCGAGATGGATCTCGAGAGTGCAAAAGTGAGACTGGTCATGTTTGCGCCAAAAGAGATCGTTTCCGGGTCCGTGGCTCCGAGTAGATCAGCACAGGCCTGGTGAGCCTCCGCGAGCATTTGATCGCTATCCATGCTTGTCTTGAAAAGACCGTCGTGGTTTGCATTGCAGTCGACGAGGTATCGCCCGATGGCGTCGATCACCCTCTGGGGAACCTGAGTTCCGGCGGGGCCATCGAAAAAAGCGATGGGGTGTCCGTGGAACTCTCTGGAAAGTGCTGGAAAAAACTGCCGAAGTGATTGGACGGATACGTCGTTAAGTGTCATGGTTGATCAGTGGTTGTGTTCAGATCGAGATTCATTGGAAGGACCGTCCAGAGAACCTCACGATCGGAGTGCTATCAATAAATTTTGATGTTTTTTGCGGAATCGGCTCAAGAAATTGCACTTGTTTTGATTTCGCTGGACCTTTTAAGGTTGGGCAAAGGTGTTAACCGCTTTGGCTAGCATTGTAGGGAAATTCGAATGACGGCATCACTATCAGCTCCATCGATCCGTGCCAGGTCTCGGGAAGTCTGTACCTTTGCTCCGGGTTGGATCGCAATGGCCATGCTATTCACTGCGATGTGTGGATGCACCCAAAACCCCTACTACGCCGCTCCGGGATCTGGAGCTTGGCAGCTCTCACCGGGGCCGCTCACCTCCGCCAATCCAACCGAGAATCCCTTGGAAGCAAGGGTCACGGAACTGAACCGGCGTGTTCAGCTGTTGGATGATAACAACCGACAGCTGCATACCCAACTCGCTCAAAGTGAGCAGAAAGCGGAAGTATTTAAGGACGAGGCCGAGCTTTTGAGAGAGCAATTAGCCTCCATGAGTGAGCAGCTCGATGCGTCAAAGCTGATGGCTCAAGATGCGGAGTCGAGAGTTCGTGGAATGCAAGCTTCGACGCAAATGCGTGGTGGTGCTGTCATCAAGCCGAACACTAGCCTATCGCTTCAGGCGGCTCAGCTGAGACTCGCAGATTTGGACATCATTCCTGACGGAATCCAGCGCAGGATAAGAATCCCAGCAGACCGTCTCTTCCAACCCGGAACGGCGTTACTTCTTCCCACTGCCCAAAATGTAATCGAGCCTGTTGCAGCACAACTTTCTGCGATCTTCGCCCGCAACCGGATTGGGGTGGAAGCTTTCGCCGATAATTCGTCCCTCTATAACGGTACGAACGGAACCCCGTTGCAGCTTACCTCGGCACAGGCTTCGGCCCTGGTGGATCTCATGGCACGAAGCAGCGGTCTTGATGGCGGGCAATTATCCGCTGTGGCTCAAGGGGCAAGCCGACCTTTGGGTAGTAACGAGACCCCTGTCGGTCGAGCAGAAAATCGACGGATTGAAATCATCATTTATCCTGAATCGCTGTAGTGATCTTTTGGGGATCCATCTGACTGGGCTTGGGGAGCTTTATTTCAGCGTCGCTTTGCGATCAGATTTCCCCTGGAAATTGCGAAACTCAGAACATTTCGGAATTCAGTAGATTCTGAACGTCCATGACCCTTTGTGGGGTAAGAGGAAACACGGGTGGCAAAATCATCGGATATCGTTTGGCACGAACAAGCAGTGGAGCGGTCTGCGAGGGAGAAGCAGCTTGGTCAGAAAGGAGTGGTGATCTGGTTTACGGGGCTCAGTGGATGCGGCAAGAGCACGGTGGCCAACGAGCTCGATCGTCTGCTCAACCAGCGTGGATGCTCCACGATGCTATTGGATGGTGATAACATTCGCCACGGTCTTTGCTCGCCACCTGACCGACTCAACGAGGAGCATGGTGCGGAGTTCGCATCACGTTTCGGCTTGGGATTTGCCGAAATGGATCGTCAGGAAAATATTCGCAGGGTGGGAGAGGTCGCTGCGTTGTTTCGATCCGCTGGCGTGATCACTTTGACAGCGTTTGTGAGCCCCTATCGGATTGACAGAGATCGGGTCAGGCGGCTGGTGAATCGGGATGGTCAGCCGGGTGATTTCCTGGAGGTTTTCATGGATACCCCTCTGAGTAGTTGTGAGCAGCGGGACCCCCAGGGTTTGTACAAAA
>JAAXIK010000162.1 GCA_012270385.1 Rubripirellula sp. | reverse complement strand
CCGCACAATTCTTCCTTCGGAATCAATCCAAGCCGTGGGACCGTTGTTGGCAGCGGACAAAAGGGGAACCCCGGTTGAGACAGCAACAAACTGAGCTCAGTGCAGATGATGGGTTACCACTGAGGAGCGGTCAAACCAGCCGTCATTGGTCACGGTGACGATCGCATCTACCGCCAGTCCTTGCTCTCTGAGTTTGCGGACATGATTGACCGCGACGCGTTCGACCGCAGTTTCGAGACAGATGTTGGGTAGCAGATTCACGCCGTTGACGTCAAAAGGCTGTGCGGTCGATCCGGCTTTGAGGCCCATGCCGGGTGGCAACAGGTCTTTCAAATAGGGGATTGAAGACAGTAACGGGATGTATTCACCGAACATCACCAGATGATTTTTGCCGTACCAGTCTTGAACGCCACCATCTTGACCGATTTGAACCAGGCCACAGTAAACTTCTGGTTCGGCGGCATAACGCATGACACCACAACCCGCGAGCACTTGTACGGGATCACTCGATGCGAGTGTCGCTTGAGACGCATCAACTAGCAGCTGAGACCGTTGTTGGAAGTATTGCTGACTTTCACCGATCGCACGTCTGAGATCTAACATGCTGAGTCCGCTTGCTTCGGCAGCGAGCCTTAGCCCATCCAAGTTATTGGAACTCGAGCTTGTTCAACCTGGCTCAATCTCCCTCCATGGATTGCCAGCCGAGTACATCGATTCCGGCCAAACAATCGCATCAATGGAACCCGTTTGACGCGACAGGGCATCGAGTGTTTCCTTGACGTAGGCCTGATAGATTTCAACTGCTCGGCTCGTTGGCTGGATGTATTCCACCGGTTCACTGCGTTGAATCAAAACGTAGGTTCCAAGCGTCTCAGCCTTGTCGCTCTTCACTGTTTCCAGTTTCCATACTCCATAAACCAAGACCCAACCGATCCAACCGATACAGAGAACGCTATCCAAACGCCAACCGACGGTTTTTACGGATCTGTTCTGATGGTCGGTCTTTGGATCCTCGGTGGTTTCCTCTTCAGGGTTTGTCAAATCTGTTTTGCAACAGCTCGGGGCTGGTATCCAGGTAAGAAGAGTTCGGGAACGCATAATCTGGAAGGCCAATAGATTCCCGGTGACCACAAATAAGCTAACCCCGTAGGATCCAAAGCATGCAGCAATTTGCATCGCTACCGGGGTGTGCACCATGGTGTGTCCGAGCATGCAGGCGGAAAGACCTGATAAGAGGTAGTTTCTAACATACTCCTGACCGACCCAAGCGATTGCGACGCTGAAACCGAGCGAAAACGACCGGTCGTGAAGCATCCACCTTCCGGCATAGACAAATAGAATCCAATAAAGTCCCAGATAAGCTGATAACGCGAACCAACCCAAAAACATTAAACTGTGTGCGTGTCGGAGTCCCTCCAAAGAGACCAACCAAAAAAGAGTTCCAGCCATCCATAACGCTAACCATTGACCACGTTTGATGGATCCCTCGCGCGCAATCATGGAGATAAGCGGGGTGAGACCTAGAAAAGCGATAGGCCAGAGGGAAAAGGGAGCCTGCGCAAACCAAAGAAGGATGGCGGCTAAAACGGGTAAGCCGATCTGCTTCCTAAACGGTCTCGCGGTTTCAGTACAATGCTGCTCAGTCATACAGTGATCATAAGTCTTTCACAAAAAGCATGGAATCTCGCTTTGCTGGAAAACTCCTCCCAACGCACGAAACTTCCATTTCGTACAATGTCGACGTAGGATTGTTGTGCGGTCCAAACTGAATCCTGATCCATCCCCATCTCCGTATTGAGTGACTGACATGCCCCCATTTGATTTCGTAGGGCCTTATGAGCTGGGCGAAAAGCTTGGTCAGGGTGGCATGGGATCCGTATTTCGTGCGACCCACGCAAAATCGAAAGAAAAGGTCGCTGTCAAGATTATCGCCGCACAGGTCGCTGACGAGCCAAGATTTCGCAGGCGGTTCGACGCAGAGATCAAGACCCTGATGAGTTTGCAGCATCCAGGGATCGTCAAACTGATCGGGTTCGGTGAAGAACACGGGCAATTGTTCTACTCGATGGAACTCGTTGAGGGCGAATCGCTACAAGCGAGGATCAAAAGGGAAAAAAAGATCGCCTGGCGACAATGCATTGATACTGCTATCGAAATTTGTACCGCCCTCAAGCACGCGCATGATGTGGGAGTGATCCACCGTGATTTAAAACCGGCAAACCTGCTCATCAACTCGGATCAAAACGTCAAGCTCGTTGATTTTGGAATTGCAAAAATCTTCGGCGATGGGCAGCAAACCGTCGTTGGCTCCATGCTTGGTACTCTCGATTACATGGCTCCGGAGCAGGTGGATAGCAGTTCCATCACGGTCAGGACGGATTTGTACGCAGTCGGTAGTGTTATGTACGCGATGCTTACCGGCCGTCCACCCTTTCGAGGCAAGAATGCGACACAAGTCCTGGATATGCTGAAGAATCAACCGCCCGCAAGACTTGACCTGATCGATCCCGACTTACCGGAACCCCTGATCGAGCTTGTCCACGAATTATTGGAAAAGGAGGCTAGCAATCGCCCCCCCACGGCCCTGTCCGTTGCTAAGCGACTCAAAGCAATGAGAGCGGGTCTAGAAAAACTCGAGACCATGCGTTCGGATCAAACCAATGCGTTGGAAGAACTCAAGAAGATGCCCACCTCGGTAGGTGCGAGTCACGAGCCCGAAGCCACCATGCCGCCTCAAAACATGCCGGATGGTCAGCAAGCATCCAATGGGACTTCACCCGACACCGATATCACAAAAAACTCCCTCGATAGTGTGACGCGATTTAGTGGTGATTCAACCCTTTTGGGCCAGTCGGAAATCAAGGAAGGTCGCACGCGGGCCGAAGCAGGAAAGACCGCCGAGAGTATTGATCGGTCACGAACTCAGGTGGCCCAGACAGTGGTTACGGCTAGTTCCTCTCAAGACTCATTTGAACTTGCCACATAGTTGGAGACACATGTCCAGGAAGA
>JAAXIK010000456.1 GCA_012270385.1 Rubripirellula sp. | reverse complement strand
CATCGCGGTGCTTTCTCAGGGTGTCCATTTTTTAAGCGGGTTTCGTCGAATTCTAGGGAATTCAATCACGGTTTCTCTAAAACAGGGAAGCCTTCACTAGACCTTTTGGAAACGCTTGGCATAATGACTTTTGGTGACGATTGTGCCGTTATCGGTGATTCGATGGTTTGTAAACTTCCTTCCTGAAGGAAATAGTCGATCAACTTCGGTGAGATCGACAGTACTCCATCACCTCACAGAAAGGCATGCCCCACTTGTCACTCCTGCCCTAACGCAACTTGCGATCTAACGATGGTTGCACCAATTCCCACTGCAATGGAAGCATTGGGAGCAACATCACCCTACCGTCACGTGCTTTACAAGGAGGTGCCAGTACGTCGAACAGCGAACAAAATAGACAAGACGCAGCCGTTTTTTTAAAAAGGTTGTGTCGGGAGAAATGTTGGAGGTGGATATGATCACGACCGCAGATTTGAGAGCTCAAACGCGTCGCGAACTCGCTGACTTGGCAAAGAATTATGGGGTTCCGGGTTGGCACGGACTCAAAAAAGATGAGCTCGTTGACGAAATCCGCAAAGTCCAACGGCGCTTACGCCGCAAAGCGAATTCCGAATCGAAAAAGAAAGCTACCGCGAAGGTGACTGCAAAGGCGAAGAAGTCTGCCAAAGCGAGTTCTGTGAAGGCCACCAAAGCCAAAGAGACTTCAAAACGAGTAAAGAAGTCACCGGCCAGCAAAGCCTCCAGTCCGAAAACAAAAACTACCAAACGCAAGGTGGGCTCGAATTCACCAAATTCCTCCAAGCCACTTCCGAAACTTCCTGAACCGAAAGTCTCGGCCAAACCGGCTCGAATTCGGGCACAGCTCCGAAAGCGGCGTGAGACTCTCCAGCAGAATAAGGATCTGTCGACAGCAACGTTGGTGGCCGGTGCGGCAGTCAATCGAGGAAAACAGCAGCAGGCAGTGAAAGAGCCACTGCAAGACCGAATCGTGCTTTTAGTTCGCGACTCATTTTGGTTGCAGGCTAGCTGGGAGATTACACGTGCCTCCGTTGAAAGAGCTCAGTCTTCCCTAGCAGAGCGTTGGCATACCGCAACGCCGGTTCTTCGTCTTTTGAGCATCGCCGATGTGGACAACAACTCTGCTGAAAGCGTAGAACGCGATGTGATGATTCACGGCGGTGTTGACACTTGGTATCTCGATGTTGATGAACCTCCAGCAAGATTCAGGGTCTTAATCGGTTACCTGGCAGACAATGGTGACTTCCATACGCTTTGCCGCAGCAACGTTGTGGAGACTCCGAGGCCAGGTGAATGTGAGCGTCTCGATGAACATTGGCAAGACATTGCTGAGGATTACGAGCGGATCTACTCTCTGAGCGGTGGTAACGAGAACACGAGTCGAGATCTTCGTGAGGTGTTTGAAGATCGCCTGAGTCGCCAGATGCCCTCTCGGGGTGATAGCGGCCAATCGGTTACTGATCCCTCCTTACTGCGTCAGACAAATCTACCCTTTGATGTGGATGCCGAATTGATTGTTTTTGGGAAGACAGTTCCTTCTGCGGTCGTTTCGGTTGCGGGTCGCCCCGTGAAGCTGAGGGAAGATGGTTCATTCACTGTCCGAATGGAACTACCAGATAAAAGGCAAGTGCTTCCTGTAACTGCTGAAAGTCGTGATGGGGCTAGGCAGAGGACCACGGTGATTGCGGTTGAACGCAATACCAAAGTGATGGAGCCCGTTGAGGTGGAAGATCGGTTCTAGGCTCATCGATGGAGCTCATTCAGCTTGGTGACCAAGCGAATAGCGATCCGCAACTTATTTATTTCAAACTTCGTCTTGGCCGCTATCCACGCCGGAGGCAGCCTACCCGCTCTGGATTTCCTCATGACTTTGACTCGCCTCAAAAGCAATTACTTTGTTGCCCTCGCTCTGCTCGCTATTGCGTACAGTTTTACGTGTGCCCAAGCCACTGCTGATGATAGTCAAGAGTCGACAGCACTAAGGATTTTGCTAATCACGAGTGGTTGTTGTCATGACTATGACTTTCAGGCCAAGGCGATGCAATTGGCACTGAAGGAGCGTGGTGTTTCCGCGAAATGGGATGTTGTCGATGAAGGCGGTAAAGGCACATCCGCTCAAATTGACCTATACAATAATTCAGATTGGGCCAAAGGGTACGATCTCGTTATTCACAATGAGTGCTTCGCTAACACTACCGACTCTGATTACATAAGACGCATTACCGACGCCCATCGTGAAGGCGTTAATGCGGTCGTGATTCACTGTGCGATGCATACCTATCGATCTGCTGAAATCGATGACTGGAGGCAATTTCTCGGTGTAACGAGTCGACGGCATGAGCACAAAAGTCACTATCCGATCGATGTGGTTGAGCAAAAGCATCCCATCATGAAGGGATTTCCAAGTGGATATCGCAGCGCTTTGGACGAGCTTTACATCATTGAGAAGGTTTGGCCGAACACAGTGGTGCTCGCTACTTCAACGAGCGAGAAGACGGGGAAAAAACATCCGGTCATCTGGACAAATCAATTTGATAAGTGCCGGGTATTTGGAACGACTTACGGCCACTCTAATGAAACCTTCTCGGACAAGGTTTTTCTCCAAACCCTGACGAACGGCGTGATGTGGGCTGCAGGTCGACTCGAGTGATTTCACCGAGTGAGGTCGCCCCACCGAGTTAATGGAGCTTATTTTCTGCATCACGTGGGAGAAGTTGCATTCAGGGGTGACGCCACTGGGTCGCTGGGTTAGGGTATCTCCGAGGTGCAGGCTCCGGCCGGCCCCGGCCAACATCCGGCTTCGCCCATTCTCGGTGTTGGTATGTCTGTGGAGTTGCAGTGTCCTGAGTGCCAAAGCACTCTCAGGATCGCAGATGAGAATATCGGAAAGAGATCTAAGTGCCCCAGTTGTGCACATGTCTTTACGGTAGACGTTGATAGTGGAGTTGCTTCTTCTGATGCGCATCGCATAGTTCAGCGGACTCAGGAGGT
>JAAXIK010000346.1 GCA_012270385.1 Rubripirellula sp. | reverse complement strand
AAGCCATACATGGCAATGCGGATGGGGTCATCAAGAAAAATACGGATGCATTTCAATCGGTGGAAGAACTTATCACAAGTATCACCCAAGTAAAAAACGAATTAGACAACCTTGAAGGTGCGAATCGATCCTCTGGAAGAAAACTCAGCGATCTAGGAGACCCAACAAGACAAGCATCAGGAGTTGTCAATGTAATCTCGGATCTTGCTACCAAGACCAACATGCTGGCGCTCAATGCCTCCATCGAATCTATCCGAGCAGGTGAGCAAGGTAGAGGTTTTGCTGTCGTTGCAACCGAAGTACGAAAACTTGCGGAACACGCAAGTGAGGCTGCACACGAAATTAACGTCTTACTGGAGCTGATTGACATTACAGTGCAAGACGCTGTATCCAGCTTGAAAATCTATCGTGAAAATCTACAACTTAAAAAGCTGAATCAAAGCACAATATTAAAAGAGCTCGGTTACAATCTCGCTCAATCACAGTCACCACAACGAACAATGGAACTCATCCGTGACCAAACGGGTAATCAGCTAACGCTGACGAATGAAATCCTCTCCGCCATTGAATTAATCTCCGAGGAAGCGAGAGACAATCGACAACAATTGCAAGACGCAAACTGGACAGCGAAGTCCATTGCAGAAATCGACGAGCATTTAATGATGACAGTCGATCGCTTAACACAGTGTCTGCAACCTGACAATTTCGACTCCGGGACTTCAGTCTCCAACCATCAGAAACCTGTCCTCCTCGTTGAAAACCAACGGCATGATCATGCGGGGAAGGTTGGATCATGAACAAATCAAGCCATCCTCATCCGGGTTCCTCCGCACGCGTTGAGAACGCGACGAAACGTCCTTTACCGTCTATTCCAACAGAGATGGAAGGCAACGCAGCACGGGAGGAGGACTACACCTGCAAGACAAGTCAGACTTGGTCAGAAATAGTCCAAACCCTCGATAGCCTTGATGCAGAATTGCGTGAAGCTTTCATGGAGGATGCGAATAAATGCGTGGACTCTATAGAAAGCTCTCTACTGCGCTCAACGGGGGCCGTTCCCACGAACGCGACCAACACTACGGTATGTCGGGAACTCCATAACCTTAAGGGTGTGTCTGCCAGCGTTGGACTCGAAAAATTGGCAACCATTCTTCACCGACTCGAAGAAAACTTTGATTACCAAGATTCCTCCATCAATGAATCCAATTCCTGCGAACTCTTTGACACCATTGATCAGTTACGCGACGTACTGGCTTTGAAAACACCGAAGGACGCCGCAGCACAACTGAATGCCCCCGATAGCATCCAAAAAGTAGATCCACTGATCAACGGGACCATGGGTCGAGTGAACCCTATGGCTCGTGTTGAGACAAGTAAGCTTGATCGACTCATGGACCGATTGGCTCAGTTGGTCATGTTGAGGAATCGAAGGGACACAGAAATTCAATTCCTCGCATCCATGATTCGGGAGCTATCGACAACGGCATCCAAGATTCGATCCCTAGGTGCCAACCTGACAGATCTTGGTCAGCTGGATGATGCATCGTACGCAAGCGAAATCGCGAATGACATCAATGAAATCCACCGTTCACTTCACCTTGGAACACAGCCGCTTGTGGATGGAAATGCATCGGTAAATGCATTCATTTCAGATTTCCGGCAGGAACTTACATCACTTCGCCGAACCCCGCTTCGAGGTCTGGCCCAACGGCTTCACCGGGCAGTACTCGATGCGGCAAAGGAAGAGAACAAGGACGTCGAATTCTTGTTCATCGGTGAAGAGGAGCGACTGGAGACCCATCTTCAACAACAACTCGTGGACGCATTGATTCATGTCTGCAGAAATGCCGTCTGCCATGGAGTTGAAAGACCGGCGGAACGTGAGCGGGTTGGTAAATCTGTTCGAGGTCAAATCACCGTACGCGTGGTCGCCTCGCCGGAGTCTCTGCTCTTTGAGGTGACTGATGATGGAAAAGGTTTAGATTTCCAATCAATTCAAAGCAAAGCAATTCAGCTTGGCCTCATTCAGAAGAACCAACGTCTATCACGAGAAGACCTTGCACAGTTTATCCTGCGTCCTGGATTCACCACCAGAGATAGCATCAACACGATTGCAGGGAGAGGCATCGGACTCGACATCGTTGCATCAGACATGGAAAAGATGCGTGGCTGGGTAGACATAAGCTCTGAGGCAAATACCGGAACCACCATCCGTTTGAATGTGCCGTTACCTTCGCTGATTCAGCACATCCTCATCTTCTCTGAACATAATCAAACCTTTGGGATACCGATGCATCATGTCCAGCTTGCTGGTCAATGCAATCCAGAACTACCAACCTACAGCCTCTCAGGTGAACGGATTCCCATGCCAGCGGACCCCAGTCCAGCTGCAGTGATTGTCGACCTGACTGCCTATCACGCTTTCAAGCAGTCCAGCGATCTACCGGAGCGATTCAATCTTTTAGTTGAACGCATTGTTGGCCCCGAAGAGATGGTCGTACAGCAGTTACCTGAAATCGTTAAAGGACACCCCTACCTAGATGGAATCACCCTCTCAGGTAGCGGAGAGACCGTTCTCATTGTGAATCCATATCAACTTTTGAATTCCCAATACCACGCGAGGGCCATTCGCGGGACCACATCACCCGACCCAACCCCTTTAATGGGGTCGACAGGCAGCATGGAATCGTCACCTCGAGTTCCCAGTCCTGAGGCACCTCCCACCGCCCTTCTGATTTCAGACTCCATCAGCACCCGCTCGGTGTTGAAGCGATGTTTATCACAAGTTGGATATAACGTGATCGAAATCAGCAATTCAAAGGAAGCATCCACTTTCTTGCGGTCCAAAACAGCCGAACTGCTCATCTTCGATGAAGGTTGCCGGATGGATCAGATCATTGATCCACTTCGAATTGATGCAAAGAGTCCGAACCTCGCTGCAACAAATTTTTTCGCGATTGGAAAGGTAGAACTGAAAGATCTACCTCTGGTTTCAAACCCGCCAAAATAT
>JAAXIK010000235.1:2523-3013 GCA_012270385.1 Rubripirellula sp. | reverse complement strand
CCGCTATTTCAATCCAATTGCCACATTGGTTTTCACAACGATATATACTGCCAATAAGACCCGGCCTCCGCTTCCTGCTGATACTCAAAGCCCCGCTTGCTTCCTCGCCTCAGCTGCGGCTTCATACGGAAGGGGAGGGCATCCCCACGGCCATCAAACACGTGCCCGTTGAGAACCGCTAAGTCAAGCCATCCATCATTGTCAAAATCAGCCGCCTGCGTACCGAAACCTAAAACACTCCTCGAGGGTTCGGCGACTTGATACCTCATCGCTTCATCAATGAAGGTCCCGTTACTGGACTGAAGATAAAGATTAGCCGGCTCTTCGAGGAAATTGGTGACATGCAAGTCTAGCGTCGAGTCACGATTGAAATCACCAAATGCAATCCCCATGCACGCTTGGCTATTACCGCCTCGACCAATGCTGCATCCAAGCAGAGTGCCTGACTCTTTTAGCTGGAATCGGTCACCACCACGGTTTATATCAAGAG
>JAAXIK010000235.1:0-2513 GCA_012270385.1 Rubripirellula sp. | reverse complement strand
CCCCATCATTGGAGATCACAAAAACCTTACCAAACTTTCCATCGAAGTTTGCAACCACAACACCAACCCCAAGCTTCGGACTCACATCAGAAAGCAGTCCCTCGCTCCATCTCTCCAAGCCACCTTCACTCTTCATACGATGGATGACATCCGCGCATTTCCGGAACGCTTGAGGCTGGCAGTCAAGATAATTATCGGTACAGGATCGATCAAATACCTGCTCATCATCAATGTAATTCACCTCAATCAAGTCGGGTAACCGATCTCCATCGAGATCTGCGAGTGCAAGACTTGATGTCCAAACAGTGTCTTGGCCCACCAGCCAATCATCTGCTTGTCGAAAGGTGCCATCTCCCTGATTCAAGTAAACGACATTGGGTCCAATATTAGCGACAATCAAATCCATGAACCCATCTTGGTTTGCATCTCCCGCACATACCCCTTGCCCGAAACCTCGATGAGCCACACCTGCAGAAAGAGAATGATCGTGATACGATCCCTCGCTTGTCGCTCGAAACAGTTGATTGGGTTGTGAACTATTCTCACTCTGAGGAGACCCACCCGACTGCACAAAATAAAGATCACAATGTCCATCGAGGTCAAAATCGAGCGCAGCGATCCCACCGCCATTGGCTTGATGGGGAAACATCGGGCTGCCATCGAGTGGAAAATCACTGACGAAGGTAGTATTCAGCCCCGTTTCTCCAGCTTTGTTGGCCATGCTTATCCCGCGTTGAAATTCCTCAGGAACTTCCTCTCTGGCAATGGACTGGATCTTGGATAAGTCCGGCATCGGCCAATCGGACGTCGTAAAACCCAGCAACTGCTTGAGTTTGGCTCTCCGCAGATCGGTTAGGGTCGCACGCTGCTCCCACGGTGTAATCGAAGCATGCCGCTGATCTACCTCAGAAATCACCTGCCCGATTTGGTTCGCCGCTTGAGCAGCAGAGAGAAACCCTGCGGATGCCTCCCACGGCCTGGCATGCTCTTGGAGCATTTTAGAAATCCACATTGCATCTTCCTGGTCCGCTTCTTTCGCAATGCGGAACAAGCGATCCAAATCCGCTAATCGTCCGCGAATCTCAGTCGCTGTTTCCTCATCTCCGATTTCCAGTAGTGAAGACATCATGGATCTCATCGAGTCACGATCTCCGGGGTCGCGGTTAATTGCCTCCGCGAAAGCTCGAATTGCCTCGTCATGACGTTCTTGTTGAACCATCCACAAACCAATTGCATTCCAATATTCTGGATGCTGCTGAATACCTTCGGGAACGCTCTCCAACCACTTCTCGATTCGATCGAACTTTTCAAGCTCCACTAACAATCGACCATAAAACGCCCATACTGCGGGGACTTGAGGAAAGGCGACTGCTAAGTTTTCGACGGCAAGTAAATCAGCCTCTCGATCACTCCTGGTTGCAGAGTATCGATAGCGAATTTTGCCGAGTTCAAACAAACTGGCCTTTGTCGACTTGGAGAATTCATCAAAAGACATGAGCAAAAATGGCCCTCGTCGATCCACTAGGCTTAGCAACTCTTGGGGTTGAATCACACGCAGCCTAATCAAGTTAAAGACATGTTGGCTCGCTTCGTGGCGACGACCCTGTGCGTTGAGAAATTGAGCCAACCGTCTCTGCACCTGCCCCGATTTGGGATCGGCTTTCTCGGCCAAGAGAAGATCCTGTTCAGCTCGATCAAAAGCGGATGCACGTAAATGCAAATCAAACGCCGCAAGTAAAATTTCAGCGGCATTACCCGAATCGACTTCAGCAAGTTGCCTTGCCATTTCACCCGCATCAAGAAAATTGCCTTGTAGTCCACTAATCGTCATCGCAAGCCGCAGAGCTTCCGGTTGCCCAGGATTTGCAACAAGCTCTGCTTGAACCAGCTCCAAAGCAGCTTTGTACTCGCCACTTTCGATCAAGCGTGATGCATCTTCCAATCGATCAGTCTGACGGTTAGGACTCGTGGATCTGTTTTGTTAAGCAAGAGCATCAGAGGAATTCACTGACTTCTCATTGTTGGAACCGGATTGCTGTTCACTCTCCGAGGATGAAGAACACCCTGCAATAACAAGGAATGAAGCAAGCAGAAGCTTCGATAAGATTCCTATGCGAAACTGGCTCAAATGATTCTCCAGATTTTTCGACAACCGAGACACGACCCCTAGATTGTCGGCCCGAAAGCGGTAATTCAAATCAACAAATATCGGACCGACCTTTGCGAGTGTAACCATTATGAACCATCAATGCGATGGAGCGAGGGGAAGTCAGGACATACCCCGTACCACTAGCATTCAGGCACAATCGATCTTCCTGAAGGTCATCGTTGCCAAGTACCGCGCCCTGATTTGCACATTGCCCTACAATAAAACCGATGTTGCAATTCACGGCGGTGAACATATCGACAGAAATGCGTATTTCTTGGTCAGATGGACTATTTGACCACCAATCAACCTACGGCGGGTGACATTCACGGATTTTGTTTCTGAATGAACCCTCATCGAATTGGAT
>JAAXIK010000356.1 GCA_012270385.1 Rubripirellula sp. | reverse complement strand
GTCACGACAAGCAGGCTAAAGCCTATCGCACAATCGATACCACTTTTGAAGGATAGGTAACGCTGACTGGGTGTGCGTAGGCTGAACTCAACATCTGCTTCACTAACTGAGTCAGTCCAGTTGCTTGCTGGAGACACCCGCGCACTCTCACTTGGAGAGAAGCTGTGGCCCATCTCCGTTGTCGAGGCTGCAGTGCGGGAAATCTCAGTGAGAGACATGCTAAGTAATATTTTGTGAAAAGTGGTTGTCTCGTGAGTCGGCCAGAAAATCAAGCGGTGATTGTCGTCTCGAGCTGAGGGAGCTCTACCCCGTTTGGTTGGCTGGTTTAACCCAATGGTAGTTAGGCATGGGAAATGTTCAAATGATCTTTTCGTGTTGGGCTCGTTAAATTGCGCGAATTACATCGCGAGGTTCCGCATCTATTCCAGAACCACTTCCACTTGGGGAAGGAATTCGGCAAGGAAGTCTTGGATTGGCTGGTCTGCTCCGCTGCCTGTGGGGCCGGAGAGTTGAATTTTGTAAAGGTTGCTGGCCATCCAGACACGCGGCAGTTTGCTCGCCTGAAAGGCTCCTCCGTCGCTCCATGCGTACCAAGATTCAAAACGGTCGTCTGGAGAGTCTTTGCTGGAAAATTCCACTGACCAAAGTTCATGATCGTTTTGTGAAGTCGAGATGGATTCCACTCGACGATCTCGTGTTTGACTGGTTCCCACAGAGTCGAAACAGACTTCGGGAGTGTGCACGGCCATCGGGCCGCGTGGACCAAACATCACAGCAACCGTGATGAATTGGCCTGTGACTGAATTTCGATACTGCCTTTGATCCCATCCGTGACATTGCAGAATGCGAAGGGCACTTTCGTGCATTTCAGGGGAGGCGACCAATTTCCAGTCTCCGGCCGTTTCGGGCAGCGTTCGGATTTGTTCACCCTGCGCTATAAGATCCTTCTTCACTGACCATCGGCCATCAATCGAACCATGCACTACAGCGGAGGTCATCAAAAGAGCGATGACGACAAGCATCGGTCTCCGTCTGGAAATCACCACATCTTTTGGAACAGTTTCTACTTCGGACACTTGGTTATTCTTTTTCTTGAGCTCGTGCTAAATATTTACAGGTGTAATTCGGTGCTTGGGTTTGGAGATGAGATGCTCACTTTTTTGCCATTTTGTTCAATGAACACAATCGACAAAGCCGGCGAACTATTCATTCCCACGGAAATCGAGTTTCAAAGTTTCCAGTTGCTTTCTCTCGGCCATGGTGAGGCCTGCTGGGTTCAATCGCTTCACATCGAGCGATCGGAACGATTGCTTTGCTTGTTCTTGTTTTTCTTGTGCAATCAGCGACATGATCTCATGGAACTGAAAGCGAGGTTCCTGAGTTGCATTGAATGCCTGCCGGAAGATTTTCTCGGCACCATTCAGGTCACCTGACTTCATCAAGACGAAGCCTTTGGTGTCGAGCAGTTCAGGATCTTCACCCGCCAGCTTGATGGCTCGATCGACTGACTTCATCGCATCACTTGCACGACCGGGCAATTCGGCCAAGGTCATTGCCATGTTGTTCAGTGTTCGGATTCTGAGTGGATCCACTTTCAGGATACGATTAAAGATGGCGACAGCACCCTCGGAGTCTTGATGTTGCAGGCGAAGAGTTGCCACATTTTCAAGCAGATCCAGATTGTTTTGATGATTCATCAAAATCTGATTCACAATCTGAGCATGTTCATCGCTGAGTGAGGTTTCCCCCAGGCGATTGAGTCCACTCACAAACAGCGTTGCTGAATTTGCATCGCCATTGTCTTTGTAATGTGGCAGCGCGAAGTCAATGGCGTCATTGATCTGCTGTGCACCCACCAACTCTACAAACTACTGGGTGAGCGATTTAGGATTGCTCTGATACAGATTCTTAAAGTACTCCAATCCTAGATCTGGTCTTCCCAAGCGGAGCAGTGAGCTGCCTGCGGCGAGAGAGACGCTATCGGCATTGAGAAGTCCAAGTCGCGAAACTTCGGTTTCCCATTTTCGAATCTCATCGGGGAAGTCTTCTTTGGCGATCGTAAGCTGAGCATATCTCACTCCGACCTCGAGTCCAAAAATGACACCGGCTCGCATCTTTACCAGTTCATCCCGGAATTGTTCGATCTGTGGGTAATCTTCTTTGTTGTTCAGTTCAAGCAGGAAGTTGCAGTACTGATAGATGTCTCCGGCGTTGGGTGCGACGTTGGAACGGAGTTTCGCGTAAAGGTTGCGCACTTCCAGAATCTTACTGTCACGAATATTGTCGGGGGCATCCGGATCGTCGCGAAGCTGTTCACGAAGGATTGCGGCGAGCATTCGAATGGCATCTTCGCTTGTCTCGGTTCTCTCGTCGATAAGCTTGCGTAGGATTACGATTGCTTCCCGCTTTTGCAGTGTGTCGCCCTGGCCATAGAGGAATACCGCGTGTTGCAATCGGTTGTTGTTGGTCGCTCCGGCATCCTGTGACATCAACGCAGCGAGTTCATCCCACTTGATTTTTTTCGTGTCGTCGGTGTTCTCCGCAATCAGTGATGCAGCGACTGCATAGCGGACATCGCCATTGTTAGGTGCAAGTTTGAGAGCTTGTTGTAGCACGGCGGTGGCTTCGGCTTGTCTGCCGAGACGTCGATAGACCGCGGCTTGGCTAAGCAGCACTCGGGGTGTGGGTCGTTCTTTGGTGGCTAGTTGGAGTTTCTCCAAGACCTTTTCATCATCTCCCCCCCACTCGGAGGGGCGGGCTTCCAGCCTCACTTTGTCAAATCTGGATAAATCGGAATCCACCACGATCTGAGTGATCGCTTTCAAACCTTCCTCATCAGCGAGTGTGCCCAAGTACTCGATCTTTAGGGAATAGAGCGAAGTCTGATCGTCTTTTGCAAGTTCGAGAGCTTTATCGATTTCTGTTTTGGTGAGATTGAAAAGCTCTTCACGCTTCTGCGTATCGTTCGATGCTTTACCGATCAAGAATGCCGTTCGAGCAAGCACCTCGCGAGT
>JAAXIK010000366.1:2270-3027 GCA_012270385.1 Rubripirellula sp. | reverse complement strand
CCCAGGCAATCGCTGCGGGCGCGGCGGACACGTAAGCGGAAACATCGACAGAAGGAAGCGGCAGAGTTTCTAACGCCGTGGGAGCAGTTGAGAAATCAGGATTCGTAATCGCACGATCTGGTGTCCGAACATTTGCCCGGTCACGCAGACCCGTTCCTGGCGGATCAGCGAAAAGTCCTTTGGTGAACGGCCCTTCACCGAAGGCCGATGTGGGGCTAGGGGTGCTCAGACTCGTTGAGAGAGGCGACCTACCCCGCGTCCGCGTCCTACCCCTGACGGCAGTTCTCACGGATCTCGTCGATCCTATTCGGGGCGATCGAGACCGCGTCTGCGCGTGCACGATGCACGGTTGGAACACAACGGCAAAGACTGCCGCCGCCAACGATGTTTTGGATAATTTCGATACAAGCATCTAAAAAGCGTTCCTCACAATCGCCAGTCATAAGCCTGGTAACTGGCAGGCTATAGGGGTTATAGGGGTTTTGCGGCCTACTTTCGCTTGTCCGCCATCTTTTTTCATTCCTAACCAGATTTAGTGGAATTTATTTTTATTTTCCTTCAGCCGGTGCTTTTCTAAGGGGCAGTCAAACCACTTGATTAGGGGGACGCAGCGTGCGGCGTTGGGCGGCCATGTGGGACAGCGCAAGTCCAGGAGTCACGCCCTCCAACGGGCGCTAGGCACCATGAAGCCCCGATACTGGGCCGTGCCGGCGAGCGAGCTCGCGGCACCGGGGTTGGCCGTGGCGGCGGGCGCCGG
>JAAXIK010000366.1:0-2260 GCA_012270385.1 Rubripirellula sp. | reverse complement strand
TTTAACCATGAAGAAGCGTACATAGGGGATGCCGGTCAGGGAGAAACACGTTTCGACCCAGAGTCAAATTCAGAATCCAGGGATAAGATATCGAGTGGGTATCGAATCCCAAGCGAAGGCGGGTGCTGCCGATGCCCCAAAACGCGAACCCACCGTGAACACCGACGCGCTTAAAAAAACTACCTGTAAATTTTTGCTTTGCGCCCGCTCCAAAAGCCTTTGACGCTTGAACTGTTGTGTGGCAATTACACCACTCGACAGCATTCACTCAAAGGTAAGACGATGAATATCCTCAAGCAAACTGGCTTTCTAATTCTCTTAGCCGCACTCGGCACACAATATCCCAAGCAGCATGTCAGGGCAGAAGATCCGATGAATCCTTGCATCGATCCAATGGTGCTGAAACTAACTCACACTGACGGCATCATCATGGTTTACTATCACGATGGCTCATGGACGGGCATGATCGAAGGGTACGACGGATGGGTGAGTTTCGATGGTGAACGATGGTTCAAATCGGATCATCCTTACGTTCCGAAATGTGAACCGGAAGCGGGCGGCGAAGGGGAGGGTCCCGAACCCAAGGAGGACGAAGAGCGTGTTGTCGCATCACCGATGGATGCACCTATCGATGATGAACTTGAAACCACTTTCCTCACCTTGTTGGACTTCGGATACTCCGTGGAGGAGGCAGAAGATTACCTGCAAAGCATGTGGTTTTCAGACGCTCCGTCGCAAATCCACTTCGAGGATAGAACTTCATCAGATCACGACGTCAATGATTTCCTGACTCGCAAAGCGAGATAATGGGATCACTTTGACAATGACCAAAGATTCCTTCAACCCATAAAACACACGCCTACCTTTGAGGGCCCCGCTTCGATTCATTTCGGAGTGGGGTCTTTTCTGCTACCGATACCTGAAACACTAAGCGGCAAACGGCATCATCGAAAGCAGCACAAATGCGACGAGGATAATAGGCACAAGAACAATCATCCCTGCGAGGATCAAATTGAAAAAGCCTCGCCATGCGGAACGGAATCCCTGAACCTCAGCGAGTGTGTTGCAGATAAGGAAAAGCGACCAAACCCCGAGAGAGATCTCAACGGCTCGAAATGCAAAGAAGATCGTCCATAGACTGGGCTGAGCATCCATTCGAGGTGTCAATTCCGTGAACATTTCCGAACCGAATAGCAGCAGATCGGGACCCCAAATCAAAATGGAAACCACTGCGGGTACTGCACCCCAAGCCATCGCGGTGCGTATTTCCTGGAAGGTTGCCTGCCCACCTTGTAACTTCCCTGCCCAACGGATCAGAACGGATCCGAAGAACAGTGAAAATAACCCGCCGATTGGCCCAAAAACCAAAGCGATCATCAGGATTGCAAGCATCGAGATGGTATCGCCGCTGTTGTTCGCTGATGCGCGATCCAAATATTGTCCGATCCCTTCGATGCAAACCAGCGTGTAGACATGATAATTGGGGTTTGTCGCAATGAGCTGCCGAATCGTCCGGCGAGGATGGAACCAGATGGTTTGAAATGGCTTGAATTCATCTGGCAAGGAATCCTGGGATTCCAGCCCTAAATCAGGAGTCACTGCGTCCGGCGTCTGATACGGATTCTCTTTCTCATATTCCAAAGACATCAGAACCCCCTGGTAAGCTAGACTAATAAACCAACTCAGGGGGAAAACTTATGTCATCTAATGGGGTCGATCAAGTAAAAACTGAGACTCGGAGCGGATCTCAAGTGCTAGCTGTTTGGCAGGACGATTTCGCCTAGAATCAGCATCGGTTTACGCTCCGGTCCGTCCCGGATTGTGATTTGCGTTACCTCTCCGAATGCGACTAGGCGACCTTTCATCATGCAAATAAAGAATCTCGCGAAACACACTCAAATTCTTCTCGGCATGATTCTGGGACTGATGGTCGGAGCCGTCGCTTCGATGCTCGGTGGTGAATCCTTCATCATCGATTGGATCAAGCCGCTGGGTGTGATCTTTATCAATCTCTTGAAAATGATCGCCGTTCCCATGATCATCACCTCGTTGATCAAGGGTGTTGCCGATCTAGGGGATATCACACAGTTCTCAAAAATGGGGTTGCGAACGGTAACCCTTTACCTCGTGACAACCGTCGTGGCGATCGCCATCGGCTTGACGGTGGTGAACGTTATCCAACCCGGTAGAAAGATTACCGAAGAAACCCGAGCAGAGTTGGTTGCAACCATCCAGGATGATGCTGGAATCAAAATCAATG
>JAAXIK010000400.1:12991-15313 GCA_012270385.1 Rubripirellula sp. | reverse complement strand
CGATCACCATGGGGGTTGTGTAGACGTGATCACATTCCGTGGGAGTTGTGTAATTTCTGGCGGTTTTCCAACGTATGGAGCCGTCTCCTTTGTCAAAAGCAGCGATCCATGATTCACCCTGATGCATACGGGTCATGATGACTGAGGATTTGGTAAGTACCGGTGACGTTCCGTGATCCCAAAAAAGAGTGTCTTTACCAAAACGCTCCACGAGGTTTGTGCTCCAGCGTGTGGTTCCATCCAGATTGACGGCAGCTAAGGTTCCACTTTTGTAATAAACATAGACTCCCGTGGAATCCACAGCAGGCGATGGATTACTCCCGGATCCATTGCGATGTTTACCAGCACTTTCGCTTCCGAAGGTTACTGACCAAGCCTTTTTTCCATTGGGTTGAATTGCGATGAGTGAATCTAATCCCGACTCAGGTGCGGTCACATAAATTCGTTCAGAAAAGATTATTGGGGTGGAGCAGCCTTTTCCCGGCAGTTCAAAGTTCCAATCTAGATTGTCTTCTGACAAAGCGGAGGGAAAGTTACCTTTACTGATTGAGCCCGATCCATCCTGCCCACGCCAAGTAGGCCAGTCTGCGATCACTGATAGGTTGGACATTGTGACCAACAACGACAAAATAAGAAAAGGGAGTGTCTTGATCATATTACCGTGTGCTAATTCTTGTACGTATTGCTGCGGTTGTTACCTTGCTTTTTCACATCTTCGATAATCTTACGCTTTTGCTCTGCAAGATGCTCAGGCCAACGGAAGATTGGAGCCGTATTTGGATCGTATCCTTGAAGATGACCGGTTAAGCGAGTGACGGGTTTGGTGTAGTGCAATTCGGTATCACCAAAGACTTCCTCGCAGATCTTTGCCAATCCAGGGTCGTACTCTTTCAGTTCAACGCGGGTATCAACATGGTTGTGGTCATGATCCGGGGGGCGATTATTATCAAACCATGACTGAACCCCTTCTGCAAAGTATTCAGCATGATTGGTGGAGGCATATTTTCCTTGCCAAAGCTTGAGGTTCATCGCGCGTTGATAAGTTTCCTTCAGGCGGTCATCAAACGTTTCGTCTACCTCAAGCATGCCACGGTAGTGGATGTTATGGGCGAATTCATGGATGACGATGGATTCGGTTGAGTAGGGATCACCCTTCAACCCAAGGACGTTTTCTTCTGCGCATGAACAAACAGGATCGTGGCTGGATCCTCCAAGGCCTCGCGCGCGAGCATCCCAAAACGTTTTGGGACTCAAATGGCTATGTTCAGGAATATCGGTGGTGAACTCATTGTGCGCCATGACGATCATGCGTGAACCGCTCTTGATCATCGCTTCCCTCACATCAGGTCGTTTTGCCAACATCAGATCAATGAGGTAAGCGACTTCCTTCAAAGCATAATCACTCACTTTGTCCGAGCTGATAATGGGGTAACCGTTTGCACTGACATGCTTCTTGTAAAATCCACTCTCGTTCAAAGACTCCGGCGCTGGAGTGATAACATATTGCCCCTCTGTTGTTGTGTCGTCGGTTGTGTCAGCGTAGGTGGTGCCAGAGTTGTTGCTTGGCCCAAAGAGGCTAATGGTGCAAACTGCAATCACCCATGCAGTCGAGCGAAGAATGAATATTCCCATGGTAAAGAATCAACTTGAGCATCGTGTGAGTTAACGGCGATAGTTCTCGATGGCAGTACTCGATTGAGTTTCAGCTTACCAGAATAACCATGCGCTGGGAATTTTGTGCAGACGCGTTCTACTCAAAAGAAAAATGTAACAATAGACCAGAAGTTGATTGTCTCCAGCCATCTCTGGCTGACATCCATGGGGTGAAGTGGAGGATGTACTCTGCTCTCTTGATCGTTTAGTAGTCGAGCTATCGGAAAAAAACTTGCTTGCGGACTCGTTCCCGATTACAACCCTAGACTACGAAGATCACCCTTGGCATTTTGACAAAGTAAGATTGTAGCTCATGCCATCAAGTCATTTTGGCTTGGAGCTTCTATCGATTTGAACTAGGATCGACGGAGAATTCTGTGAAAAGAAGATCGTTTATGGTTGGAGTGGGGGCAGCAGGTTTTGCTTCGACAGGTTTACCCAGTTTGGCCGCTGAAGCTGGTGGAAAAGTTAAGCTGAATGAAAAAGATGTAATTCTCTTTCAAGGTGATTCGATCACGGACGCAGGGCGTGAGAAAAAGAACCCGGTCGCGAATCAGGGTCTTGGTCGTGGCTACCCCAGCGTGATTTCCAAGACAATGCTCGCAGATCATGGGGAACTGATTGTACCGATTCACAACCGGGGTATATCAGGATACAAAGTGGCTCACG
>JAAXIK010000400.1:1370-12981 GCA_012270385.1 Rubripirellula sp. | reverse complement strand
CATTGCGCTCGCTGGTGGTACATGTGCGACATACAGGAAACAACGATCTAGACCTTGATCGACGATGGAAAGCGGATTGCTTGGATCTAGAGCCCCGTATTCTAAGCATACTGATCGGGGTCAACGACATTTGGCATCAGCTCAACGGACGATACGATGGGACCGCGGAGACCTATGAAAAAGGCTACACCGATTTGTTGAAGCGAACCCGCGAAGCATTGCCCCAAACAGTGATTGTGGTTTGCGAGCCATTCGTGCTTATGAGTGGCACCGTGAAACAGAATCAAGCAAAATGGTTCCCTGAGTTCGATAAAAGAAGGGCGATTGCAAAACAGGTTGCTGAGGCGGCGAAAGCGGTCTGGGTACCCTTCCAATCCATGTTCGACGATGCTGTTTCTGCAGGTACTGCACCTGAAGCTCTGGCGCGAGATGGCGTTCATCCTTCACCCGCAGGTCATGAGTTAATGGCAAAAACATGGCGTGAAATAGTCGGTGTCTAACCACAATGCATGAGCGTTCTTGGGAAAAGCTTTGCAGGTAAATTCACCGCTCGGCCATTCGGGGGATGGAAGCGTTGACAGGGGTAACTTGGATTCACCTGTCATAATCCTCATTTCCCGACATTTTTTCCCCATGGAGATACGTCTTGGACGCGAATGCGGTTCAGATGTTGCAGGGCGGGATCAACGCTGTTCCAATAGTAGGTCCAACCCTTAGGTTTCTAGTCACCCCGATGCGGGAAGTGTTAATCATTTTTTTCGGTAGGAATATGTTGTTGAGTGCTAATCACGGATTACTAGGTTTTCGGAAGTCTTTCCTTTTACCGCTCGTCTTCATCTTGGCTTGTCATACCTCAGCCGCAGAAGCTGAACCTTTCGAGTTTCAAAAAGGTGATGTCGTTGCAATTTTCGGCAATGGTTTGGCGGATCGTATGCAGCACGATCCTTGGGTTGAAACGGCATTGCAGGCAAACTTGGAAGGTATGAATGTTCGCTTCCGCAACATGAGTTTTGCCGGTGACATGGTCAATAAGCGTCCGAGGAACAAAGGCTTCACCAACGACGAAGAATATCTGCAGCATGTTGCTCCGAGTGTTATCTTCATCATGTATGGATACAACGAATCCTTTGGTGGCACCGAAGGAGTTGCTGCGTATGAGTCAGAGCTCATGAACATGGTTCAACGATATCGGGACCTACGTGCAAAGGATGGAGTTAACGCTAGGTTTGTTCTGTTCAGCCCGATCGCCTACGAGAACACGGGTGACCCGAATCTACCGGAGGGCACGGAGTTGAATGCCAACCTCGCTGCCTACACCGAAGCGACTCGACGTGCAGCTCAACAATCCAATTCGACATTCGTCGACCTCTATTCTCCGACTTTCCAGCTTTTTGCGGGAAGCACTCAGCAATATACCCTCAACGGTATTCACCTGTCCGGTGAAGGCTACCGTGAGCTTGCAGGGATGATCAGCAAGTCGCTTCTCAATCAGGATGCGCCAGCGAGTACTAGCGTTGGAGAGCTGTACAAGGCGGTCGAAGATAAGAATTGGCACTGGCATAACCGATATCGCGCCACCGACGGCAATGATATCTGGGGTGGACGCTCCACGCTTACTTTTGTTGATGGCCAGAGTAATGCTGAAGTGCTCAAGCACGAATTGACCATGTTGGATGTGATGACTTCCAATCGTGATCCCGTGATCTGGGCTGCCGCGGCGGGAAAGAAGATCACCGCAGAAGACGGGAATGTCCCACCGCCAGTGGAGGTGATTTCGAATGTAGGTGGTGGAAGTCGAAGTTCAAGTAAAGAGAAGGAAGGATCCGTTCAATACCTAAGTACTGAGGAAATTATCAAAAAGATTACCGTCCCCGACGGGTACCAGATCAATGTATTCGCGTCGGAAGAAATGTTCCCCGATCTTGCTAACCCCGTTCAAATGCAGGTTGATAATCAAGGTCGCCTCTGGGCTGCATGCTGGAACACCTATCCGAAGTGGGAACCCCTAAAGGAGATGAATGACTCCTTAATGATTCTCGAAGACACTGACCGTGACGGTGTTGCGGATAAACGCAAGATTTTTGCACATGTCCACAATCCGCTCGGCTTCGAGTTCTGGGGCGGAGGCGTTCTGGTGACATCGGGACCCGATCTTCTCTTCTTGAGAGATACAGATGGTGACGATGTCGCGGATGAGAGAATCGTGATGCTTCAAGGTTTAGGAACCTCCGATACTCATCATGCTGCAAACAATCTGGTTTATGGACCGGATGGGGGAATTTACTGGCAAAGTGGTATTTTCTTGGTTCACAATCACGAGACTCCTTGGAAGCCTAACCTGAACATCGGTGCTTCAGGAATGTACCGTTTTGATCCACGTACTTTCGTGATCACTCCACACGCCGGTAATTCTCCGAACCCTCACGGTACTAGTTTTGATTATTGGGGATATTGTTACGCCAATGATGGAACAGGGGGGCGATCTTATCAGGTTCGACCTGAGGGCAGTGGCTTCAAAATGCATGAGTTGCTCACGAAAGAGTTTCGACCTGTTGCAGCAAACGAAATCCTGTCCTCTGAGCACTTCCCCGAGGAACTTCAACAAGACTTCCTGATCTGTAACACGATCGGTTTCCTTGGCGTGAAGCAGTACGACCTTGATCGTGGTGGGAACATGGAAGACGAAGAGAATAACGATTCTGATTCCAAGAATGTTTCCATTAGCCAGAATGGTGGGTTAATCGAAGTCAAGCATCCGGCCCTGCGTGGGAAATCGATCACGAGTTTCAAGCTGAGCGTTCGAGGTAGTCAGCAGATGAATATCTCCGAAGTCGAGTTGATGAGTGACGGTAAGAATGTCGCCAAGACTGCCAAGTTATCGCAATCCAGTGAGTACAATGGTGGTCAATTCCCTGTCCAGTTGCTGGTGGATGGTAATAAAGATAATTTTGCTCACACCAACACTCAGCAGAACCCATGGATGCGAGGAGATTTTGAGAAGCCAATTCAAGTTTCCCAGTTTCGTGTTTGGAATCGACGAGGGTTTGAAAACCGATTCAACAATGGGAAGATTGAGTTCTTCAATGGTGACGACCTGGTCGCTGCTGTGGATATCAAGATTGCTGGCGGCTCCGGCGGTGATCGAAACCGAAGGCTTGGTGAGGTTTGGGGAACACCTGGTATTGAGTTGTTAAATAGCCAAGATAGAAATTTTCGCCCAACCGACGCGGTGATTGGCGAAGACGGCGCTCTTTATGTCTCCGACTGGCAGAACGTCATCATTGGGCATATGCAACACAATATTCGAGACCCCAACCGAGACCACAAACACGGCAGAATTGTGCGGATTTCGATGAAAAATCGACCGCTACAAAAGCCAGTAGCTATCGAAGGCGAATCGATTGAAAACCTGCTTGAGAACCTCAAGCACCCGGTCAATGGTATCCGACATCGTACGCGAGTCGAATTGAGCGAACGCGACTCAAAATCTGTAGTTGCCGCAGCGAAGAAATGGGCAGCCGATTTTGATCCTAATGATGAATTAGAAGCTCATCATCTCCTTGAAGCACTCTGGTTGCATCAGCAGCACAACGTCAAGGATGAGGAGTTACTCAATAAGCTGTTGAATTCAACCGTTGATCACGCGGCAATGGCAGCAAGCACCGTCAAGCACTTTTGGTTCAATGTCGATTCCACCGGAGCCAGTGGATTCGCTGCTCCTGCTGAAATTGAACTTGTAAAATATGACACACCAAAACGCTTGAGTCCTGAGGATCAGAAGATCTATGAGCTGGGGTCTTCGATCTACCAACGCGAATCGCACTGTGCTACCTGCCACCTAGCAAACGGCAAGGGTAACGGGCTTGTTTATCCTTCGTTGGTGGGAAGCGCGTGGGGTAACGGAAGTGAGGAACGTTTAGTGAAAATGGCACTGCACGGTCTTTGGGGTAAACTTGAGGTCAACGGTAAGACTTACGACCCGGCTCGAGGCGTCCCACCGATGACTGCCTTCAAGAACCTGCTCAACGACGAAGAGTTGGCAGCGGTACTGACATTTGTCAGGAACACTTGGGGGAATAGTGCTTCGGTGATCTCCCCTGCAACGGTCAAGCTAGTCAGGGCGAAAACCTCTGAACGTACAACTTTCTGGACTCCAGACGAGTTGCTCGTGGATCATCCCCTCGAGGCAGAGCTCATGCTGAAGGACATTGGTATTGATCCAGAAGGTTTTTCGAATGATGAGCTTGAGAACGAACTGCTTGCAGCCGATTCTTCAGAACTTGCGAAAATCGCAATGGCGAAAGGGGACTTTCAACGCGGTAAGAAAGTGTTTTACGAGTCCGCTGCGGCGTGTTTTGCCTGTCATAATCCGCCGGCTGGAGCTACTGCAGCCCTGGGGCCTAACCTTGCAGATTTGAAAACAGTACTGACGCCAGAGGAGCTTGTGGATTCTGTTTTGAGACCATCAAAGCGGATCGATAAAGGATTTGCTCAAGTGTCTGTGGTGACCGTTGACGGAAAGATTTTGACTGGGATCCGTGTCTCGGAGAATGATGATGAATTGGTCTTACGCAATCTTGCACAGACCGAGCCAATCACGATTCCCGCAGATGACATCGAGGAGGTACTCCAGTCTCGGACATCAATCATGCCTGCTGGCTTAGCCAAGCAGCTGAAAACGCGACAGGAATTTGATGACCTGATGAAGTATGTGATCGAGATCCGTAAGCAGTAAGCTTCACGCGTTGTATTGAAGATTTAAGCACCGCGGTGCCACTCTAAATGAGAGATGGGCCGCGGTTTTTTTTGGTTGTACGGGATGGGTGTTTCTCAATGTCGTTGGGACAAAATGTTGAAGAGATTTCTCCTTAAGCTGCTTGCTCTGCATGTGGCAATGCTGTGTGTCCTCGTTCTGCCGAGATATGAAGTGCAGTATCGAGTCTTCAGTAATGAGAAGGCTCACGGTCAGTCGGAGGGATTACCGCAGAAGCCCAACCTAGTACTCATTTCAGTTGATGATCTCAATGATTGGGTAGGCTGTTTAAATGGACATCCTCAGGCTTACACACCCCATCTTGATCAATTAGCTAAACAGGGCGTGCTTTTCTCCAATGCTCATTGCACAGCCACTGCATGTAATCCATCTCGAGCAGCGATTTTTTCCGGGCGATGGCCATGGAAAACGGGTGTCTGGAGTAATCGAAGCCCCAGGCTATTTACACAATATCCCGATATCACGGTATTACCCAGAGTGTTGAGTGAGAATGGGTACAAGACGTGGGGTTGTGGGAAGTTAATGCACTCCAGTGCTGCAGCCAATCGACTCATGTTCGATGTCTCCTTCAACCCTGAGCAACGATGGAGTCCATTTACAAAGGAATCGGTTCGTTATTCCGCAGACGAGCAGATGACCAAAGGTACTGATAATCCGAAGCATATCGCCCAACTTGATGGGGTGGGGCCGATCCGATTACCACTGAATCGGATGCCTTCGGATCGCAAACCGCAAACCAACGATGGTGAGTCATTTGATTGGGGAGCGTTGCCCGTCACGGATGAAGCAATGGGGGATTGGGAGATTACTGACTGGGCTATCAAAAAGCTTGACGAAATGACGTCCGATCAACCTTTCATGCTAGGTGTGGGGTATTACCGGCCTCACATTCCACTCTTCGCACCAAAGCAATACTTTGCACGCTTCGAAGGCCTTTCAGTAGCTCTACCGCCTTTTAGGAGCGATGACCTTGATGATGTTAGTGCCGCAGCAAGACACCTCGCTATCGCTCCAGAAACAGCCGGTGCTCACTCCACCGTCGTAGAGTTTCGCCAGTGGCAAGAGGCTGTAAAGGCTTACTTAGCCTGTACAACTTTCGTTGACCAACAAATTGGGCGTTTGGTGAAAGCACTTCATCGTAAGGGCCTCTACGAAAATACTGTAATCGTGATTTTTTCCGACCATGGTTGGCATTTAGGGGAAAAGCAGCATTGGGGTAAATGGACGGGATGGGAGCGATCCACTCGTGTTCCTCTGGTCGTCATTTCACCAGATTCAAATCGCCACGGTCGATTTGCCAAGGATGAACATTGCAAAGTACCTGTCAATTTGCTTGATCTTTTTCCAACCATTTGCGAGTTGTGCGGCATACCGCCGCTTGAGTACCTAGATGGTGAATCATTGGTCCCTTTGCTTTTAGATCCTTCGGGAGAAGATCAAGAGCGGTATTCTCTTTCCACATTCGGGGAGGGGAATTATTCCTTGAGAGGATCGAGATACCGCTATATCCGTTATCACAGTGGTCAAGAAGAGCTCTATGAGATAGCGACCGATCCTAACGAGTGGAGGAATCTCGCGGGATCGCGAGAGAATCAATCCGTCGTTGATTCTCTGCGGAAACACTTAGAACGGATATTATCGGATTCGAATGAGAAAGTCTTGCAACGTGACTAAATAATCAATGGATCCGCATTGGGATCGATCATCGAAAACGTGAGACACTTATGCTGTCCGAGTTGCATTGGATGATAAGCTCGTCCTCATCCAGTGTTTTCTATTGGGCAAAATCTGCAAGTTTTTTGGCGATGATTTCTCGGTTCAATTTGATTTGCTCTAGGTCCAGTTCCATCTTCATCAACGCGTAGATATATCGATAAACCGAACGAAGTTCAGCATTCAAAGGAGTTGATACCATTGCTTCTGCTGTCTCGCCTTGGAGATTTTTTTGTTGAACGTCGATGTCTTCCGATTCAATCAATAGACTTACGATATCCTTACGTGCAAAGAAGGCTGCGGCGTGTAGAACGGTATGTCCTTGGTTGTTGGTGGCAGAAAGATCTGCTCCCGCTGCAATGAGTTGCTGCACCACATCCATTCGACCGAAAGCAGCCGCAAGGATGATCGGAGTACATCCATCGAGCTCATTTCTAACATTTAAATCACTACCCGCACTGATGTGCTGATTCACTGCAGCGATGTTCCCCGTTTTAGCTGCTTGAGTAAGGCTCACTGTGGGAGCATCGATGGCTTGGGTGCGAGGCAGGACCCCCCTGATCGTTGCTCTCAGGAGATTTTCTGTTACCGACACTGAGGAGGCATCTGAATCCGATAGGCTATTTGACATCAAGCTTGGCGAGGAATCAGCCAAGCTCTTACCAAGCAAACGGGCTGTGGTACTGACAAATAGATCTGTTGGGTCTATGGGTGAAGCGGATGGCTGCTTCTTCATGTAACGACTGATGGTGGCGCGGATTCTGGGTCGATTCTGTTTAATCTTTCCGTAATCCAGCCTGAAGCTGAATATTTGTTCGAGGTATCCGTAATACCTTTCCAAGTTTGGGTTCCAGTTTAATGCAACTAGATCATCTGGATTGAATCCATCAAGGTTTCTTGTTTGAGGGTCGCTACCTGCTTCAAGCAATTCTTCAACGAGAAGCCATCTCCCTAGGAATGCGGCAATGTGAAGTGCCGTGTTCCCAAGACGATCGGTTTGCTTTAACGACGCTTCATGCTCAATGAGGTAGGTTGCGACATCAGAGTGGCCATATAGAGTAGCGAGGTGGAGCGGGCTATGGCCCGTGCCATTGGTGAAGTTAACATCCGCGCCGCTCTCGATTTCACGCTGGACGCCGTTCAGGTCGCCGAGTGCCGCGGCCTTGCATAGATCTGACCCAGAATTAAGGCTAGTGTTCTGAACTTCACCAAGCGATGGTGGTGAAGCATCAATGCGCCGCACTGTTTGCCATAACACACTGTTCAGTGAGAATAACAGCAGAGCACATCCGGCAATTCCAACCGGCCACTTACAGTTTACGCTCCTAAGAGTCGATGAGATCTTGCTCCGTCTGCGTGATTCCAGGTTGGCGGGTGACAGCTGGGCTGCAGTTTGATGTGTCTCTTGCCTCAATAAGCAGTCGAGCTCGACTTCTTCGAGGAAGAAATCTTGTAATTGCTGGTTGTCGCCAAGCTTATTTTCGAGTTCTACGACTTCTTCGGGTGTGATCAACCCAGAGAGGTATCTGGTGATTAAGTCATGTGGATCTTTCATGATGGTGCCCCAGCGAGCAAGCGTTGCCGAATGCAACTCGTTAGTTTTTTTCTGAGTCTCCCCATCGACTTGTAGAGCGAATTGACAGTTCGGTTTCGTTGTGCAGCGATACTTGTCACCGATAAGTTAGTTGTGTGTGGAGCCAGCAATAGATGTTGGTGTTCAGGATCGAGTTCGCCAAAGCATTTCTGGAAAGCAAGCGTTTTCTCAGTGTTGATTTCTCTGCCAAGCTCTTCGTTTCTCGCAGTCAATGTAGCGATCATGGAGTCGCTTAGAATTGGCCGCTCCAGTCGTAGCTTTTCAATCTGCCGTAGGCATTTGAATCGCAAAATCACTTTGGCCCATGGCGCGAAACCCTCTTCATCATTCAGTTGGTTGCGTTTTTGCCACATGACGACGCTCGCTTCTTGCATTGCTTCGTCAACCAGATTCCAGTCCGGTACGATGCTCCGAGCGTAAGCACGCAAGGTGGGTTCATGTTTAACGTATAAACGAAAAAAATTCGCTTCGTTGAGATCAAATTCACTTTGTGTTTCTTTACTCATAGACTTTGATCCGACCTACTGCCGAGAACTGCCGCTGGTTTTTATAAATAATACCGGATATTTGCCCACTTTATCATTCGATTGGCGAAGCTTTTTGACTGAAATCCTCCAGTTAGCTGCTCAGACCTGGCTGACCAATGTACCTCGTTGAGGGGCACGATTTAAAATGATCGCACGGAGATAAGTGAGGTCGTCAAAGAGCTGGCTAGGACTTCACGGTTAGCTGATCACTCGCAGAGTAGAGATTATGTTGGACTCAAAACGGCTTTTTGTCAGATTTTTTCCATGTCTCTTTTGGTTTTTCTTATTGCCGAATGGGTTATCCAAGTCCGCTTTCGTGCAATCTCAGGAGGTCTTTACCCAGCAAAAAACCTCGACCAAAACTTTGGCAGCACCCAATTCGATTCCAGCCAAACCCTTATTGCTGGCGCACTACATGCCCTGGTATTCCGCCAAGCCGGTCAGTTCATTTTGGGGCTGGCATTGGACGATGAATCATTTTGATCCTGATAAGAGGGGTGGTGATCAGGAAAGACAGATTGAATCGAAATAATATCCAATCATTGTAAACTACGACTACGTTGATTAACTGGTTATCGATTATCACCTCCTCCAAATGAAGATTTGTGGAATTGATGGAGTGATCGTCGACTGGTACGGGCTCTCGGATTATCGAGACTATCCGATTTTGCATCGTAATACGACGAGAGTGCTGCAGCGGTGTGAAAAGCTCAAGATGAAGTTTGTCATCTGTTACGAAGATCAAACGATTCCTGCATTGGTTGAGGCTCAACGACTACCCGCCAAGCGGTCCGTTGAACATGCTGTGGATGAAATCACTTGGCTGGGGAAATACTGGTTTAAATCACCAAGCTATGTCCGTTTTCGAGACATACCCGTCATGCTTTCTTTTGGACACGATGGCTTGACTCCTCAGCAGTGGAGCGAAGCACTAGATAGCCTCTCCACACCGCTGCATTACTACAGCCAAGATTTCCGCCGTCGCGGAGCTGTGGGTGGCTTCAATTGGCCTTCACCCCATGAAGGTTTGATTCAATACGACCGCTTCTTGAAGCTAGCCAAGGAATGGCCAAGTTTCATTCCTGTGGCTTTTCCTCGTTTTGATGACATCTATCAGCAAGCTGCTGTGAGTGCTGGTTTTCCTGTGATCCCTGACCGCGAAGGTCAGACGTTGAGAGAAACTCTGAAACGAAGTGTGAACCCCAAGGCTAAAATCATTCAGATCGCTACTTGGAATGATTGGGGTGAGGGGACACAGGTCGAGCCTTCCAAAGAATATGGCTATCGAGATCTCGAGATCATTCAATCTTTCGTGCAAGCGAATCTAAAACAGCCCTTGAAGTTTCAACCGAGTGATTTGCGTTATCCCAAGTTGCTCTATGATCTCCGTAGGCAAGTGGAATCGTTGCCCCCTCAGTTGATTGATAAAGCGATTGATGCGATCGTCAATGATCGCCCAGCGGAGTTGAGAGAATTACTTCAGCCTTATTTGGATCTGCGCTAAGAAGGATATACTTTCTTTCTCTGTTCACTCCTCTTGATTTTGATCGAATCGGAGCAACTCGATTAGGTGATCGATGGAAGTCGGTAAACACCAAGAAAAGCGAGATTCACCGATGGACAGGTTTTAAACGTGGGATCCCGCAAGCTTCCGCTTCACGGAGCATTCCTTCCACGTCGTCAACAAGAGGGAATTGCACACCCACTTCGAAAAGCCTGCGGATCACTTCAGCTGAGTTGGTGCAGCAGTAGTTGATTTGAATGTTCTGTTGTTTCGCTGTTTCGATATGAGCAGGATCTGCATGATTACCTCCGAGCAATTGAATAAACTCAGCTCTCATGTTGATTGTCTCCTGCACGTACTGAAGAGAGTTTGCTTGTCGCTCCATATTGCAATGCTTGATTTCGGGGTAAAGGCTCCGAGCTGCTTCGATCTCATTGCTTCCGCAGGCAAGAAAGCACTGATGAATACGACCTTCTGCATGGATGATACGCGCGGTCGCCTTCGCGAGGTTTGCATTTCCCTTGAGGTGCACATTGATCCATATATTTACGGGCATGATGGCAAGCGTCTCCTCTAGCGTCGGGACTTTTGTTCCCGCAAATTTTGATCCTTTGTGGATTCCCGCATCCAACTGCTTGATGTCAGTCAGTGAGAAATCGCTCACCTTGCCGGTTCCATTTGTTGTGCGATCGATAGTGCTGTCGTGCATGAGGATGACATGTTGGTCTTGGGTCAATGCGACATCAAGCTCAATCATGTGAGCGCCTAACCGAATGGCTTCCTGGAATGCACTGATTGTATTTTCAGGATGAGTAGTGCTCGCGCCTCGATGCGCACAGACACCTCGCTTCGGCATGCGGAGTTCGAGTTGTTCAATGTTATCGGCTCGAAGGGGAAGCGAGAGGCAGAGCACAACGGAGAGAGCTTTGAGTTGCAGCATGGTATGTAAAGATGGACATTGCTTGAATGGATGGGAGAATAAGGATTTTTTGTATAGGAATTGTCCTGTAGATCCCTTCCTTTTTTTAGCAGCTTTCTGATGGTAGATGGGCATGGTCTTAATACCGCGTCGATAGGTTGTGTATCGTGGATTAGATTGAACAGTTCGGATTCGATTTTGAAGCATGGGGTTCACTTCCAGCATTGAGGACAATTCTTCCCATTCTAGTTGTCTTCCTCAAACAGGAACTGCCAGAATCGCTATCATTTTAACAGCGGAAAGCAGTCTCCGTTTCTTAGACAATTCTCATTTCTAAAGAGAGATTTCATGCGGTATCGAAACGTTCTGCTGTTGGCCAATCTTTGCATCATATCGATTGGTGACATGCTTTGGTTGAGTGGTCAGTCGATGCCAAGAGAGGATGTCGTTGATGTCGCTGCCATTTCAGAAGGTTTCTGTGTTAGCAATGTTTTTCAATCCGGGATGGTTTTACAGCGTGCCAAGCCATGCCGAATCTGGGGGTGGGCAGATCCCGGGCAAAAAGTCTCCGATACTGTTG
>JAAXIK010000400.1:0-1360 GCA_012270385.1 Rubripirellula sp. | reverse complement strand
AAGCGATGGGGATAGCCGGTCGGGATCGTCGTTGGGAGGTATTACTGCCAGCTCTATCAATGAGTGGGGAGAGTCGGACGTTAGTCGCGCGAGCGGATAGCGAGACAGTCGAGCTGAATGATGTGTTAGTGGGAGATGTATGGATCCTCGGTGGTCAGAGCAATATGGAATTTGAGCTGGCAAAGGTGGAGAATGGAAACCTGGAGATCATTTCTGCCAACTACCCCAAGATAAGAATCCTGACCCTGCCCTATGCACAAGGGCCGGACAAACAGAAAGGGTTCCCGAGACTTCATCAATGGAGTGATTGGTCTCGGCGACACTTTCGGAAAGGCGATTGGAATGTGTGCACACCAGAGATAGCGAAGGAGCTATCTGCGATAGGTCATGTCTTTGCGCGGAGGGTTCATCAAGCATCGTCTGTGCCTATTGGAGTGATCGACGCATCAAGAGGGGGCACCACTGTCGAAACCTGGACGCCGTTGCCCGTTTTGCAAGAAATTACCGCTGCGTCCGTTCAAGGTAAGATCGAGGAGTTTGAACAATCCGTTTCGAACTGGGATCCTCAGGCTGATTTAGTAGCACGGGTCAAACAGCATGAGGCCAAGTTGCAACGTTTGGCAAAGGAGGGTAAGGAAGTCTCCGATGCGGAGAGACAGCCGCCAACCGATCTAAGGCCCGGACCCATTGGTAATCACAATTATCCCGGCCACTGTTACGCTGGGATGATCGCACCGTTGGAAGGCCTCTCTGTCAAAGGTGTTATCTTCCACCAAGGCTATAACAATGCTTTTGATGGTACGTTAGGCGCAGAACTGTATCGTGAAGTCTTTCCCAAAATGATTCAATCTTGGAGACTGGCTTTTCGTGACACGGAAATGCCATTCGGTATTTTGTCACTCTGCACTGATGGGAATCCACAGACACTCGATGACTACTGTGAAAAGATGTTCAACGCAGGCATCGATATCCGTGCGGCACAGTACAGCACCTTTCTTGATTTCTATCAAAATGGTGATGAGAACATCGGATTTGTAAGTACCTATGACCTCCGGCGTCGTTGGTATCACCCGCAGCTAAAATTACCGGCTGGCGAACGCATCGCCAGGTGGGCTCTCGCTACTGAATACGGCTTCGAAAAGCAAATTGAATGGCTGCCACCCATGTTGATCAAGATGGAGCAGATTGAGAATGGATTGGAGCTGACTTTTAATCGCGACGTGGGTGATCCCGAGGATGGAAAGATCCGCGGATTTGCCATTGCGGGTGTAGAGCGTCGCTTTCATCCTGCTGATGCCGAATACGCCGTTCGCGGAAAGAATGATCGAGGTCAGGTGCAGTACGACAAGAAGCGTTTGGT
>JAAXIK010000278.1 GCA_012270385.1 Rubripirellula sp. | reverse complement strand
TCGGCCCTCAGATCCGCCTTCATCACTTCACTCCCCACCCAAAACTCCCCCTTTGCAGGTTGATTCTTCGTGATCGCCACTCACTGGCTAGTTTACCTGTTGCAAACAGATCGAGCTCCAATAGAAGCGAGAAAAGAGGCCTTGGCAATGCCGCTGCCACTCTGCCATAATTCCGGGATCCAATCTTCGAACCACCGTATTTAGAAGTAGAGAAGTCGGGTTGAACGGTGCCTCAGGACTTTCTCTCGCCAGCCACCCCAATTGCGATGACTGTGGGATGATGGAACTTACTGGTTTCCATTCAACTTGCAGCCTAGCCAAGTGGAGCCACGTAGTTGGCTTCATCATCAACCTGCTTTATCGCTGGCTAAATTTGACCCTCCACGGGTGGCAACACGGAACGCGCGAAGCACCACACCGCCAGACTATTCCTAGAATTGCTGCGTCGTGACTCGCATGTCCATGGCCCGTACGTATCAGCCAAGCCTATTACACTTCGTTGGCCCAACCGGGCCAGCCAATAAACAGACTACCTATGCAGTCAGAGTATAACTCCCTGACTCTAAATCTTATAAACTTAGATCGAATCACTCTATCAAGGACCAATTGATGCTTAAGAATTTCTCCCACACTGCTCTGGGAATAAATGGAAGACAAAGTGAATTAATTGAACTCGCATTGACTTACGGGTTCACCGGAATGGACATCGATATGCAGGACATGCTGCGTCGTAGTCAACGTACGGATACCAAAGATGCGTCAAAGTATCTGGAAGCAGCAAAAATCAAGATTGGCGGCTTCGATGTTGGGATTGACCTCGATGCAGATGAGGAAACCTTCACCGGGCTGGTCGGGGGATTACATCCCCTTAGCGATCTGGCCAAGGAATTAGGCGCGGAACAAGCTTATCTGCGAGTCCCGCCATCTACCGACCGTCTTCCCTACCACGAGTATTTCGATATTCAGGTTCAACGAATCGGTCAGGTCGCTGAAGTACTGGAGGCTCGAGGAATCAAACTTGCCCTCAGCTTTTCGACGGAAAAGACAGAAGCAGAAGGCAAACAATTTCCGTTCATTGTCAATGCCGAAGGGTTGACCGCACTTGCAAACGCCATCAGCAATTCCAATGTAGGTTGTCTGATCGACACATGGAGTTGGGTAGTTAGCGGAGGCACACTGGAGCAGATTACAGCGTTACCCGTGGAGAAGATCGTCGCGGTTCGCCTCGGAAATGTCAGCGAAGGCGTTGAACCGGGTGCTGCTACTCAAGAAGATCGTGTGCTTCCCGAGGCTGAAGGCGCGATCAACCATGTGGAGCTGATCAAGCACCTCTCTGCGGCCGGCTTCGGCGGTCCAGTCAGCCCGAGTGCTTCGAGTCAAAGTTACAAGGGACAGACTCGCGAGAGCATCGTGCAACGCGCTCAGGAAGCGGTCGACGGCATCTCAAAGGACGCTGGTCTCACTGTGGCTCCGCTCCCAATGGAATTGATCGAAGACATTCCTTACGAGCCTAACCCTATGGGCTAACCGAGAGCTGTACACAACGGAAAAGTTGATCAGCAAAATCAAACTGGTTAGTAAGACATTCCCCACGGGAACAAATCGATGCACCGGCACCGTCCGGTGCATTTTTTTTAGCCGAACAGAGCTTCGATGACCTTATCCTGATCCTTCAGATCAGAAAACAGCGAATCGGGACTGTGACACTTCAATTCATCCATGGAGTATCCACCAGTACAAACCGCTAGGCAACGAGCTCCAATGGCCTGACTGCACTCAATATCTGCGGGTGTGTCACCGACGACAACCGTATCAAACTCAATCTTGTCTCGAATCGTAACCCATTCTGACGACTCCGCTTCATCCAGCTCCGAAACGTTACTGCCATCCACCTTTCGGCCGGATGAAGTTGTGGACCAATCCCGCAAGGATCTGATTTTCTCCAAGGTATGTTTGGCCAGATCATTTCTGCGATGGTCATGGTCCCCTCCAAAAACCGCCTCAAAATAGTCCTGCAAGCCGAAATAAGTAAGTTTTACCCTCGCTGCAGCAGAGAAGTTCCCCGTCATGGCGAAAAGAACCACGCGAGGGTCTCCCTGAAGCCGTATCAATAATTCCTGAACTCCCGGTAAAAGTACCCCATCGCTCTGGGTAATCGCTTCTGGCAGAAGTCGGAGGTAGGAATCACGTACAGCATTGAACATTTCCTCGGTGACAGGAAGCCGGTTGCGTTCCAAAAGCTCGGTGACGATGGACCGATCGGTCCTGCCTCCAAAACGGATCTCACAGAAGGGATCCTGGACATGACTCACTTCCCGTAGGGCTTCTCTCAGGGTGACGCGTCCCACATCGGTAATGAGTAGCGTTCCATCGATATCAAATAACACACAGAGTTTTCGGCTAGGCATTCCAGTTGTTTCACCTTCAAAATTTAACGTTGATCATTAGGGCTCTGATCTACGGTATGCCATCAAAAACGAGTGGCGCTGCCATGGTTAGCATGTGGCAACATCCTGTGATGGCGAGTGGCCTCTCGCAAGATTGACTTTCTAGAATAATGCATAACAATCACCCGCACCGGATTCCCGCTCACTCGATAAGTCAACCTGATGACTATCGTTGGGATTGTTCTCCCCAGATTATAGAAACCCGCATGCTAGACAAGAGTGAGTCCCGCGTTCGCGAAATGTTCCGACAAATCGCACCAAAATACGATCTGATGACTCATGTGCTTTCGCTGAACATCGATCGATATTGGCGTTGGCGAGCTGTTAAAAAACTCAGGATTCAGGACGAGTCCCCGATTCTGGACACCTGCACCGGGACCGGCGACCTTGCACTGGCGATTAAGAGAAAAACCAATCAGAAGGTTCGGGTCGTCGGGAGCGATTTTTGTAACGCGATGCTTCAAATCGCCGAAAGGAAAAAACAGCGGGATCTGCAGCGTTATGAGTCAACGAGTTTTGTTGAAGCGGACACTCAGGCCGTGACGTTTGATGACAGACAATTTCAGTGCGTCACCGTTGCCTTCGGACTCCGAGAA
>JAAXIK010000318.1 GCA_012270385.1 Rubripirellula sp. | reverse complement strand
TCACACCCTATGGACGACCTCCTAAATCCAATCTCCGAAATCGTTCCCGAGAATATTGGAGTCCACGATCTATGAGGTCTCCCGGTCCACCCTGAGCCACGAAGGGGAGATCAGGCAATCGATAGATTAAAAGCTCGTGAGTGCCCGAGCCACTTGCGATCAGTGTCTGTTGGTCCGGACTGATCGATAAATCATGTGGGTCAGAAACTGCCTTTCCTGGAACATCCAGTGAAATCGCTTCCCGGTAGGAAGGTCCGTCGAATCGGACTCGTCCTATTCGGCTCGCTAAAACCCAGCCCCTACGGATATTCCCAACAGTGATTGGATTGGTCCGGTAGACCATCCAGGTGAAGTAGGCATATTGTCCATCCTGGGAGGTTTGCATCTGTCCAAGGTTGGTGCCGTTGGCTAAGGGTTCGGTGTAAAGCGTTTCGCCGGATTCGACATCGACGATAGCTATCTTCGATTCTCCTCCTAAGCCAACAGCTATCCGGTCCCCTTTGGGGTTGAGTGTGAGATATTTTGGCCAACGACCGACTGGGATCTTTCGAGTCAGCCGATTCCTGTTCAAATCCACTTCAGCAATTTCGCCAGTTGCGACTAGACCGATATAGGCAAGTCCTGCCTCTCGGTTGATCGCTAACCCATGGGGTTCCCCGCCGACTTTTACTTGATTCCGGACGATGAGCTTGTCTTCATCAATCTCCAATTGATGGATTTGACCCGTGGCTTTCGTTGTGAATAAGATTCGAGTGTTATCAATGAATTCGATATCCGTGGGCTGATTCTCGCAGGGAACTTCATCTACTAGGCGATGGTCGGAGGTGCGAATCAGAGACAAAGTGTTAGAGAACTGATTAGCAGTCACAAGAAAACGCTCGTCAGGTGCTACTGCCAAATCGTAGGGCGATCGATCCAGATCAGCTACTTTTGCTTTTGAGCTTGTTTGCGGTTGTGCAGTGAGTTGTTCAGCACCGGAGGCGTAAAGGTAAAAAATAGAGAGAATCGATAGGTGGATCGTTTTTATCATGAGCAACGAATGGGGCTGCGTTGACAGGTGTTCTTTAGATTGGAATATCGAGTGTACTGTATTCTCGCCATCTTTTTGACATCTTCTTGCTCTCGGCTTTTCAGCGGAGAGTTTGCCTGACGAGGAAAAGCCTGAGTTATCCGCTTTCCATTAGGATCAGATGCTCAAATTCAGGCTCGCTTTCTGGCCAATAAGTGGACCGTCAGACGGCTTGTTCTCTAACTAACTGTCAGACCCGGAGAAGGACGCCAGTTCTACACTCAAGCAAAGGTATTCGCTGCATATTCCCCCCAATGACTCCATTCTTGCAAGATTATTCAGAGGGGTTCTCTACCCGAGCTTTACAAGTCGTTAAACTATAGGACTCGGTGCAGAGTGCATCGGATCCATCCTACCTCTCTTTAAAGGGACAACCCGTGAAGAATTTTTGTTTGCTCAGCCTAGGGCTCGTGGCAGCCTTGGCTTTTAGTGGGGTTGCTTCGGCTGAACCCGCTGTAAAAAGTGGCCCTCAGGCTGGTGATAGCCTTGGTGCATTTTACGTGACTAAAGTCGCAGGTGCTGAGAATGATGGCGTCGATAAGAACGCAAATCTCTGTTATCGCTGCCGAAATGGTCGGCGTCCTCAGGTGATCGTCTTCACCAGAGCAGCAGATGGGAAAGTTGCTGAGTTGGTTGCAAAGCTGGATAAAGCAGTCGAAGAAAATTCATCTTCGAAGTTGCGAGTGTTCGTCAATGTTCTCGGTGAGGACAAAGCGGATGCTACCGACCACGCAAAGAAACTTGCTTCATCGAGCAAAGCAAAAAACATCCCCTTTGTCGTGCCAAATGAATTCGAGAACGGCCCAGACAACTATGGCATCAACGCGAAGGCTGAAATCACCGTCACCATGGCCAGTGAACTTGGTGTGAAGGCTTCGCACGCGGCTGGTGCTGCAACAGATCTCGATGTCGCTTCGGTCCTAAGTGATCTGAAGAAGATCCTGAACTAGTCTGTTAAAGACAGGACATAGTTTCTGAAAATAATTTTCGAGAAAGCCGATGGGGATTGCCCATCGGCTTTTTCTTTTTACCGTATTTTTTGAACACTAGCCGCTGAATTGCTCCAACCGTTTTGACCAAAAGTTCATCGACAGAGGCACTTGAGATGGAAGATTCTAACCGAGTGGATTACCCCAAAATACCTGAAACTGCTCGGTTACAAGAAGAGCTGCCTACGCCGGAAAGTCTGGTCCGTCAGTTCAGTGCGGAACAGGTAATTGGCCTTTTTGAAGAGATGGGCTACAGCATCAATGCTGAAGACGCAGAGAGTATTTTACGGAGCGTTCTTACTCATGGGAGCGTCGAGCTCGCATTCCAGCATTGGATTCAAGCACGGGGTCATTCCCAATAGATCAACCCTGTCTAAGCGACACGTATTTAAGGCTGCTTGGAGCAAGTAACTGGGATCCAGAAAGTGGGAGAGGGATCCTTTACTCTCTGAACCGGTAACCGACTCCACGCACGGTTTCGATGTAGTCGCCAGCTGCTCCCATCTTCTTACGAAGAGCACGGATGTGAACGTCAATGGTACGGTCGAGGACGAGTGTATCCTCGCCAAGTGCTGCATCCACAAGTTCAGTACGAGAAAATGCTCGACCGGGTTGTCTGATCAGCGTCTCCAACAGTTTGAATTCACTCTTGGTCAAATTGAGGTTTTCACCTTCCACGCTTACGGCGAACCGACGTCGGTCTACAACCACGCCCAACTGGCTCACCTGTTCGCTTTGTTGTACGACGGGTTCCCGCCGTCGCAACAGCGCTTTGAGCCTCTGCAGCAGAACCTTGTAGCTCTCAATTGGCTTGACAACGTAATCGTCAGCGCCCATGGCAAAGCCCACCACTTGATCCGATTCCTCGCCGAGTGCAGAGAGCATCAGGATCAGAGTATCTTTCGTGCTGGAGTCCATCCTCAACTGTTTGCAAACTTCGATGCCGTTGAGAATGGGTAAGTCAACATCCAAAAAGCCGACGTCGGGGCGG
>JAAXIK010000174.1:4900-15420 GCA_012270385.1 Rubripirellula sp. | reverse complement strand
CGGGTTGGCGAGGAGAAAGTCAATCAGAAGAGTTGCCGTTGGCTCATCTTTTTGTAACGATTCTCCAGCGTATGGGTGTTGAGACAGATACTTTCGCGGGGTATTCGGGAACGCTTGATCGAGTTTAGAAACACGGTAGCTGAGCCCCACTAGACTATCTTGATGGTTCGCTCACTCTGAAGCGTCGTACCGTGACATCATTCGGCTGCGTTTGCCCCTCTGTGCTGCGACCTTTTGTAATCATCGACTCCAGTAAGTCTTGTAGTTCTCTCACCTTGCTTGGATGCTTTGAGGCCAGATTGATGGACTCGCTCAGATCTTCGTCAAGATTGTAAAGCTGATGGGGCTGACTTTGATCGCCGCCTTTTCCCCATCCGCCTGAGCCCGGTGCTGGAATATACTTCCACGCGTCTTTTCGAATGCTTGGAACTCCTCGAATCGAGCAGCTGATCGAAGTACTCCTAATTGGATTCGTCTCTCCTCGCAAGAGCGGGATTAGGCTTACGCTGTCTTCTCCTGCGTTGTCGGGAAGAGGAGTACCCATGAGGTCGGCGAGGGTTGCTAACAGGTCCGCTTGGTGTACCAGTTGGCTGCAGGTCGATCCCGCCTTAGCCACTCCATTCCATCGGACAATGAAAGGTACGCGATGCCCACCCTCCCAAGCATCTGCCTTGTATCCCCGCAATTCACCGCTGGGATAATGACCTTTCGATTCAAGATCTGTCACGCCAATATAGGGAGCGCAGCCGTTATCGCTTGTGAAAATTACAAGCGTTTCTTTTTCGAGGCCACATTCCTTGATCGAGGATAAGACCTTGCCGACTGCGGCATCGGTTTCCATGACGAAATCGGCATAGAGATTGAGTTTGCTTCTGCCTATCCATTGCTTATTGACGGACAGCGGTGTGTGTGGCGAGGTGAGTGGTAGGTAAAGTAAAAAGGGAGTTTTGGTTTCTGCCTGCTGTTCAATATAACCACAAGCACGCTCCGCCAAGGTCGGTAAGATGGGTTCTAGCCTCCAACCGGGAATCGAGGGTCCTTGTTGGCTCGCCTGATTTTTAATGAATAACTTGGGATCCGCAAATTCGCTGGGTATGCCCAGAGTTCGATCGTTCTCGATGAAACAATACGGCGGCCAGTTGGGGACGTCAGTCCCAAAGTACTGATCAAACCCAACGGAGGTTGGTCCGCCTGTTATCGGCTTTGAGAAAACATCTTTCCAGGCAATCCGATGATTCTCGCTCGCTTCAAGATCTTTCTTCCCGTTGTAACCGGTCGTCTTAAAGTACTGCTTCTGCGCCATGGGGATTGGCCAATTCCAACCAAGATGCCATTTTCCAATGCAGGCAGTAGCGTAGCCATTCTCCTGCGCGAGTGATCCGATTGTCATGCGTTCAGGTTGAATCACTGGACCGCCCCAAAGTCCAACGATTCCTGTTTGTCGACGCTTCCGCCAGTGCTCCCGACCTGGCCGACGGGCGTATCGAGCTGGGGAGCAAACTCCATATTAATAGTGTGCATCAAGAAAACGCATGCCCTGACTTGCTAAGCCATCGATGTGCGGTGTCGGAATCTTGCCGCGTTCTGGGTTGTAACATTGCACATCGCCAAACCCGAGGTCATCCGCATAGAGGATCACAATGTTGGGTTTAGTCGGGTCTGAAGCGAATGCTAAAGTCGGAAGTGCGATAAGTAGAGAGAGCAAGGCGCATCGAATCATGGAGAGATGTCCAGCGTTTGAAGATAATCTACTGAGTTCATGTTCCAGCATCAGCAATCCGGGGGTTCCAGGTGCTGAGTCCACTGAATCTGCGGCTTCTAAACCTGATCATTGTCGTCATCAATGGTTGTCCTGATGGACGTCAGGTGCGTTACTTCACCAAAGACGCCAGTCTTGTGCGAGGATGATGTAGATTCCGAGGATTGTGTTGGTCACTGAGTGTGCAACGACGCAGTCCCAGAATCGTCGCGTTCGAAGCATCATGATTGTGATCATAGCGAACCAGATTGATGCGGCAATCCATTCACTTGGATGCGTCATAACACCGTACGCAATGGTAATCCCTACCGAGGATCGATCCAATTTTTCTAACGGAAGGTGGGACCAGTTGGAGTCTTTGAAATATGGGAGTAAAAAACCTCGAAGGAAAAGTTCTTCCGCTATGGGAACAGCCATGATCAGCAACGAGAAGCGGACAAATAAAAATAGATTGAGTGAGTTTTTTGTTTCAAACAATGCCCACGGATTGATCGATTCACGTTTTCCCAACAAGTCGGGTGCGAATCCTAGAGTGCTGAATAGTTTTGACTCAAGATTCATCCGACAGAGCAATATCCAAATCGCGGCACCCATCAAGCCAACGGCAATAGATGACGGGGAAATACGGATCGGAAAGCGTTGTAGGATCAACGCAAAACCAAAACCCAAAAGGGCGGTGATAAAGATCAGTCTAAATATTGCAATGCTTAAGGTTACGGTGGGAGACTGACTCGCTATCAGCTGGATTTCCACTCGCTCCCAGATCGCAATCACGACCGAAGCGAGAAAAAGATAGCTCGCCAAAGGCCCAACAAAAGCTAACCAGTCACGCCAATCGGGATCATCTTTTATTTTTTCTGTGGGAGCGGTCACAGCACGAATGAAAGGGTTGATTGGCCAAGAAGTGGTAAAGGATGTGGAGGTTGCCTACTTTGAATCTTCGGAGGGATCACCTTGCTGACTTGCTAATTCACGTTCACTTTCCTCGATCAATGCCTGGAGTTGATTCTCGGCACATTCCATGATCTCGCCCATCGGTTCTCGTTTGTATTTGAAGTCATCGAGAATGAATTTGCTCGGCTTTCCGTCTTTTAGAAAATGTAAAACAGCGATCCCTTTTTGTTCCCAGCGACGTCGGTCAATACCAACAATTGAATCCAGAGAGACACTGCGGCCAAAGCTGTCTCTAATTTGATTCTCATGGCATTCGATCCAAGAGCCTCGAGGTCGATACCATTTCCACAGCATGAGGAGGCCCAAAATAATACAGCCTCCCATGAGAATGTACTGATTGAGAATCAAGGCTTCAATTTCATTAGCAGTTTTTTCAGGGGCATCCGTGAGCCAACCTCTTGAGGTCGCGTCGCTATCCCATGCTTGAAGTCCTTCCTCTGTTTGGGGATAGGATTCATAGAGAAGGGCGATCTGCAGCTTCTTTGGGTAAGTTACAAGAGCATCAAACAGGCACCAAGCGATCCCCAGAGCGCAAGCCATTGCGATCCAAAGAAATCTGCGAAAAAAAGACGTGTCAGCTTCGGCGCGGATCATTGTTTTAGCGGTGCTGGTGATTCGAAGAAAAAGTAGTCGACAGAAAAGACCCGGGTTTGTCCCTAAGGCATTCACTTTTACGATGTCAGATTAAGAATCATTCTGTAAGACACTTGGAATGAATTCGTAACGCTCTTGTATTCAAAGCAGGATGAATTCATGCAAAGGTATTCCCCATCACCAGAGAATACATGTAAACGAACGCCTTAGGTTTGGCCGTACTCGGTTCGCAAAAAAGTTGCCTACGCCCCATGACGGTTATTCTGTTTGTAACGGTTGGAAGCTAGAACGATTGCCTGGTCAGTTTTTCTTCTGCTTATGCGCGGTGTCAGTGTTGGATGCCTCAGAGTCAAAGTCTTTACCAGGACCAAAGGCAATTTTGCGATAACCATTTACATCCCGGCGGATGATGTCGCGCCACCCTTCGCTCCAGATGACTCGTGCTTCGCCATTAATGACCTCCCATTTACCCGTGGAGCTTGGGACGTGGCTTTTTTTCGCTGTACCATCGTCTAGCAGGGACATCACAAAAGTGACTTTCCCAGTTTGTGGGTTACGTCCGATGTCCCAGTTGCCAACGTACTCCTTCAGCTCTGAAAGTGAGTTTCGAGGTTTCATGGGATTTGGATTCGTTTTTCCTTCTTGTACTCGATAGAGATATTTTTCGGTTCGGATAATCAGGGAATCGCCATCCACCGCAGGAGACGCTAGGAGTCGATCTGGATAGAGGGAATTGGTTCCTAACTTTTCAAATTTTCGACCGGGTCGGATGAGGTGTGCTTCCGAATCTTCGTTAAAAAAATAAATGCGATCGTTAAGGTAGATCGGTGAGGCGGAATAGCGTCCCGGAAGACGCTCACGCCAGACAAGCTCGCCCGTTTCCGCTTCGAGGCAGGATGCGATTCCCTCGCGATTGACCAAATAGAGTAAACCTTTCAGAAAGATGGGCGAACATCTTTGTGGCATGCTGCGGAATTCTTTCCATGCCACGTGGGTCTCCGTTACGTTGCCTTTCCCATTCACCCGAATGGCCCAGAGTTCTGGATTGTCGCGATCGATTAACGAGAAAGCCATGCCCTGTCCATAGACCGGACGAGGTGCAACCGAGAAACCTCGGTGCTCAACTCTCCATAGCTCATTGCCATGGAGATCATAGGAGTAGATTGCTCGACCTCCTGGGCTCAAAATCTGCTGCAAACCTTCATCTGTTTGGAATGGGAAAGGCATACAAAATGCTTTGCGTTGATTAACGGGTATTCCACCAAAATCTCTACTGCGTTCGGTTTTCCAAATCGTTTCCCCTGTCAGTGGATTCAGCGCGATGATGTATTGCACATCGCGACCATCAACATGTACTACAAGTTTGTTATCAATGATTGTGGGTGAGCTCGCGGGGCCCGCGTTGACTTCGTGATCACAGTTGAGGTCCCTTCTTTTCCAAAGGATCTCACCGGTATCAGACTTTAAGCATGCTGTGCCGTAGGTTCCAAAGTGAACAATGACGTGTCCTTGGTAAGCGACCGGAGTGGGTGTTGCATAAGTGTTTTCGTCCGTGATTTTTTGCGGTGACTCCACATCGAATAAATGTTGATCGAAGACAATCTTTCCTGAATTCTTTTCGATACAAACAGCGTAAAGTCGATGCCCGTCTCGTGTCGCAGTGGTCAACCAGATGTGCTCACCGGAGATGACTGGAGAGGACCAACCACGGTCGTGGATGGGGGTTTTCCATGCAATATTTTGAGACTCAGACCACACCTGAACCAAATCTTGCGAGATGACGCGACCCTCGCCGCTGGGTCCCCGAAATTGCCACCAAGATTCATCTGCGTCGGCGGATACTGAACCGAGTAACGAACATGCGATCGTGATGGTTGCAATCCATGATTTGCAGATTTGATTTTTGTTCTTCATCAGTAGATTCGGTTGGTATGTTTTCTTTGAACGCTCTTTGCTGCCGTATTCAATTCTCGCTGCACAGCACACAATATAAGGTGAAGTTTGGAAATGGGTGAAGGACTTTGATGCTGTGAGACGATTTATCAGTCAGAATCCGCGAACGAATCTCTCGGATTGCACGATTCATTGATACATTCTTTAGAAAGTAAAATTACTGATCAATCAGACTGTGGTTGCGATCCATGTCACCTAGTTCAGCATTGCTCATGTTGTCCAATGATTTGAGCGAGTGCTTTATCAGAGCTGTGAGCTTTTGCCCAACCCCGTGAACTCAAGAAGAGCAAGTTTGAACCATGCCCGAGAATGAATCGCAGAATGAAAAAATCGCTAAGATGACGTTCGGTTCTGTCTATCCCCACTATGTCGCTAAAATTGAGAAGAAGGGTCGGGATAAAGCAGAGCTTCATGAAGTGATCACTTGGCTCACCGGTTACAGTGAAGACGAGATCGATGCCTTGGCCAAAACTCCAACCACGTTTGCACAGTTCTTCGATCAAGCGAGGATGAACCCTAAATCGAAACTGATCAAAGGTGTTATCTGCGGTTATCGAGTCGAGGAGATTGAGAATCCGTTAACCCAGAAAGTGCGATATTTGGACAAGCTTGTGGATGAACTAGCGAAAGGTAAAAAACTGGAAAAGATTCTACGATCCTAGAGTGGTTGGATGACACCGATCAATCGTTTCCAGAAAACCAAAATCGAATCAGGTCTTTGTCGGGACCTAGCTTAATTTCAAATGTACTGGAAATGGCATCGTCGCGCCAGATTGGGAGCAGACATAAGCAGCGAGTGCGTTGGCGTGTTCACAAGCGCGTTCCAACTCCATGCCACGTAGGAGGTGGATTGCGAGTGAAGCGGTAAACGCATCCCCCGCACCCACCGTGTCTGCAACTTCTGCCTTGACCCCCAATGTTGTGATCTGATGATCTGCCGCGACGACTGTGGATCCATCAGCTCCCCGAGTTAAGGCAGCAACTCTTAAATCAAATCGCTCGCATAATGCTGACAAAATCGCTTCATCACTACCTGTTAATTTAAATGCCGCAGCGAGTATCGGTAGCTCCTCATCATTCAATTTCAGGATGTTAGCGAGTTTGAGAGACGATTCGATCAAAGCGTCATGGAAGTAGGGCTGCCGAATATTGATATCGAAGATTCGAAGTGTGGTGGGTTTTGTGTGATTGAGAAATTGATGGATCGTTTGGCGGGAGTGAATTGAGCGTTGTCCTAGAGTTCCGAAGCAAACCACATCACTTTCAAATGCCAGATCTTGGAGTTTCTGGGACCAGCTGAGTCGATCCCAAGCGCAATCTTCAGCGAACTGGTAACTCGCCAATCCCTGTGCATCGAGCTGAATATCCACACGCCCGGTTGGATGGGGATTCCTCTGCACAAAGTTTGTGCTAACTCCTCTTTCCTCAAGAGCTTTAATACCTTCGTCGCCAAGTAAATCCTCGCCGACTGCGCTTACAATAGCGACCTCATCTTCAGAAGACGAAAGCTCAGAGGCGCTGGAAGCAAAATTAGCCGGTGCCCCTCCGAATCTCCGGCCGTCAGGGAAAACATCCCAGAGGATTTCGCCGATTGCAACAATTTTGAATGGCACTTTTGCTCTTCCTTTTCCGCCGGTCAGATGTGGACTCTCATTTGCAGTGACCGACCTCCGGCGGCATGATACCGAATGAAGAGATAGCTTGAAACACTGGCAAGCAGTGGCGCATACCCGATTTAAATTTTGCCAATAGGAAATCGCGAATCACAATTGGATTTTAAAACTCCGTTTTGATCGTAACCACCTCCTCATCGGCGATCACCCATACTCGATCCCCGGACCGAGTTCGGATGACTTCCGTTCCTGTGAAATCTCCAAGAGCAGGAAGAATTAAGTTTTGGTCCCTGTAGAGGAAGCACGGTAATTTCAGTTGATCGTTACCCGTGCCGATTCGTATCGCGGGATGCAGATGTCCACACAACACAATCCTTTCCATGTGATCTGAAGTAACGGGAAAATGAGAAAGTGTAAGTCCATCAAGGTACGTACCCGATTGAATGATCTGCAGTGACCAATGTTTTGGGATCAATCGGATGTCGGAATCATGGTTTCCGGGGACTAGAAAGTGATCGATCCGCTGATGCGTTTCAAAAAACTCATCCAGATGCTTAAGCGTCTCCTTAGATAGTGAATTTCTGTCGTGAAACATATCTCCAAGAATGACCAGTCGTTTGGCGGGCAGGCGGCAAAGCATCTTCTCTATTTTTCGCAATGTTGCTTCTGTCGAACCCGTTGGCACTGGGATTGCATGGTGCCGAAAGGAAGCGTCTTTTCCGAAATGAGTGTCGGCGATGAAGAGTGTTTCAGTAGAGGGGTCATAGATTCCTCCCGGCGAACAAAGTGTAAAATCTCGATCCGCGATAGTAACTCCGATGCAAACGCTTGTCATTTATCCTGCTGCTTTCTCAAGTTGGCGTTGCATCCGAGCGACTCGGTCGGCCAAGGTTTCACTACTCAGTCGTTCTCGTAATTTGTCGACTAGAAGAGGGAACGCTAAAGGAGTTAGCCGTTCAGGAGTACGGTGTACGATTTCACTTTCCCTAATTCGATCGACGGCAGAGAGAATGCGATCGGATTCGAGTTGTTGCTCAAGAACTTCGCGTCGAGCTTGTTCCAGAAGTAGGTTAGATGGATCGTAGGTGCAGAATACATCAAAGAATAGATTGCTGCTTGCCATGAGATGCTTGGCGGTTTTTTGCCGATGGGGGAGACCTTGCTGAATGAGTCCAGCGATCCTGGCAATTTGCCGGAATTGTCTTTTTGACATTTCCGTTGAGTTCATGCTCTGCATGATATCGTCAAGCAAGGAATCTGTACGGAATACTTCACCATTGAGAATCGATTGGAGATCTACTGGTTTTGGAGATTGGAGTACAAACCCGTAATCATTACACGCAAGGGAAAAAGTAGTCCTCTGCGACTTGGAAAGCCGGTAGGCGGCGAGAGCTGCCAGACCTTCGTGAACCAGACGCCCCTCAAAGGAATAGACAAAGACTTGCCATCCCACTTTGGTTTTAATCGACTCGACCAGCATTTGATCCGCACTGGGAATGATGCTCCATTTTTTTTGAACGTGGAGCAGTGGTTTGACGGTTTTCATTTCGGGACCCCTGAAGATCCCCTTTGCTGCTTCATCCAGTTTTTTCCTAAGGTGCTCGCCGAGTTCTGCAGACAGCGGCATCCGGCCACCCATCCAACGAGGCACGGTGTTCGGCTTACCCTTCGCCTTCCGCACATAGGCAATGTTGTCCTTGATTCTGACGAGGGAGATTTGTTTGCCTGCAAACGTAAAGATGTCGTCCGTCTCAAGCCGACTGAGAAAGGTTTCTTCCACCATACCTAGTCTTTTTCCTGACAGGTATTTCACCACCATCGAGCTGTCTGCTGTGATCGTACCGATGTTCATTCGATGTGCTGTCATTACTTTTCGGTCAGTGACTTGATAGCGTCCATCACGCAGCAGCACACGTTTGAAGTCAGGGTACGCGTTCAGAGAGTCACCTCCGAATTGAATGAAATTCAGCACCCAATCCCATTCCCTTTTGGTAAGGGAGTGATAGGTGTAAGTGGAGCGTACCTCATCGAATAATTCCTCAGAAGTGAATCCACCTCCAATCGCGATAGAGATAGCGTGCTGTGCTAACAAATCGAGAGGTTTGCTCAGGCATTTCCGTGATTCAAGATCATTCTCTTTGATCGCCTGTTGGGCTGCCGCCAATTCAATGAGCTCGATCGCGTTAGTGGGGACAAAAGCAAGCTTGCTCACTGCATCAGGTTGATGTCCGCTACGGCCCGCACGCTGCAGAAGTCTCGCAGCACCCTTAGGGCTGCCCACCTGAACGACTAAGTCAACCGAAGTAAAGTCAACACCGAGATCAAGGCTGCTGGTACACACAACCGCTTTAAGTTTTCCCGTTTGCAATCCTTGTTCAACCCATTTTCGCACATCACTATCAAGTGATCCGTGGTGTAACGCAAGTTTACCGGCCCACTGCGGTCGCTGTTTCAGGATCTCCTGATACCAGATTTCTGTTTGTGCTCGGGTGTTTGTGAAGATCAAAGCATTGTTGACGCTTTCCAAATAGTCGGCCACTTGGGGTGACATTTTGGTGCCAATATGACCTGTCCACGGGAATCGTTCGATCTGATTAGGAATGATCGACTCAAACACAATCTTCTTTTTTTGATAACCTTCAATGATCTGAGTCTCGCTCAAATTTTCGTTTCCGACCAGTGCGTCCACTGCTTGATCGAGATTACCCAACGTGGCAGACAAAGCCCAAGTTTGAAGTTTTGGATTGAGCTTTCGCAGGCGGGCCATGCAAAGCTCGGTTTGCACCCCACGCTTCGTCCCCATTAATTCATGCCATTCATCAATGACGATCGATTCGAGACCCGAGAGTTGCTCAAGTGACTTCTCATGAGTGAGCAGCAGTGACAGACTCTCTGGCGTGGTGATGAGGGCAGTTGGCAACCTGCGAAGTTGTCTTGACTTGGTGGAAGAGCCACTATCGCCAGTCCTCGACTCAACTTTCCAAGGTAAGCCAAGTTGATCGATTGGATCACGCAGGTTGAATTCCGTATCGGAGGCCAATGCTCGAATGGGAGTGATCCAAAGTACGCGAATCGGAGGTGGTCGCTTTGGATTCCACTTGTCAGGATTCGGATTTTCTCGGACCCATTTCAAGATTGGCCCGAGCCATACCGCCAGTGTTTTTCCAGTGCCCGTTGCTGAGTGCACGATTCCACTGTCGCCAGCTTGGTACATTCGCCAGCACGTTTTCTGGAACGGGAAAGGTTTCCAGCCACGTCGTTGAAAATACTTACCGATTCTCTGCAGCGGGGTCGGGACTTTTCCTCTCTCAGGAGAATCCTCATTCAACGTGAGATTCCTCCTGATGGTTTAGAAGAGCTTGAAGGTCTTGAAGCGTGTTCGCATCTTTCGGTTGTTTGTCGTGGCGCCAACGAATCATTCTCGGGAATCGAGTCGCGACTCCACACTTGTGTCGTTTGCTAATTCGCAATCCTTCGAAGGCGATTTCCATCACAATTTCCGGTTCGACCTGCCTGACGGAGTGGAGCAGGCCGGCCCGCTGCGTCTCCAGCGCGTCGACGCCCGGCAGTGGCTGCCGATGCTCCACACCCCCGCCGGCCTGAGGCTGCGACGTGGCGTCGCCCTCCCGCTCCGGCTCGGCGCCGGC
>JAAXIK010000174.1:0-4890 GCA_012270385.1 Rubripirellula sp. | reverse complement strand
ACGAATCATTCTCGTCCATCTAGTAGCGACTCTACAATAGTGTCGTTTTCGATTTCGCACTCCTTCTAATGCGATTTCCATAACAATTTCCGGTTCAACCTGCCTGACGGGTCCAAAAGCGTCGTTGGTATGGCTTCGCACGAAGCGATCGACCTGACGAATCTCTTGGTCATTCAATCCACTGTAGGCTTTGGCAAACGGTACTAATTTCTCTTGGTCCCATACGGCAAAGGTGTAATCCGAGAATAGATTGGCTCTCTTGCCATGGCCTTTCTGAGCGTAGATCAAAACCGCATCGATGGTATGGGGATCTACTTTCCATTTCCACCATGTGCCTTGTGCTCGGCCCACCGAGTAGGGTGCTTCGAGGCGTTTCAGCATCAGGCCCTCTGCCAGATTCACTCTGCTGGATTGACGAACTTTGGTGAGTTGCTCCCAACTTTCTCCCTCAATCAATTCGGTGATGCGCAAATGGGGGTGTTGGAAATTATCCAGCACGCGTTGGAGGAGCTGGCGACGATCCTTGAATGCCTGGTGTCGGATGTCGTTGCCTTCCCATTCGAGCAGATCAAACGCATAAAAGGTGACTGGCACCTCCGTCATCAGTTTCTTACCCACTTTCTTCCTGCCAATTCTCCGCTGCAATTGGTCAAAAGGTAGAACGTTTCCTGCCGGTGTTGCGGCCAGAATTTCACCATCAATCACCGTCCCATTGGGTAGGGAATCTGCTACTGCTTCAATCTCAGGCCAGGTTTTGTCCATCAGCAGCTCACCCCTCGACCAAAGAAAAGTTTGAGATTGACGGCGAATCACTTGCCCGCGGATGCCATCCCATTTCCACTCGGCAGCGAATTGCTTGACGCACCCCAGCTCTGAAGGGTTGGTCGTCTTTGGGAGAGGATGAGCAAGGCAGACCGGATAGGGGCGACTTGTTTGAGAGTCGCTCTCGTCGAGGTTGATGAGCTGTTGAAAGGTATCCGACGATGGCTCCCAGTGCCCCATCAATCGATGAGCGATTACATCTTTTGAAACTCCACTATGCTTGGCCAGTGAACGGATCAATAGACCCCTACTCACCCCTACCCTGAGACCACCAGTCACTAACTTCATCACGACAAACCGAGTACGTTGTGACGTGCTCCTCCAGATCTCTTGGATTTTTTTCTTCTGATCCACCTCCTCGAGGTTACCGAGCAGTTTGAGATCTTGATTGACCCAATCACGAAGTGGTTGATCTACTTGATCCTGACTCGAGGGAATCAACAGAGAGATTGTCTCGGCTAAGTCACCGACGCTATGGTAGGACTCCTCAAATAGCCAGTTGGGTATCTTCGCTTCTTCTGCTGCCCACTGTCTTAATCTTTTCGTGGGTACGAGTTTTTTAAGTCGGTTGCCCGCCAAGAAGAAGGTTGCCCAAGCAGCATCCCCTGCATGAGCAGAAGCGAAGTATTCAACTAGAGCGTCGACTTTTTCACTGGTCTTAGTAGTGCTGTCAAGCTGCTGATAGAGATTTGCGAAACGTATCAAGCTGTACCCTCCCTACTGGCGAGGGTTGCGATCAATTCTTGATCTGTGTCTGCGGATTCATGCTTCGTATCAATGGAAACTGCCTGATAGCCTATTTCGTTTAGGTATCTCGCAACCACCTCGCTGTATCCATGATCCACCCAGATCTGCTCTGCCTCCGATTGTTTTACCGCTTCAAGTAAGCTGTTCCAATCTACATGGTCGCTAATAACAAATCCTTGGTCCATCGACCGTCGGCGTCTCCAGCCACGCATCATTGTCCAACCGCTGGCCATCGCAGTACGTTTTGGACCAAACTTCCGAAGCCACGGTGAACCATGAGCTCCGGGGACCGCAATAATCATTGCTCCACCATAATCTTGTTTTGGATCGGCGTGGCTAACGTAGGTAGTTTTTGGAAGGTGAATACCACTTCGGCGGTAGGCTTCCACTCCTTTCTCCACTGCTCCATGGGTGAAGATTGGTCCAATGCTTGGATCTAAGCCCGCGAGGATTCGCTGACTTTTTCCAACAGCATATCCATAAAGGATCGAAGCTCGACCTGAGTCCCGATTACCGCGCCACCAGCTGTTAATGGCATGTTGAACAGATTGCTGCTCCGGCCAATGAAACACAGGCAGGCCAAAAGTAGATTCCGTCACTAAGTGATGACAACGCACGGGCGTCCAAGGTGTGCATGTGGGATCCGGCTCCAACTTGTAATCACCGGTAACAAGTGCCACAAAGCCCCTGTGTTCCAATCGAATTTGAGCGGAGCCAAGAATATGGCCGGCGGGGTGAAATGATATGGAAACACCACCGATCGAGAGATGTTCCCCGAAAGCGAGGAAAGTGAAATCGGCATCCTGATTCATCCGAAGTCGAAGTAGGTTGGCCCCTTCTTGGCTCGACAGATAGCTTTGGCACCCGGCTCTGGCGTGGTCGGCGTGCGCATGTGAAATCACTGCTCGCTTGACAGGTCTTATTGGATCGACAAAGAAGTCACCCTGTGGACAGTAGAGTCCCGATTCAGTGCGCTCTAACAGTGACTTCATACTGCTTCTGGTGTCGGTTCAGTCATCGAGAACAAGAGGAATGAAGAAGCGTTGCTCCTTTGTGGGTGCTCGTCTTCTTGGTTCCCATATCGATCGGATTCAGGGAGTGATTTTTGGCAGTGTTTGCCTCTCATTGTTGTCAGAGGTCAATGATCTTCGTGGCTGGAGGACCCGAGAAAAGAGCCGGATATCCAATGTTCTTTGCTTGAATTCGAGCTTATCAGGACCCCGAATTACCGACCTTTTTGAACACGTATATCACGTGAAATCCCATAATCTACGGGTTTTTTGATGGTTCGAAATCTTTTTCTTTTTTTCAAGTAAGGAAATCGGCTGCGGATGCGTCTCATCAGTAGAACTCAAAACTACAAAGGAGATCGCCATGCGAGCCAATCAAATCAAAACCGTTCTTGGAGCTTTCACCTTTTTCGCTCTTGCTTTCACCCAAGTCACCTTTGTCGCTCAAGCAGTAGAACCTGCCAAGCGAGCAGCACGCCAAACCCAAGGCAAAGCAGATCAGATTCGTTATACCTTTGAGCGACACACGTTTGATGTCGCTCGGCAGCATGGACACGTCTATTTCAACAACTACTGGTACTCTCATCCGCTCACCGAGCAAAGTCAGTATGTACGATTAATCGAAGTTTTTGATCAGCAGCATTTCAATTCTAACCATGAGTTTTTTGAGTGGGCGAAGACCTTGCGGGGCACAAGAACCTACACCTACGACACGGTAAAATTACATCGACCTAACAGTGTCACCGATTTGGGACCCCTTGTTCTTCTTGCACCGCAGGAGCGAGCCGAGATCAATCCAACCTGGAGGATTTGGCGAGAAGGGGAAGACGCTCGTCTTGCTGAACAAGACAGAATGAAGCGAGAGTCTGAACTAGAGAAGGCTCGACAAGAAGCAGAGTTAGCCAATAGCCGATTACTCGCCCAAGCAGCTTCGGAATCCGCAAAATCCTTGTCCGTTCTTTCAGGTGACACCAGCCTATGGGAGGTGGAGTTACTTCCAAGGAATCAGAGAACGATTTGGTTGCCATCCCGTTCACCACGATTCAGTTTTTCGAATCGCACCCCTTTCGGTTCGCTCAACTTCTCCGTGGGTTCGTCCAAGTACGTCAGAGCATACGGTCGAAATAGTGCTGCCGCCGGACGCAGAGCATTGGCAGACCACCCCAATTATCGTCTTGGCACAGTTCGAAAAGTTGCAGGATTTTGATACTCGGAGACATCGGCATTAGGACATTGTAAAAGTGAATCACTGAAGCAGACGCGCGTGTAGCCAACACGTGTGTCTGCTCTTTTCATGACTGAATACTGAAAAGCATGAGTGAACGCGATGAGTGTTTTTGGTAATCTATGGGAGAGCCAACACGTGGGTTGGTGATTCTAGAGTGATGGCCCTTGAGTCATCTGCCAGTTATCAAAAGTAACTAATCAAGATGTACACCGATAAGGAATGGATTGAACGCCTTCAAGGATCGCCAGAGGAGCGTGATTCCACCATTGAGGAACTCCGCGATTTATTGAGGCGTGGCTTGGCGAAGGGTCTTGGGAACTATCTTGATGGCTCTGCCTACGTTGAGGATATGACTCAAGAGGCGTTGTTGAAGATCCTTGCTGCCATTGACACTTTTGAGGGTAGGAGTCAATTCTTAACCTGGGCGATGAGCATAGCAACCCGGACAGGTATCAGCCTGCTACGGCACAAATATCATCGCGATCAGTCGATGGATGCATTTGTTGACGATGGTGGTTATCCGATTGATCTTTCAACGAGTGAGAGACCTGAAGAAAGCATTTTGATGCAAGAGATGCTGGAGAAGCTGCAAGAGCTGATCGATCAAGATTTAAGTGAGAAACAACGCATGGTACTGAGAGCCTCACTAGACGGCTACTCGACCGATGGAATTGCAGAGAAGTCAGGTCTGAACAGAAATAGCGTTTATAAGTGCCTGCATGATGCACGCGTCAAATTGAAAGAAGGATTGCTGAAATCCGGCTTTGCCGCTGAAGATGTTTTGGACAAGATCGCATAGGTACCTGAAATGAAATTCGATTCTAATCAGATACAGAAGCTGATACACCTGACATTCGCAGCTCGCGATGATGATACCATCGGCTGTGATGGTTGCAGCGAATTGATGGTGGAGTTCGCTCAAGCAGAGCTGGATGGACGCGAGATCCCAGATGGTTTGAAGGTGGTCCGTGCCCATATTGATCAGTGTCGATGTTGCAAAGCAGAATATCGAGCACTGATAGACGGTTTGGAAGAGATTTTACCTTGAGGTCTTGGATCTCGCGATGATGTATGGTGCTATCT
>JAAXIK010000181.1:8612-15421 GCA_012270385.1 Rubripirellula sp. | reverse complement strand
AAATTCCGGACGTTTCAGGTATTCGGCTGTTTTCCTCCACGTTCTAAGCTGAGTCGCTTGTCCCGTGGGGGCGATTGAATGCCTGATTTAGGTGGTGAAGTTCGTTAAAACGGGTGAAACAGCATCCAAGTTGAAACATAGAAGCGGAAGGAAACAGAGTGGTGCGATCGGTACACTTACGCTACGGCGAGGGCGAAATCCAAGTGGACGTACCCGATGGTGTTCCCTGTCAGGTGATCCGCAAGCCGGGCACCTCACCCATTGAGGATCCGTCGGACACTGTCAGGGAGGCGCTTGAAAATCCCGTCGGCGCGGAATCGCTAGAGTCGGCTGCCAAGAGGGCGAAGAGTGCTTGCATCGCGATCTGTGATATCACGAGACCGGTGCCTAACGCACTGCTTCTTCGCCCCTTGATTGAAAAACTTACTCGAGGTGGCCTAGCCCTCGATCAGATCTGTATCGTCATCGCAACAGGGTTACACCGACCGAACCTCGGCAAAGAACTCGAGGAGTTGATCGGAGATCCATGGGTGATTGAAAGGGTCAAAATCTGGAACCATCAAGCCGAGGATGACCTCCAACACGTACTCCTTGGGAAAACCCAAACACGTGGCACGGTGGTGCGGCTTGATCGGAGGTTTGTAGAAGCGGATTTAAAAATCGTAACCGGTCTAGTGGAGCCGCATTTTATGGCCGGTTAATGCGGGGGGCGGAAATGGCTTGCTCCCGGGTTAGCTCATAGTGACACCATCCGGACGTTTCATAGCGCTCGATTTATGGCGGATCCGGCAGCCGCGAATTGCAATCTGCTCGGCAATCCCCTACACGAGGAGCAATTAGAAATCGTTCGCATGATTGGGGAGGTTTATAGCCTGAATACAGTCATCGATGAGGCTCGATGTTTGATTGATCTGAATTTCGGAGAAGTGATAGCGAGTCACCAAGCGATTGTGGATCGTGCTCGCTCATTCTGTGAGGTATCGGTTGAACAAAGATTCAGCACTATCTTGACCAGTGCCGCGGGTTACCCACTCGACAAAACCTATTACCAGACAATCAAAGGAATGGTCGGTGCCCTTGGTGTTTTGGAGCGAGGAGGTGATCTCATCATCGCTTCAGAATGTAGTGAGGGGTTCGGGTCGAAAGCTTTTCGAGATGCTCAGGAAAAGCTTGTTCACCATGGATCGCGAGCCTTCCTGGCTCAGATCAGTGAAAAATCCCTCGCTGATATCGACGAGTGGCAGACCCAGAAACAGATCCAACCCATGGAACATGGTGAGATTCATCTCTACACCAAGGGTTTGAATCGAGAGGAGCAGTCTCTGACGGCGGTTCGATGTGTGACGAACTTGCAAGACACTTTGAATGAATGCTTGAAAAAATCTGCCAATCCTTCATTGGGTGTTATTCCGGAAGGCCCGTACGTCATTCCGCAGTACAAAGAAAAATGACTGCGGATTGACGTTTGCATCCGTGAGAGGACTCTTATTCGCTGTGCGTTGAATTGATCTGCACCTTGATGGAGCCGAGCATGCGAGTGAGCTGCTTTTCTTTTTCACTCACATGCAGAATATTATCCAGAACGATGGCGCGTTTCTCGGTGGACGGATGAAGGATCAGTCTGCCGGCACCGAGTAGCATGTATTCGAAGACATCGTTAATTTCCTTGTCAACTCTTAGATTAGGAGCTGGGTATCGCTTGAGGTCACTGAGGAAACCATGGTGGTGCAGCAGCTCATTGTTCGATAGCTCCCAATAGTCGAATCTGACTTTCAAGAATATTGCGCCATAAAGGCACGCCATGCCTATCGATGTGCAGATGAAAAAGGAAGCATTCGCGACAGGTCGGACCGTCGTTACCAGACCCGCGATGGCCGGTAGGAGCGAGGGTTTTGCGATCACCAAAATCCACGAACCCAGGAGCGCGGAGACACACACCGCGATCAGGGTCAACGAGGTTGCCCGAGGGAAATCAAAAACCAGAATAAAAGTATTGATCATCAGGACAACGAAGAAGAGTCCGGTAATCACCACCGCCAGCGTGTGCTCTTGTGGGTCGACTGCCTGGTACCCTCCCAAACCAAGAACCAACGCCGCGATGGTGGAGACGATCAGAGTGGGATACATGAAAACAAATTTTGGATAGGGAACCAGCAGTACCCGCTTTGGTAATTTCTCCGCCTGTTCTTGATTCTTGCCAGAGCTTGTTGAAGGGGATTGGTTATCGGACTCCTGTAGCTCGTTCGCATTTGTGTTTGATTCTTCTGACATTTTGCTCTCGTGCGTTTCCATTGACGGTGGGTATGAATCTTCCGATAGGGAGAATATCCTCCGATTTACTCTATTTTCTGATCTTCAGGTGAATTGGGAACAGCAAGTGGCGTCCCCGTTTCCTCTTTGGTCGGTCTGCAGCGTATCAAACTCATCAGCGCAAATGAGGTTCCGTACGGTTGATGATAATCATACAGCGGATAGTCCCACCATGATCCATCTTTCTCCTGACGCTCCAGTAAGATCTCGCTAAGCATGGTTTGATAGGGAAGTTTCACTTCCTGAGGTAAAGCGTCAATACAAAGTGCAGCGTAGTAGTGCCCGAAGTAGTAGAAATAGCCTGCGACCTGCATCCATGATTCGTGAGGCACGGGACGCTTTCGGCCGATATCTAGCCAGCCATTGCGAACATAGAGACGGTAGAGCCAATTGGTTAAAACGTTCTGGGTGACTGTCGGGTCATCCCAGAGTTTCAACGCAATATTGCAGCACTGTGATCTCCCAAGACTCCCTCCGGGCCGGTTGATGCCTCTCATGGGGCGATACTGAAGGTATTCACCGTAGAGATAGGTGAAGTCAGGCTTCTTCTGGCGTTGGAGAGCGTCAATCGCCCTTTTTGTCATTCGTTCAGGAGGGGTGATGCCGATCTGAGCGGCTTCGTGCAGTGCAACCAGAATCGCTCCATTGACAAAGCTGATTGAACTTGATGTGGGTTGGTTGGCTTGATACCGGAAATCATAATAGCCCCACCCACCATCAACCGACTCATACCTTTGCAGCTTTGCAAATTGTCCTTCGATTAACTTGGTTATCCGTGCTTTCCTCTCCGCATCATTCGGTAGCCGATTGTGCATGCGAACTAATGCTTGGATCGCATAACCATGCCCCCAAACGTTATAGATCGCGTCTCCTGACGCCCTTCTAAGCTCTTCAATGTGTTCAAAAAGCCATTTTTCAGCTCTATCGATAGCTTGCTGAACGGAGGGTTGATCTGACCCGGATTCGATCAGTGCTGAGATACCCAGCGACGTTGTTGCTGCTCGGAAGGCGTGATGAGCGCCAGGGACGGGAGCGTAGATGTTGAGGCTCTTTGTACGGGTAGGGGAACCCCAGGAGCCATTGCTGTTCTGCTTGGCAACCAAGTACTGGATGCCGTTTTGGATGGCGGCTTCAAGGCGTTCGGAATCGAGTTTCGCAAGTTGAGGTAATGTGGGCGGTTGAGAAAAGTCAGTGGGGTCCGCAAGAACCTTGGATCGCTTGTCAGTCTCCGCGTCAATCGCGGTGCCTGATGGCGTGTCCACCTCTTTTTCTTGGGCAACGACATTTCGATTGCCATGGACCTGTAGGAGTTGAAACGAGATCAATCCCAGAGCAAAAAGGGAGGTGGAGCAATGCACCCTGAAGTTATTCATTCCGCGACCTCGGTTGTGTTTTCTTTTTCAGCCGAATCCTTCGCCGTTGGTGCCGATAGAAAATCGACCTTTGCCGACATCAAGGGTGAAAGACCCTCAGGTAAGGCTTTCTTAGGAATACTGATCACACAGTCGTATTGAGTTGAAGCGAAGGGGGATGACGTGATCGATTCGACGACGGCTTCGACCTTCTGATTCGGCAGTGCTGGGAATGTGGCAACGCATAGAGTTCCCACCTGAACGTTCTGGATATGTACTTCTGGCACCGCGAGCCGAATCTGCAGTGCGGAGGGATCGATAATGGTGAGGATGACTTGTTCGCCACTGACTGTCGTCCCAGCGGTAAACTTTGGTGGCTTATCCGCAAGTTTTCCACGAAGTAATTCTCCATGAACCACGATTCCAGGACCCGCCGCTTTGATTGACAATCGGTCGCGATCCTTTTCTAGCTCTTGGTGTTTTTCTTGTTGCTCACTCAACTGAATCTCTTTCCTCGCGAATTCCAACTCAAGTTTTTCAGCGTTTGCCTCTAGGTTGTGGAGGGTCTCTTGGTAACTCAGTTCAGCACGTTCGATGGTCTCTTTTTTCTCCTCAATGGTTCTTGGGATATCTTGCTCGAGGGTGCGTTTTGCTTGAATCTCTGCGCCTTCATGGCGAAATAATGCTGACTCGACGGCTTGCTTCGCACGCTTAAGGACGATCTCTTCAGATTCTTCCGTGAGGTCATCTTCTCTATACATCTGCTCGAGCTGCTTCAGTTCCTCCTGTGCGTTTCTTAGCGTGGCCAGTGATTGCTTCAAGCTAAATTCTGCAGCGCGAATTGATCTCTCGCGATCGACGTCCATGTAGTTTTTAAAAGCCTGCTTCGCTTTCGTCCAAACCCGTTCAGCAGCCTCTCGATCCATTGAGGCCTTTACCTCCGATTGCTTCTGGGTAAGCACCTCGGTGGAAAATGTGATCTCGGCCAGGTGCAAATCAGTGCGGGATTCTTTCAGTCGCTTCTCGTAGGGTTCCGTTTCAAATTCCACAACAACTTTACCCTTAGATACCAATTCGCCATGGTCGGCGACAGTTTTGATCTTGAGGGATGAAAACTGCTTTGTGTCAGCGGTGACCGTGTGTTGCTTAACAGCCTCAACAGTCCCCGAGAGCTGAAACTTTGCTGAGTCAGCTTCCTGATGTTCGTCCGCGGACGCAGAGTTCGTGATGGAAAGACTGGTTAGAGTGCCGAGTAGAATCCCGCAGAGGATTCCACTTTGCACGGGTTTCGATCTCTTCATATAGGCTACGTTAAAGCGGAGGCTTTCGACGGTCATGAGCTTTTTGTTGGAACGAGTTTTGAGTTTTGTGAGCAGTCCACGCAAAGGTTACCCTTTGCGGTTCCGTTTCAGTTTATCGCTTTTTACGGAATCGTGCATGAGTAGGTTTCCATTCTTCCGACTGTCGGTCATCTTTACGACCCCCGCACCGTGTGGTTAGCCTTAAGCTGTCCTAAGAGAGATTGAAATTGAAAAATGGGGCACCTACTCGGAAAAGGATTGGAGTTTGAAATGGGTAAGCTACGTCCGTCGGTGTGTATCGACGCGGTTTTCGAGAATCTAGCTGACAGCCTGGCCATCGCAGAGGTGGAGAAGGCTGGACTGACCGCTTTTGAGTTCTGGGGATGGTGGGATCGGGATCTACCGCACCTCCTGCAGGCGAAGAGAAAGTGTCAGCTGGAGATTTCAGCCTGCTGCACACACTTCATCACGCTGACCGACCCAGCTTTGAGGGAAAAGTATCTGGAGGGACTTGAACAGTCTATTGAGGCTGCAGGCCGTCTAGGTTGTAAGACGCTCATCTCGCAGGTGGGTGACGAGATTACAGATAAGCCTCGTTACTCTCAACATCTGAGTCTCGTTGACGGACTACGAGAGGCCGCACCTCTATTGGAGGCTGCCGATGTCACTCTGGTGATTGAGCCTCTGAATCGATTAGTCAACCATCCGGGGTACTACCTAGTGGGGAGTTCGGAGGCGTTTGACATCGTTGAATCGGTGGGATCGGAATCCGTCAAAGTGGTTTTCGATATCTATCACCAACAGGTGAGTGAGGGTAATGTGATCCATAACCTTGTCTCCAATATCGACAAAATCGGACATTTTCATGCAGCGGGAAACCCCGGTCGCAATGAACTGACTCGCGGCGAATTGAACTATCGGCAAATTTTTGAATCCATCCAGTCCACCAACTACGACGGGTATGTTGGACTCGAATACTGGCCGGTTGATGACCCGCTTGAGGGACTTTGCGAGATTGCTTCTTGGTTTGAATAGTAAGAACAGGGATCGGGCTAAGGATTGAAGGCAGCCTCGGTGGGTTAAGTGTAAGAAACGCCGAGGGATGGACAGTCGTTTTGGGGTCTGCCCACGCGCGACGGGCGGAGGGTGTTGGGATTACTCTGAAAGAGAATGGATCAGATGAACGAAAGAATCAGAAAACTCCTCGACAAGATGCGGCAGGCAGATCTGGACGCTCTCCTCGTTACGGGTGAGATTAACGTTCGATATCTGACCGGATTTACTGGAGACAGCACTTACTTGGTTGTAACTGAGGAAGCCCCGATCTTGCTCAGTGATGGACGCTATGAGAGTCAGATCGCCAGTCAGTGTCCGGGTTTTGATGTCCGAATACGATCACCCAGTGATTTGCTTCCTGATTTGACGCGCGATGTGATCCACTCGGTCAAGGGCGATGGGACCGGCGTGCCACGAGTCGGATTGGAGTCCAACCAGTTGACGCTTGCTTCTTACAGGCGTTTGGTGTCGGGGATCAGCCAAATTGAATTCGTAGAGACCGCTTCCTTGGTCGAGGAACTGCGGATGATCAAGGATGCCTCCGAGATCGAAATCACCAAGCGTGCTGTCAGGATTGCTCAAGACGCTTTCTCTGAGGTGATCAAAGAGATACGCGGCGACTGGACCGAATTGGATGTGGTCTACGCCCTTGAGGGAGCGATGCGTTCACGAGGCGCCCAGGGTTGTAGCTTCGATCCGATCGTGGGAGCAGGCCCGGGTGCCGCATTGCCGCCTAATCCGCCTCACAGCCGCCGGATGGGGGGGGCCACGGGGCTGGGGAGCGCCGGTG
>JAAXIK010000181.1:0-8602 GCA_012270385.1 Rubripirellula sp. | reverse complement strand
GCTTAGAAAACACGGTATGGAGGAGGCTTTCAAGCACGGTCTGGGGCACGGGATAGGACTGTTCATCCATGAATCTCCGCGAATGTCAGCCGTCGGTGACGACACTCTGCAGAGTGGTATGATTGTCACGGTTGAACCGGGTGTGTACTTCGACGGAGACTTTGGGATTCGTATCGAAGATGACGTGCTCGTTACGGAAACTGGCTACGAAGTCCTCAGCGACCTGCCAAAGGGTCTCGAAGATCATCAGTTATTGCTGTAGAACTAAGGCTCCATTTCTGGTGAAATGGGAGAGTCTGGGGAAATATGTCCAGAGTAATCGATTTATCACTTTCATTTAGATGACGGCGAGTCAGGAATGAGCAAAGGCGCAAAGCCCAAGGATGTGTTTGATGTGGGACGCATCCGGCAGATCATTGAATTAATGGAACAGCACGAATTGGTTGAAGTCGATCTTCAGGAAGGCGATGAGAAGATCAAGCTGAAGCGTGGTGGTGAGGTGCAGATGGTAGCTGCACCCATGGCTCCAGCCCCGGCCGCGGCACCCGCTCCTGCGTCTCCTGCTGCCGCCGCACCCGCAGCGGATAACACGGCTGGTACTAGCACCATCAACGCACCCATGGTTGGGACTTTCTATGCGAAGGCTAATCCTGAGTCTCCACCTTTTGTGAAGGTCGGTGACCGCGTCTCCGCGGATACGATTGTCTGTATTGTAGAAGCCATGAAGGTTTTCAACGAAATTCCGGCGGAGTGCAGTGGTACGATCACTGAGGTATTAGTCAGTGATCAACAGGCGGTGGATTTCGGAAAACCAATGTTCCGAGTTCAGCCGGACTGATGACCGACATTTGCCAAGAGTGATGAGCCCCTGGTTGAAATGGGTTCATCGCTGCGTCAATCATCGTCGGTAGAATTTGGGATAGCGTAAAGTGTTCCCGTGATTTGATTTCTGTTGAGATCGGAAGTCGGGTCAGGACAGTGACTTTCTAGAGTACCGCAAGTTAATGTGTTGCGAGACCGATTCGGATCGGTCAATCGTGAAACAGAGCAGCAACCAAGGATTGCCTTGGGACATCAAGAAGTTGGCCATCGTCCCAAAGTCCTCTGAGTGTTGTGGTGGTTTTTTAATTTAGTTGGTTCCCACTTGTAGATGTGAATTCAGTGTTTCAAAAAATCTTGATTGCGAATCGCGGCGAAATTGCGCTTCGCGTGATCCGAGCCTGCCGAGAGTTAGGGATTAAGTCAGTCGCTGTTTACAGTGAGGCGGATGCAGACTCCATGCACGTCGCCCTAGCAGACGAAGCCTACTGCGTTGGTTCAGCACGGAGTGCTGATAGTTACCTGAAGATCGATCAGATTATCGCTGCTGCAGAGGTGGCTGACGTCGACGCGATACACCCTGGCTACGGATTCTTGGCCGAGAATGCCCATTTCAACGAGGTTTGTCGAGCAAGTGGATTTGAGTTCATTGGACCAAGTCCTTCGGCGATGGAGAAACTCGGCGACAAGAATACTGCTCGTTCAATGGCGATTGCTTCTGAGGTTCCGGTAGTTCCTGGAAGTGATGGATTGATTGAGTCCGACGAAATTGCAACCAGTGTTGCCAAGGAAATCGGGTATCCCGTCCTCATCAAAGCGACTGCGGGCGGTGGTGGAAAAGGGATGAGGGTTGCGCCGGACGAAGAGACTCTTCTTACAGCACTCTCGCAAGCACGGACAGAGGCTGAAGCAGCGTTTGGCAATGGAGGGGTCTATCTGGAGAAATATGTCGGGAATCCACGGCACATCGAGGTTCAAGTCATTGCTGACCATCATGGGAATGTGTGTCACCTATTCGAGAGAGACTGTAGCGTTCAGAGGCGACATCAGAAGCTGATCGAGGAAGCTCCGAGCCCGAATCTACCTGAAGATCAGCGTGTTGCTATTTGTGATGCGGCAGTGAGGATGATCCGCGGGGCAGCCTATACCAACTCGGGAACAGTTAAGTTTATTGTTGATGAGAATAACGACTTTTACTTCATTGAAGTCAACGCCCGAATTCAGGTTGAACATCCCGTGTCTGAAATGGTCAGTGGGGTCGATTTGATCAAGTCACAGATTCTTGTTGCTGCAGGTGAACCGCTTTCCTTTAAGCAGGAAGATCTGGTTTGCACGGGTCATGCAATCGAATGTCGGATCAACGCAGAGGATCCCAGCAAGGGATTCCGCCCTAACCCCGGCATGATCAAGAAATTCTTTGCACCGGGCGGGATTGGCGTGCGTTTCGACTCGCATGTCTATGGAGGCTACAGTGTTCCTCCGTACTATGATTCCATGATCGCCAAGCTGATTGTCTATCGACCAACACGCGAAGAGGCGATCTCGACCATGCGAAGAGCCTTGAAAGAGATGCAGGTGGAGGGTATCGAGACCACCGCTGCCTTCCACGATATGGTCCTACAACACAAAGACTTTATCGAAGGCCAGCACGATACCAAATGGGTTGAACGGGAATTGATGGACTAGCGAAGCGACGATTCGGTTTCAGCGTCCCAGCCCAGCCCACAGCGATCTGTGGAGCTCTAAGCCCGTTTTCGGTTACATCGATATGGAACCCTTTACTCTTCTCCTATCGCTAACGCCTCTATGGATTCACGTGCTTGTCAGTGCCGTGATCCGTTTGTCGGGTAGATTTTGCGTTTCCACGGGCGGGCGGGAAATAGCGATGCTCGCTTTTGCCGTTTCTGGGCTGATCGCGGTGGGGCCTGTTGAATTATTTTTCCCCATGGCTGCTGCTGCGGTTTTCGGACCGATGGTTTGGCTGGTGCTCGCTTTGTTTTACGTGCTTTGCATCTCTCTAATCATCTTGGGAACCGCTCCCAAGCTGGTGATTTACGGCGCTCGTCCACATGATTTGGCGGAACCGTTGATGAGAGCCGCGAAGCAGTTAGATAACCGAGCGGAAATGAATGAGGCTGGCTTACAGGTAACGTTACCCACTGTGGGGATTCATCTGCGGATCGCTGGTCAATCCTCGGTTGATCATGCTGCGGTGATCGCCTTTGAAGACAATCTTTCCCCTAAGTTCTGGGTGGCGTTAAAGCTTGCGTTACATAAGGAAGTGGCGGGAATTCGGGTGCCGAGAAGCCGGGGGTTCGTCCTCACCTTGGCGGCAATCCTTCTTGGTTCATTCCTCGCCAGTCGGATTCTGCTGATGGGGCCTGAAGTTGCTCAAGGCTTCGAATCCTGGCTATGGCGTTAGCACTACTCAGTTGCTCAGGGCGAAACCAGGTCGAGGATTTGTCTCATCTGGGCAACCGCTTCTCGCATGCCCACCATCACGGCTCTTGAAACGATGGAATGACCGATGTTCAGTTCAATCATATTGTCAATCTGCGCCACGGGGCGAACGTTATGATAATTCAGCCCGTGGCCGGCATGGAGTCTTAATCCGGCGGCGGTAGTCAGTTCACCAGCCTTCTTCAGTCGCTCAAGTTCAAGCAATTGTTCATGGCCACTGGCCAAGGCATAGGGTCCCGTATGCAGTTCCACCGCCTCTACACTTAGGTTTGCCGCGGCTTCAATCTGATGCGGGTCGGGGTCCACGAAAAGACTGACCAAGATGCCATGTCCTTGAAGTTTGTCGATGGCCGCCTGGATCCGTCCGTTATCGGATGCGACATTCAGTCCGCCCTCGGTGGTTACCTCTTCCCTGCTCTCCGGGACAAGTAACGCCCAGGTTGGCAATGTCTTGCACGCGATATCCACTACCTCGTCGGCGCAGGCAATTTCCAGATTGGTTTTGACGGTGACAGTTTCTTTCAGAATGGCAACATCCCGGTCCTGGATATGTCGTCTGTCTTCGCGCAGGTGAAACGTGATTCCGTCCGCGCCGCCCTGCTCGGCTAATGCTGCAGCGACCACCGGGTCAGGCTCGTAGGTTCGGCGAGCCTGACGAACGGTCGCAACATGGTCCACGTTGACGCCTAGTTCAATCATAAAAATTCGAGAGTGTTAAACCGGTGATACGTTGCAGGTAGATCGAGGGATGCACTGTAACCAGAGTGGGATCAGACAGAATCAATTTCGACTCTTTCTCCGTTCTGATCTCTGCAGTCCATTTCGAGGTGCTCGGGATAGAGTGCTTCGCTTCCTAAAATCTGGACCAGCATCTTACCCTCATCCTCCATGACCATCACTTCTCGACGCTTCTTATTATTCAAGTGAGCAGCTACGTGGTCATTGACTCGGATAGTGACTCGCTTGATGTGCTCGTTACTGACCGCAAGAGCGAGCGTCCGTATCACTTCGATAGACATGCTTTCGGCTGTCTTTACCAGAGCGCGACCTTCGCAACATGGGCAATCATTGTAGATGCTGCGTTTCAAACTCGGACGAACACGCTGTCGAGTCATTTCAATCAGCCCAAAGGGGCTGGTTCGGAGAATTTTCGTGCGTGCTCGATCACCAGCCATTGCGTCCCGTAGACAACGCTCCACCTTACGTCGATGACTCTCTTTTCTCATATCGATGAAGTCATTCACGATGACACCACCCAAGTCGCGGAGCCTTAGTTGGCGAGCAATCTCTTTCGCTGCAGCAAGATTGAGTCGGAACGCATTTTCTTCAGCCGAATCATTACCGCGGAAATTCCCACTGTTCACGTCAATGGCGACCAACGCTTCTGTTGGGTCGATGACGATCGATCCGCCTTCCTTCAGATGAACCTGTCTCTGGTTGATCTTGATAATTTCACGCTCCAGCTTGTATTTGTGATAGAGCGGGAGTGTTTCATCGTAGAGCTTCAATCTGTCCACGACTCGAGGCATCACCATTTTGAGGAAGTCTCGCGCCTTTTCGTATGACTCCGGTTCATCGATCAAGATTTGATCGATGTCGTCCGAAAAGATGTCACGGATGGTCCGGATGATCAGGTCACTTTCCTCGTAAATCACTCCGGGCTGGTTGCTGGTTTTTACCCTCCTGACGATGGCTTTCCAGAGACGCAACAGGTAGTCCATGTCACGCTGAAGCTCTTTCTCCTTCCGGCCAGCACCGGCTGTGCGAACGATGAAGCCGACACCCTTGGGTGGGTTGAGTGATAACAGACAACGCTTGAGTCTCTTTCGATCGTCTTCGTCCTCGATTTTTCTGCTGACACCAATTCGTGACAGTGATGGCATCAGAACAAGATAGCGACCTGGTATCGACAGGTAGGTACTGAGAGTGGGGCCTTTGGTACCTATGCCTTCTTTGATGACTTGAACGAGAACTTCGTCGCCGCGTTTGAAAATCTCCTGGATAGGAGGCTTCACTCTGGGGCGTCCGCCCTTGTACGCATGCTTGCTGCCACGCCCTGATTCTCTGGCTCTTTTCGCCGCGGCCTCGGCCATTTCATCCGATTCCCGCATGATTTCTTCTGGGTCATATCCGCCCTGCCGAAAATATTGCGGCTCCACATCGCTGATATGAAGAAAACCGTTGCGTCCTACGCCAAAGTCGACGAAGGCCGCTTGGATACTCGGTTCAAGGTTAACAATTTTTCCGCGATAGATATTTCCTGCGAACGCTTCAACACTCTTGCGTTCCATGTACAGTTCTTCGAGCTGTCCATCCTCTAATACCGCGATTCTGCATTCTTCAGGTTGAAGAACATTGATCAGCATTTCTCTTTTCATCGACGAGCCCCTTCGGGGTGTAGGGTTGGCTTACTACTCTGCAAAAACGAGTTGCCGGAGCATGAACGCCAACGGTGTTGTGGATTGTTGTGTCCAAAGAGGGATTGGTTCCTAAAGCGCTCAGCTGGCTTACTTTAGGAGCGGATAATTCCTCTTTGCTTATTTCAGTTGTGTGGGTCGGTCTCATGGCTCCCCCGCGATCGCAATCACCGAGGGATCATCACTCTTAATGTCTTGTTGAAGGTGAACATGGGTTCGCGTGATCAGAGAACCCTGTTCAACCCAGTCGCTGAATCCCAAGAGATCCAGCACATCATGTGGTCGCAGTGTGGCGGCTTCACTTGCCGCAAGCATCAATTGGAGGTGATCGTCTTGGAACTTCAGCGACAGTATCTGTGTGTTTGTTTTAAAATCGAGGTTCTTTTTCTTCCGGACCACCGAAACGGTGTCTTTCGCTAGCAGCGCTTCAATGGCCGGTTGAATTTGTTCGGTAGGAAACGAAGCAGGCACAGTGATTCTGTATTGTGAACTTTCCAATTGTGGTTTTTTGAAACCACTCGGCACTTTGGAAACGCTCGTGATGCCCAATCCGGGTTGTTGATCTGCATCCAGTCTTCTGAGAACCTCCGAGGGATGAAGGTCCTCTGCAAATTCCAGCTCTACCACTTCCTCGTCTCCATCAACCCCCAGCGCCAATGCAGAAGGGAAACCGATACGCGGTTTCGGGTGGAACCCCTGAGTCATCGAAAGACGAAAATTCGCGCGCCGCAGCATACGTTCCCAGAGACGTGCGAGGTCGCGATGACTGATCCAGCGAAGGAGCCCGGATTTAGAAAATCGGATGCGATAGCGAATGCGTAAGGGTTGGGTTTCGCCTTGACCCTGTGAATCGCCGGATCCCTCCGTTCCACGCACTCCCGCGGCCGACGAACCCACTTGTTCGTTCGGAGTTGGATCTGGTTGTGGGGAGTTGAGGGAATTCACAGCGATGGTTGGGTTTCGGGGTGACGAAAAAGCTTAGGAGACAATTAATTCGGGTACGTACTTGGAGAGTCGATCGAGAAGGTACATGTCAACATCTCGTGCGGCTTCGAGATTCATCGCCCGCACGGCAATCTGCTCACACTGTTCGGTGGTCACGCTGCGTATTGCTTTTTTTACACGCGTGAGCGCTCCCGGGGGTACGCTGAGGTGACGGACACCTAGACCCATCAGCAGCAATGCTCTTCCGGGGTTACTACTCATTTCACCACAAACGGATAGTGGAATGTTGTTTGAATCTGCCACCGCGACACATCTTTGGATAAGTCTAAGCACCGCCGGATCACTTGACTGGTATAGATCCGCTACGTATTCGTTGCTTCGGTCAACAGCCAACGTGTATTGCGCCAAGTCATTGGTGCCGATGCTGAGAAAGTCTACCTCTTTTACAAAGTGCTCCAACATCACCACGGCTGCAGGTACTTCTACCATCATTCCGATAGGAATGTCTGAACGATAGGGGATTCCCGCATCCTTGAGATCTTCCGCGACGACCTTGACCAGCATTCTAGCCTGTCTCAGCTCAGCGATGGTGGTGATCAGCGGGAACATGACCCGTATATCGCCATGAACAGCAGCCCGCAGGATCGCTCGTAATTGAGGACGAAAAAGATCGAGATTCCGCAAAGAAAGCCGAATGCTCCTCAGTCCAAGGAATGGATTGTACTCTCGTTCGGAGAGGGGCCCCCTGCCCATTTTATCTGCGCCGAGGTCCAAGGTGCGGATCACCACTGGCCGACCATCCATCTCTCGGACTACCTGGCTATATGCTTGGTAGTGGTCTTCCTCGCTGGGCTCGTCGTCACTTGAGAGATAGAGAAATTCGGTGCGGTAAAGCCCAATACCATCCCCGCCTCGCTCGATACATGCGGAGGTCTCGTGGGGAAATTCGATATTGGCTGTTAAGCGAATCTGATGACCGTCAGCGGTTTCCGCAGGTAGGCTTCGGAGTTCGGAGAGCTTCTGACTCAGTGATTCCTGATCTTTGATCCGTCTACGATAGTGATCCAAGGTGGCGTCGTCGGGATCCAGTACGATCACACCTCGATCACCATCCACAATCACTCGTGCGGAGGCGGAAACGGAGTCTAAGAAAGGTCCAATCCCAACCACCGCAGGTAATTCAAGACCTTTTGCTACGATTGCTGTATGTCCGCCCGAACCACCAATCTCCGTGCAGAAAGCTCGCACGAAACGACGATCAAGGTTGGCGGTCTCCGAGGGGGTGAGTGTCCTCGAGAGAAGAATCACGGGTTCGGTGATGTCCGATAGCGGTTGTTCATTGACTGCTCCAAGTTCAAACAGCAGTTGCTTTTCAATATCTCGCACGTCGTCGGCTCGATCCGAGAGAATCGGATTGTCGAGTCGGCGGAGAGCGTCCGAGTATTGTCGTAGAACTCGATTGACGGCGTAGTCAGCGGATTGATGCTCGAGTCTCACCCTTCGGCCCAGTTCTGCCTGTAGCCTTGGGTCGTGAAGCATCTGCAATTGAGCAGAGAAAATGTCTGCGGTCGTCTCTCCTGCCACCTCAGATGTCGCCTTGCGTTGGCCGTCCAATTGTTGAGCAACGGCGGTGACTGCCTTTCGCAGGCGCGCAAACTCCTCGTCCACTGCATCAGTGGCGATTATTTTTTTTGGAATACGATATCCATCCAGATCTAGAACAAGAGCTGGTCCTATCGCAATCCCAGGTGATACGGGGATACCTTGGAGTTCAAGCATCGTTATGTTGCAGCACGAGAGGTGGCATCTAGGGTTCGGACCCGTTCATCACCCATGGACCCAATGATGAGCACCGCTAACGAGTGAATTCGTTGTGGAATCCTTGGCGTGGTGTGGATCCGAGGTGTGTTACCAACAATCTGCGTGTGTGTTGTGTTTTGTTGTGTGCTCCGTGCGATCCC
>JAAXIK010000004.1:1915-3052 GCA_012270385.1 Rubripirellula sp. | reverse complement strand
GAGGATTTCGAGGTATTCACCTTGTTCAGGCTTCATCGTTGTCATCGAAAGCAATTCGGACATCCCGATGATTGCATTCATCGGTGTTCGAATTTCATGACTCATATTTGCCAGAAATTCACTCTTCGCTTGGTTGGCATTATCCGCAGCGACTCTTGCTGATTTGAGTTCTTCCTCGTACTGGACAATGTCGGTCACATCTCGAGAGATACCAAAAGTCCCAACCACTTGACCTTTGTGATCGAGCAATGGCATCTTGGTGGATCGGCACCATGTGTCGGATCGATTTGGCCACGTTTCCTTTTCCAGGCGATTCAAGAGCGGTTCGCCAGTCTCCATCACTTGTATTTCATCAGCCCGCGCGTCCTCAGCATGTTCACTACTGAAGATGTCCGCATCCGTTTTCCCCTCCGCTTCCTTAGCACTCGAAAGCCCGAACTTGCGAGCCATCGCCTCGCTGATCCGAAGAAAACGACTTTCTCGCTCTTTGAAATAAATGCAATCGGGCACATGATTCATCAAGTGATTCAATAGATGACGTTCATGCTGCAGATGATCTTCCGCCTGCACGCGATCACTGACATCCCAAAACATGACCTGCAGTCCAATGACAGCTCCATTGGAGTCAACGATGGGGCTCTTGACCCTTTCAATCCAAGACTCTCTGCCAAGCCCGTCACGCGTCAACTCAATATTGTGCAGAGGCGTCTTTTCTCTCAGAACCTGCAGATCATCTACAATGTACTTCTCTGCAATCTGCTTGGGAAAAAGGTCGTGGTCCACCTTGCCTACAATCTCGTGCAGCTCCACCTTTCTCCATTGCAGATAAGCCGCATTGGCAAAAACCCGGCGACCCTCAAGATCCTTCACAAGAACGCAGAGCGGTAGGCTATCGACCAAAGAGGTGTAAGTTTCACGAGCCTCCGTTGGCCGGAGTGACTGCAGAGGAGAAACTCCGCCAAGCTCAGATTCCGAGCTCACCTGATCGTTATTACTTTCTTGGCTCGGATTAGACATGTGGGATCCTGTTAGCAGAGCAGGTTCAATGCGGCCGAGAATATCGATCTAACGATCTCGGTGGTCGGTGAGGACAAAAGTGGCATTCAGGGTCGCGGAGTAAAATCGTCCGAAGGACCG
>JAAXIK010000004.1:0-1905 GCA_012270385.1 Rubripirellula sp. | reverse complement strand
CTAATGTTCTAGTTTGTCTGCTAGGATTTTTGATTCATTTAGGGTCGCGGTTTAAATTCTTTTGATTGATCAACATAGTCGGCAAAATTTGCTAATAAATCCGCTGCCGCATCCAAATCATCAGTCGAAATCACCTCAACTGCCGAATGCATGTAACGATTCGGGATTGCTACGAGCCCGGTAGCAACGCCACCGCCATGCACCTGCATCACGTTCGCATCGTTCGGTGTTGCCCTACCAATCGCAGCAAGTTGGTAGGGAATTTTATTTTCCTCAGCCAATTGAATCAATCGATCAGCAACGACAGGATTAATGTTAGGACCTCTGAAAATAACGGGCCCCCCACCCACCTTGAGATCCCCCTGAGTGTTCTTATTAATTGTCGGGCAGTCGGACGCATGCGTCACATCAACGGCGATGGCTACATGGGGATCGATACTCCCGGCAGCGGTCTTCGCTCCCCGCAGCCCAATTTCCTCTTGTACTGTCGACACACTGTGAAGATGACAAGTTAAGTTCGAAGCCGTAGCGCGTTTCAATGCCTCGGTGACCGTCCAAAGGCCAGATTTGTTATCCATCCCAGGACCTGAGACAAGATTCCCCAGAAGTCGACGGAATCGCAAATCCAATGTGATCGGATCACCGATGCGGATCCTCTGTCTGGCCTCCTCTCCTGATCCGGCTCCGATATCCAGCCAGAGGTCTTCCAGGCGGACCACTTTTTTACGTTCCTCCACACTGAGTAAGTGGATTGGCTTGCGACTGATCGCTGCCGCGATCGGTCCATCACTTGTCCAGATGGTCATGGACTGGCCGATCAATTGTTGAGGATCCCAGCCACCAATCGTTTGCGCATAAACAAACCCCATGTCATCAATATGCGACACGAGCATCCCGATCTGATCGCAATGCCCGGCAAACATGAGACGTGGCCCACCGGTATTACCCTTGGTTGCAATGAGATTCCCATGCACATCGATGCGTGAATCTGCCGCATGCCCCTCCAAATAGCCTCGAACTAGCGATTGGATCTGTTCCTCGAATCCAGACGGACTCGGTGTCTCGATGGCTTTCTGAAAAAAACTGTATCCAGAATCGTCCATGAATCGTATTCCCAGAAAAATGAAAAGATCTTCTTCAGTTCAAAACGTACTCATTGTCGCCTTCACAGTGAATCACAAAACCCCACCGCGAGGATCAAAAGCGGTTTTAATTCCTGAAGCCATCGCGTTACCCCACTCTCGAATAGCCTGAATTGGCCGGGGTGATGTACCCGTGAGCGAGATTTAAACGCCGGGGGAACGGAAAACAGACACTTGGCGAAAAATTTTTTCGCAAACACTGAGAGACTGCTCAAACCTCAGGGCAAGGCCCGGAAAAGTGATAAAACCGAATAAAACACCGAAATTCAGAGCCAAATGTCACCAGCCAGCGGATTCAGATTGCAACGCCCAAGCCGAAGAAACCGCTGATAGTGCTTATTCCCAATCAAACACGCTAAAGAGTTGGACCGGTTTTTCTCGACAATAAGTCTCGGATGGGTCACTCTCGACCTTTTTAAGTGCAGAGAGATGGCAACTGCTGATCCCTCGGGAATCGGCATCGCCAAATATCCGTCCTACCCAGGGGGGCTTCTGGGGAAAGCTTTTTGGTAGAGGGCAGCAGCGACGACTGCTGTTCCTCAATCCAATGAAAAAGCACGTAAGCGACCTTTGCCAAACTGCGATCATCAGGTGACTTCATCTGGTCAAAGCTGAATTTGGCGTTGGGCGCATATCGTTTCTTCTTTGTCCCCCAATCACCATTCGGTGAATGGTCCACGCCCAGCGTGACCGCAGACAATGACTTTAACAACCAAAACCGCGAGGATCCCGCAGGGCGAGCGTCGCAAGATGCAAACCGGGT
>JAAXIK010000018.1 GCA_012270385.1 Rubripirellula sp. | reverse complement strand
GGAATGGCCCGATGCTCCCGCGGTTACGGAGGCGAGTCGAGCATTTCCAGTGAGAGTGGATCCTCATTTGACAAGTCAAGCACTATCCATTCCGTTAACCTTTGCGGCTGGGTGCTGGCTAGCTTCGATCTGTTATCAAGATCGGAGAGCAGCATGGATTTTACTGGGCGTGCCAGTGCTCGCTGGGACCGTATTCTGCTTCTTTGGTTCGGTCGATATGATCCGACTGAATCGCGATTGGAATGTAGAGCTACGACAGCGACTATTGATCACGCCCATTGGAGCCAATGGACCATTTGGCCCCTTTATCAACAACAATACCTGCATTGGTTACATCAATCTATGTTTGGGCTGTGTGCTTGGTATCCTCTATGCCACTTGGTTCCGTTCGAAATCAACACGCGCTGCGAGAGCGACACGAATGTGGCTCTCAGGACTATCATTTATTTTCACCGCCGTCATGGTCATGGGTGTTCTAGCGAGCAATTCTCGAGGCGGTTTTCTAGGCATGTGCTTTGCCACGATGATCCTCGCACTGGTCAGCCTCCGCCATCTTCGCTTCGGCTGGCTTCTACTTTTTATTGTTCTAGGATTCGGATCGATACATTTAGTCGATGGTCTAGGGATCCGTGAAGTAATGGAAGCTAGGCTTAACACGCTAACCGATGGAACGGCTTCAAAAAATCCACGGCTCAGGAAATGGGAAGATGGACTAACAGCAGCGTTGGCGCACCTACCCATGGGATCCGGCCTGGGCACCTATCGTTATGCGCAGCTTCCTCATGGCTCCAATGCAGTGGAAAGGTGGGCGGTCAACGCAGACGGCATGCACGTCGAGTGGTTACTTGAAGGCGGTATCTGGCTTTTGCCCCTGATTATTCTCGGTGTCCTGATCCTGATCAAGCAGATGATTAGGATCACTCGATCCCTTGATCATCACCCTCTCGCACAAGCAAGACTCATCAGAGCGACGACGATCGCTGCCGGGTTCTCTATCGCATCTTTACTCGTCACACAATCCTTTGACTTTGGCATCACTCATATCCCCCTGATCCTGACGATTGCAATCCTTGCCGGAGGAGTTTCCCATCTCGATCGCCAAAGAGATGAAATCAAAGAGTCTGATACACCACCTGCAAATGGAATGACTCTTGGCAATTTCGCAATTGGCACGTTTCTGGCAGGTGCCTTACTGTGTGCGGCTTCCGATCTGGACGCGGGTGCCGTTTGGCAAAGGATCATGATTCAGAGGCATGCGGAGCGAAACCTTCCTATTCAAGATAGGCTGATGGATTTTGACGAAGAGATCCAGCGAGTGAGAGACACACTCACTATTCACCCCCTTGATGCAATGGGGCACCGTGTGATGGCTTCACTTCTTCTCGATCGACAACATCAGATCGGCTGCCAGACTCTGGTTCGGTTACAAGCCGCCGATCCAAATGCTGCCCATGAATGGTCGATCCCGATGAATGTCCGACGAGCGGTACATGAGAATCAGGTCGATCCCGAAACAGTCATGCTAGAGGGACAGGATATTCAACAATGGCGTTTAGCTAGGCAACACGCGGCTTCCGCATTGGCACTCAGTCCACTAGATGACGCAACACGCGTTCTCATGGTTGAAACCGATTTTCTTGACCCTGCACGTTCCCAATCCTCGGAAACCTTATTGTTACAGGCTGCTCGTCTTCGCCCCCGCACGCCTTCTATCATTAAGCACCTATCGTTACTGTCGGAATCTTTCCCAGGAATAGAAATTCAAAAAGCGATACTGGAAATTGAAAAAGATTATCAGGATGCGAACGTCGATTCAGTGATCACTCAACCGTAAACCTTAATGGACTCAGTATTCCAGATGAAAAAAGAGAACAATCTACTGGCTACGCTGTTCGCCCTCATTGCTTGGACAACGATGGGTGGGTTGATCGGTTTCGCGGTTGGTTATGTGGTTTATGTAAAGCAAACTGCGATCTTCCAATCCATCGCAACTCTGAATATCAGCAACATCTCTGGCGACAACCCACAGCGGCAAGTGGCGGAACAATCTCCAACAGAGATTGATCTATCAGCGATCCTTGCAAGCCAAGAGGTAATCAGCTTGGCAGTCAAAGACGGTAATCTGAGTCGGGTCTATGGAATCACCGGCAAAGATGCCAACGAGATCGCTCAAAACCTTCAGATCAATGGAAATCTCGAGGTCATCAAAGGACCAACGAGTGATGTAGGCACTGCGTATGAATTGAGATTCAATGGATTGACCCCCAGTTCCTCTCAAATCGCCCTTGATGCAATCTGTAAAGCAGCATCCACTCAGCTGAGTGAAGGTGGGCACGCGGAGCAATGGCAACAAGCGATCAGTCTTCTCACCACCACTCGGCGTGAAATTACGGAGGAAATTGAGGAACTAGAACAGCAACTTGCTGAAATCTCCCCGGACGTCACTTCGATTAAAAGAGAGGGTAGCACGATCTCTCCGTCGATGGTGCGTTACCGTAGCTTAACCGAAAGCGTCAGCGAACTTGAATCGTTAAGCTTGGGGATCAAAGAAAAATTAAGACGTGTAGAATCCCTAATTCAATCTGGTGGCTCAACCGAATCCATCCTGATTAGCTTGGACCTTCCGATTGAGAAAAAGCCGGTGCTGATAACGCCTCCTGCCATCTCACAAAGCTCATCTAAACAAGATGAAACCAATCAACAAATTGAAATCGGAAAACGACTTCAAGCCGAACGAGATTTACGCACACGAATGGAACCTCTCGTGGTCGAACTGAACAAACTACGAGAACGCTATGGCGAAAAACACCCCAAGGTCCTCTTCAAAAAATCTGAGATCGAAGTTTTCCAGACACAAATCGACGCACTCGGGCCGAGGCCTAACGCACCAACAACTCAGCCCGAAGTTCCCAAAACAGATCCGGTGGAATCTGCAACGGAAAGCCGCGGAGATTTACCCGAGAATTCGAATGGAACACCCAAAACAGAAAACGGAGTGACCAAAGGTCCAGAGGAGGGTGGCGAAACAACCGTAAGCGACGGGCAAAAAGTCGTTACCGCATTG
>JAAXIK010000056.1 GCA_012270385.1 Rubripirellula sp. | reverse complement strand
GGTCTAGACGACAAAGTTTGGCTAGGAAATGGGGGAGTCTCTACGGTGAGCAGTTATGGGGGCTCACTAAAGAAAATTCCAATCCCACATTTGGATTTTTTCCAATCACTTCAGACCTACTACGAAACCAATGAATCGATCTTTGTTCATGCTGGATATGACCCAGATAAAGCGATTCATGAGCAGGATCAAGCACTGACTTATTGGAATCATCTTCCCGAGATCCTGCCACCACCGCACAACAGCGGCAAAAGAATTTTCGTGGGTCACACTCCACAAACCAATGGAAACATCCTCGATGGCGGGCATATTGTGTGTGTAGACACCTTTTGCTTTGGAGGCGGTTACTTAACCGCGTATGAAACACTCACCTGTGAAATCATCCAAGCTGACCGTCACGGTCATCTCCGCCGCACGCCCCTGCAAAGGATCAGCTCCAACTTCAAACAACTTTTGCAGCGATGGAAGCCCAAGCCGTAGTAAGCTCACACGTCCCATCTACTTTTGGGAAAGCTCACTCACCCTTACTTGCTCACGAAACGAACCCAACCTTCCATCTAATGAGTGAGCGTCAACCCGAACATCAAAATAAGTTTGAGAGTCGGGTAGTTCAAATTCAAAGACGCATCGCCCCTGCGAATCAGTCGTGATCATAGGATGCCAGAAAATGGTCTCTTGGTAATCCGAAGAACCATCAACGGAACTCCCTTGATAGGTATGTGCATACTGACGAAGGGGAAAACCTAGCTTTCGAATCAGTTCATCTGCAGCAGCCTCAGCTGACATGCCCCTGACATCGAGCAATGCTTCTAAGTCAGATTCCGCGATCTTTTGATTTGCATCAGTGCTACCCTGATCCGGATCATCATCTAACTCGCGAATCGGATCGAGCTGTCGCATCAACCATGCCACCTTCCTTTCGGTTAGCCAATCTGTCCATTTCTCATCAGGTCCGTCACCAAGTCCCATCATCATGCTGTCTTGCATCATCGCAGGAACCATTCGTTGATTTCCCGCCTCCGCCATAGCAGATAGCTCGACAGGACCGTCAACCGACTCTGACTCACTCTCTCCCATGTTCTCTGAAAGACTCTGACTATCCTCTATCCTATTGAACTCATTGGATACAGCCATCTCCTCAGAGCTATCCAAACTTGCTCCGCAACCCACCAAGGTAAATGCGATGAACACAATCGCTGCAGAATTCCATTTGGAAATTTTGTGATTCCTCTTGCGTCTACTGAGAAAAACCACACCCCAAACTCCCATCGCGATTACTGCTACATAGCGAATCTCTATCCATGCTCTTTCAAGTGAATTCTGGAGAGCTTGCCGATAGAGATACCAATCGGATACCGAATTATCCTGATTGTCCGTAATTTCCCTATCCATTGAATCCATCCCATTGAGGTCCAATAATTTGACGATTAAAGCTTTGAACTCTTCCGATGGACTCGTTTCATCCCAAGTCACAAAACGCCGCCAACCTTGTGTGCCCAATAACAAGTCGAGTCTCTGCTCAGCTTCCCGGCTTGGGCCGAGATAGAAATCCGCATTCTCTAAATCACTAGGTTCTTTCACTTCGCTCAGGAGCAGAAATTTGGTGTTAAGCGAGACTTGTTCGTTTTGATTTAAACTGAGAGAGGCTTGGTCAACCACTGAAATACCCAGAATTGCTTCGGTTGGCTCATTCAATTCGTTCGTCACACGCAGTCTCATTTGGATCCGCTCACCCGGATTCATTGATTCCGTCAAAGGCTGGTTTCCCACTGATTCAATGTTGAGCTTGCGGTAGGGTCGGCGGTAGAGGAGTCGTTCGGCAACGGGCGTGATGCGGCCGTTCCGTGATTTTAAAATCGTTAACCGCAGGACACCCCCAACACTGTTGTTCATCGGTATCTCAACCAAGTTATCTCCTTCCATCACTTGAAGCGATTGCTCCACAACCAACTTCCCACGACAAGCGATTCGAACGATGAGATCGTCATTCGTTGGACTAATGACCTTGAACCGAACTGATTCACCTGAAGGAACCACACCACCTTGAGCATCGAGCACCGGGAGGTCCTCGCGTATCTCAGGTAGGGTAAAGGAATGAGATGTTGATTCTGATGAGGCTTGCAGGATCACCCGATAACGCTGGCCTAATTCTGGAATGAAATCAAACTTTCCCCGTCCACTATCAAGTGTCTTCACTTTCCTCACCACTTCACCGGACTCGGTAACCAACTCCCCGTGACCGTCAACTGGCTTACCACTCCTATCCGTTACAGCGAAATAAACACCGTTGACCAATCCAGCCGATAGGTCACCGCCCTCAGGGAAGAGTTCCATTTGGAGATGGCCACTCTGGATCGGCACATCAAACAAACGACTTTCACTGTTTGATCCCGAAACTGCAGTCACGCGTAGTTGCAAGTCCCTCGTTTCCGATGGCGGAGGATCGAAGCTCAGCTTTGCCTCCCCATTACTGTCCACCTCAAACCGTCGATTCCCTTGAGCTTCACCGCTGATTACCAGCGTCGCACTGACGTCAGAAGGCAAGGGGAGACTTTGCGGAAGAAGAGACCGAAGGGAAAGATTTGCCTCTACTCTTTCCCCCGGCCGGAAACTACTCTGACTCCATGAAATCGTCTGTCCCAATTTAGGGATCTGATAATCTCGCACCTGTAGAGCGATCTTCTCTTCTGGAAACATGCCATCCAGACTACGAACCACCAAATCATAATCACCAAACTCAGCATCTCTCGGCAGTCTAAAACTCCCTTGGCTAACACCGCTTTGGGTTACACCCACAAGCTTACGAATGGGCTCGATAGGCAGTATTCCCGAAGTGCCTGATTCAGGAAGATGATGCAGTGTGAACTCCACGGGAAATCCGGAGACCGGCTCGAGGGATTTTCTATTCAACGTTAGCGAACGAAAGAAAACTTCCTCCCCTCGACGATAGACGGGACGATCCGTTCTTAGGTGGGTCACGGTCCGGGTTCGAGGAATCGAAACGGTCACGGTGGACTCTTCTACGTTATCGAGACTCGCTTTTGCTACAACTCGAAGAGTAGCATTTGGTGGGATTACGAGCCGTTTGGGAAGAATGATTTTTGCCATTCCGAGTTCATTGGATGCGATGGATCCCTCAAAGAGTGATCCGCTTGCTGAAAGGATTTGGAATGACACGCTCGCAGGGATGACGGGAATTCGATCATCCAATATGGATTGGTTGATTAGAAAGGTAGAAACCTGGTAACCTCGCTCGGCCTGTTTACCGGATCCAGATAAGGCTGATATTTTGACACCGGTCTTTGCGAGCGGTGCGGTCGGTAATCGGAGCAGGTACCCACGTCCCACAATCAGACAACCCAGCATTGCAGCGATCATTGCACAGCAGTTTGCCCAAAGCACAGGCCGGCGGTTCAGTTCGGATGTTGATCGTACGGGTGAGGGCACTGCTAACGAGGAGACATCACTAGAGTCCTCCGTTCCTGTCACTCCTTGAAGCAAAGCGAGATAATCAGGCTTGGTTGTATCTGCATGAGGCAGACCAGTGGCTTTGCCCAATTTTGACAGAAATTTTTGCGTAACCTCCCATTGCTCAGCAACTTCCTTCTCATCACCAATGCGATTCAACAGTGCATCAGCTTCCGCAGCATCGAGAAGTCCAAAATGAAGCTCCATCAGTTTCTGGTTTAGCGAGTCACGATCTTGTTGGTTCATGGGTGATCTCCCACGGATTCACGCAATTGTTTTAACGCGTTTCGCATTCTGGTTTTCACAGTACCCAAAGGAATTGAAATCGCCTCCGCAATCGCTTCGTACGTCAGCTCACCATTCTGTCGTAACAGAAATACCTCCTGTTCTTCGGGCCTGAGTCGCATCACAGCATCTCGTAACTGCTGTACTTCCTCATCATGCATAAGCTCCTGCTCCACAGTGGGCGATTTTTCGATCACAGGTGACTGCTCAGGTAAGATCTTGCGTTTTCGGTTCCATGCGGATTTTCGATAATCTCGGGCTGTGTTGATGGCGATTCGAAAGATCCACGCCCTCAAGTTATCGATCTCACTCAAGGACGAACGATTCCGCCAGCACTTCAGGAAAGCATCCTGCAGAACATCCTTGGCGTCATCCAGATTCCCAACCACATAGTACAGTGTCCCGAGAAGCTCTTGATGCGCATCGTCAAAAGCAGTTGATAGGGTTTGACCCACAACCTCGTCGTCTTCACTTCCCCAATGCGAATCGCGACTTACAGCCATCTCTCCCCTGTGTTGACGATCTCACGTGAAAAATCGTTTGCGGTATCAGGGAAATTAGAGCAAAAAAGAATCGATTCTCGGAAACAAAGCAAAAAAAAACCTCGAAGTGCAGGCATCAACCGCTGCAACTCCGAGGTGATGAATCCTCTATGAATTGAAAGCACTAGAGATTCGAGGGGAGATCACCATCGTCTAGGAAGCCTGACAAAGCCTCGTCCAAGGTATCTCCATCGGCGGAAGAATCCGCATCTTCTCCAAAGAACCAATCATCATCTCCTTGATTCAGTTGAGAATCCACTTCGATCGATCCAGCAAAGATCTCATCTCTTGAAGCGTCTGCCGAACCCTCAACTCGCTGAAGGTTTCGAACAGGAAGACCTTGGCTTGCCATCGAAGCGTATCCCGTGGTGGCAGAGAGTGAGAGCAACGCCTCACCTTCGCCATTCCCATTATTGATCGATCGCAACTCGTTGATGACATTCAGAGCATCAAGTGCCGATACCCGACCATCTCCATTGACATCCAAGTAGTTCGGAGGTGGAGTGCCGATCAAACCAACAGGAACGGAGTTGGCTGGATTATCTTCAAGTTCTACATCATCAAGATTTCGATTCAGGAAGTTAATCACGAGGAGTGCATCGATAGCAGAAATCTGCCCATCCGCATTCACGTCAGCTCTTTGTGCTGGATTCTGATACTCCGATGGAGTTAGGACGAAGCTCACGGTTACGAAGTCACTGAAGTTAACTCCATCCGTGACTCGATAGGTGAATTGGTCGGTATCCCCAACTGACCCCGATTGATTCGAGTATTCGAATGTACCGTCAGCATTCACGACGCGGCTTCCTCTGGAAGCTTGCGTAACCGAAGCTAAATCAACCTCAATCGAATCCCCATCCGGATCGAAGTCATTGGCCAGAAGCCCATTGTTAACATTGGTGATCTGGAAATTTGATCCCAATGGCACGAAATAGCTATCGGGAGCAGCAACCGGAGCATCCTGTACGGGCTGAATCTCCAATGTGAATTGATCCGTCACATCGAAGGTTCCATCCGATGCCTCGATTGAAATCTGCACGCTTCCATTCGCATTGTCTTGCAACTGGATTTCCATCACGTCGTTAGTGAATGTGATCGCCTGAACCAACGGATGTGCGGCGATTTCAGCAGCAGTTGGGTTTTCCAAGGTTCCCAGTTGGGTGACTGAGTAGCTCAAGGAGTCGCCATCTGGATCAAAGAATACCGTCGTGAGGTCTTGGGTGATCGGAGGAGCATCCTCGACATCGGTGATGGTTCCAATTGGGCCAATCACCTGCGGTGCATCCGGCGTGTCTTCAACAAATACATCGATTGCCTGAGCAGTGCTGTTCACCGGATCAGATGAATCAAATGCGGTGAGTGTCACCGCAACAGGGGTTGGTGAACCCGCGTAAGAGGGAAGCTCCAACCGGAGAGTATCCAGATCACTGATAGCAGGGTCTGGATTTTCAACGATCGATGCAATGACGATCGCGGAGTCCGCCGACGAGACGGAGAAGGTCATCGCTTCACCATCGAGCTCAGTGAACCACGTATTCAAATCATAAGTGAATACCTGTGGCACCGCTTTACTCTCTGTGAAGCTCAGATCATCGTTGAGATTCTCACCGTCTTTCGGCAGGTATCCCAAGACCGTATCAGCCCCAATGAACGCGGGCGGATCATTGACCAACTCAACCGTCACGATCACCTTACCCTGAGCGGTTGAATTCGCATCTCCACCGGTGGCAGGATCTTCGGACACCGTGTAGTTGAATTCATCGACACCGAAGAACTGAGCAGGAGGCGTGTAGATCAGGTTCCCTGCTCCATCCTCAGTGATCGTACCTCCCTGAAGTGATGTTTCATCCGCAGAAACGAACAACAGACCCTGGGGTTCATCCGCAGGACCACCATCATCATTACTGAGAAGATCAGCAATCAGAATTGTAGCTGGCGTATTCTCTGGCGTGGTGACATTATCCACACCTGGTCGCGGTGGATCATTGACCGCGATGAGAGTGATTTCAACGTTACCAATTTCGGCTGCAAGCTGAGGAGTTTGACCATCAGCGGGCTGATCCGAAACGACATACTCAAAACTGTCCGCACCGACATAGTCCGCTGGCGGTGTGTAGGTAATGGTATTGGTAGCGGTATCAATTGAAAGCACACCACCCTGCTCGGTTGTCAATGGAGTACCACCGAACGAGGCGGAGAAGAAGATCAAGCCTTGATCTGACTCGTTTGCTGGGCCTGGCTGATAGTAAGGGTCAATCAACTGAGCAGCGGTGAACGTGGTTTCTTCGTCCTCCAAGACATCGAAGGCAACACTCACAGGACTGCTTGGAGCAAATGGAGCATCATTCACCGGATCGACGACCACGGTGACATCCAACGGCTTTGGACTAACCAGTTGAGTTCCGAAGGGTGAATTTAAATCGGTAACTCTTACGCTAAAGCTGGTAGTTCCAAAGTAATCTGGCTCTGGCACAAAGGTGAATGCTCCGAATTCATCAATCGTGACTTCCCCAGCAGTTTCACCTGCCTCGTCAGTCACTGTTCGGGTTCCAACATCTGGCCCATAGACTCGAACATCGTCACCATCTGGATCGATAATCCCATTGAGCAATCCACTCGCTGCATCAACAACCAGTGTCACATCCTCTGAGGTGGAGAATGAGGGTGTGCTCTGAGCTTCGGTGATCTCAGGTGGCAATCCAGGAAGTAGTTGGATTGCGTAATCCTCGACCTCTCCGCTTAATGCTAGACCGGTAGGTGACAAACCGCCGTCTGCAGAAACACGGAAGCGTGCGTAGGTGGTTGTCGGAACAATCGGAAGCGGTGTCGTATCTGGCATGACGACAAAGTAGCTTCGACTTGAGTTTTCACCGGGGAATGAGTTCGAAACGTGCAGTGACTGGCCATCACGCAACAGATCTACTCGGCTGAAATTCTGAGAGAAGTCAGGTTGAGGAATGATCTGCTCGCCTGGGTCATCCCAGTCTCCATCGGCATTGAAGTCGATCCAAGCTTCAAGAATCCCACTACCGGAGACATTCACGTCCACGATGAGTGGCAATCCAGCATTGATCACGCCATCAGGATTGACTTCGCTGGTGAAGGTCACACCGTCTTCGTCATCAGCACTGATCCTGACTGCAGCTTCTGTGGCAGTCGAGGCTGGATCGATAACAATACCTGCGGGGGTCAATGGACTTTCAGCAATCGCATTTCGAATCGCTTCAGCGATGGATTCAGCTGAGGTTGGATCCTCTGGTCGAATTGCATAGTGATCTTCATCGAATGCACCTTGACTACCTGTTTTGACATCAAACTCGAGTGTGGTCTGATGGTTACCCAAATCGATGGTAATCGTGTCACCATCCCGAGTCAGTGGGTCGATGGCGTCAGTATCGATTTCAATCAATGCTTCACCATTCTCGAATGAGGTGGTGAAGAGTGTACCCTCACTCGAGATCACAATCGCAACATCATCACCCAAGGCAGACAGACCTGGTAAACCATCCGGGTTCGAATCCACTTTGGTGCCGAGTGTCAATGATCCACCTACGACGTGGCGAGCTCCATCATTAGAAGCCTGAGTCGCGTAACGGCCTGCGATACCGGAAAGCGGATCAGGAGCATCACCGTAATCAAACAGAGCGGTAGGCATCAGAATGGTAAACTTCGTCGTCAAATCTTCACGATTCGATTTCAGCAAGTTACCTGCCTGATCTTTGATACCGGGCAGGAAGTAATTCGGAACCGTACCACCCAGAGCGGCGACTCCACCGAAGTATTCGGCGTTGCTCACAAAGAGGGTCTCCGCTCCTCGATCTGAAGCTGTGATCGCATCGGGCTGCGATGGATCAACTACTGCAGCGTTGATTGCTTCCACGATGGAAAGCTTCATCGCATTTGGATCGAAGGAAGGTGAGTAGTAAATCGGGTTCGCACCGCCCGCAACACCTTCGACTTGAAGTGTTGGCGAGAGTGTTACATTCACAACCGTTCCAGCGATGTCATTAAGAATCACTCGTCCAGTCTTCACCAAGCTATTGGTTGATGGATCATAAACCTCTTCAAGCTCAGGAGCGATATCGAGTCCGATCCTGTTTTCGGGCTTATCGAGAACAGCGTGTAATGCTTCTCCAACCTCGATGGTATCTGAACCTGGCTCGAACGGAACCGGAATGTTCCCGGGCTGAACCCCACCGCCGCCTGTGATGGATTCAAACTCGTAGCGAACAGTGGTTGCACCTTGAGTGATTTCAAAGATCTCTCCATCACCAACAATTGCCACTCGAACGAATGCTCCATTGAGACCCGGAGCGTTCGGCGTGTTGCCAGTCGGATCAAACAACCCATCGATATTGACGCGTTCAGCTTCAATCAAGACGCACGAACTATCACTTTCAGTCGGTAGTACCGTCGCGGTTAGCCCAGCTAACAATTGATTGTTGATGGCGTTAGCGAGATTTGTTGACACATCCAATGCACTATCAGTGAAGTTGTAAGGCACTGGAATGGCGTCTGGATAACGCACGGGCTGTGTGCCACCCAGATTCATCTCAAATACATGGGTATCGCCAAAATCATCGGTCAAGACAAGGATCGAACCATCATCGGTCTGTACTCCCCCAAGACCAGGCAATGAAAGAACCGTCGGGCCTGCCACGGAGATGGTCGTGGAACCTGTGATCGATGGTGACCCAATGAGTGAAATGGTATCGCTAACCACTTCGATTGAAGTTCCGGTCAAGCCACCAACAGCGAGTAGGCCATCGCCGATGTAAGACACACCTTCTTGATCCACTGCCGTAATTGCATCATTGAGCAAGGCGGTAGCGATGGAAGTGCTTAACTGGGCAGCGGTATCACCTCGTCGGTACTCGACGGGCAAATTACCTTCTTCAACCGAATCATTGAATGGCTCACCATCAGCGGAGAGCTCATCTTGACGATCCATCTCAAAGACAATGAGTTCCTGAGAGTTAGGAGGCAGAACATTAATCAAGTCTCCATCCACAACTGGCCGGCTTAAGCCCACCACCTCAAGGCTCGAACCTACATTACGGCTGACAGCCCCATCGCTAGGAAGCCCGAGGAAGACCGTTCGCCCGTTGCCCTCAATGGTTGGAACCAGACCAATGCCAGACGCAGCGATGGAGTTCCGAACCTCCACAGCAATCTGTGGTGGCTGGTTGAGACCGCCAATGCTGACTGGAATATTGCCAATATTGGAAACATTGTTATCGGTATCGAACTCGAAACGGGTCGTACCCACTCCAGGAATCGTGATATCGAAGAAATCTCCATCGACAAGACTGCCCAATCCTGAAGTCACATCAGGAATACTCAGAGCAAGAGTTCGATTGAGTTGAGACAGCCCGTCAAGCTGACCAAGACGTAACGTACTACCCGCTTCACCTCCAATAATGATGTGCGGCTCGACTCGATTGCTGGGTTGCTCAACCCGCACTTCAAATCCGCCTGAACCTGCTCCATTCAGATCCGCGTTCCAATCACCAAAATCGAATGGTGAATTGGGATCATTGAGCGTGCTGTCGATCGCATCTTTGATGTTATCCGCAATCTCTCGCAGGTAATCCCGCAGAGCCACTCCTCCCACAGGAGTTTCATCCGTTGGCAGCTCAACTCTTACCGTATTCCCTAGTTTCACCCCATCACTATCAAACTCAAAGATGACAGGAGGATGACGTCCGTCGTTTAGCTCAAATGTATCACCGTCTTGGATACCTCCGGTATTACTGGTTCCTTCCCGCGGAACAACCAAGGTGATCGGATCGGGGAGAATCAGTGAATAGCCAGACTCGAATTCGAAGAAGAATTCTCTGCCTTGGTTATCAAAGATGGTGAGGAAGTCTCCATCACTGATCTCACTCGCCGCAGGTGCAACCAAGACGTTTCGATCCTCATTGTTAATCTCAATGCGGTAGGACCGATCTTCTTGCCAAACCCCGGTCAATGGAGTGAGCGTAATCAGCTTGCGTGTTTCGTCATAGAAGAAGGTGTAGTCCACACCTTCCCTTAGCAAACGATCATTCTCAAGCAGTGTCACATTGGAGCCTGCTGGTCGCAAGCCTTCGATGACCGGCACCACAACGGTCGAATCATCAATGCCGATGCCGGTGAATGGATCGGAAGAATCACCATTGTCTCGCAACTGGATGCGGAACTCTTTGTAGGTACCCGGCTTCAGGTTAATCACGCTTACGGTGGAATCGGAATCCACACCGGCAGCGTCGTTATCCCGAGGCATTTCAGCAATGGCGATCGGTCCGACAAAGTCTGCAAGTTCTACTGAACCACGATCCTTGAAGACCGAAGCACCAATACCACCTGGAGAAGCAAAATCAGGATGATCTGCTCGAAGAACGCCGGAAACGTCCTGGGTCGGTGCAAGCACATTGGTCACACCCAAACCAACGGTCTCACGGACTTCCGCGTATTGATCGCGTTCGATGAGTGAGTTGACCGACGCGTCAATGACCTCTGAACCATAAGCGGGCTGGAAGTTATTCGCCTCAGGATTCTGGAGCGATAGTTCCGTTGCTCCCAGTGTCACATTGAAGTCATCGCTGCCACCGTTGACATTGGAGGTTCCCCCAACAATCCCGGTGAGACTGTTGTGCTCGACCCCGATGGTCGCCTGTGCTGCAGTCACCGATAGCGGGCTATCATCATTGAGGAAGTTATCCTGGAAGACATTGCCCACCACAACCACTTCAGATGGCTTCGGATGCGCTCGTCCCGGTCCAACGCCGAGGAGCCCGGTGGTGCTTTCCACAGCGACCGCCTCATGCAGATTCATGAAGACGTTGTTCAAGATCGTTGGACTTGCTCCACCCGCGATCATCACGCCTGTCTCATTCAACAACTGGTCTGCATCTTCACCAGCAATCGGGTCGAGCCTTAATCCCGCATCACGTGCTGCTTCGCTCAGTTCGATTCGAGCAACATTCTCAATCAATGCGTAAAGTTCAGTCGATCCATCAAGAGCCGAACCATTGTCGTGCCCCATACCGACAGGTGCGGAATTGTCTGGATGAGACAGATTATTATCAATCGCATTGGGAATCTGCTCGAAGAAGTACCAAGGCAATTCATCTCCGACTTGGGTTTGACCCGCAACACCACCAAGTGCCTTGGCAGAACCAGGCCGGACCGCTCCGGGAGTGACCGTATTTGGGAAGTCGCTAAAGTCATAGTTTGGAAGAACAGGAACACCCGCAACCGTAAAGTTGATGGCGGCCTCAATTCCTTTCATCAAGTCATGAACCTCGGCACTATCAATCGGAACGTTCACAACCCCGTTGTTGACCGTGACGTTGCCGCCGCCGGAGAACCTAAAGGTCACTTGGTTCGTGCCGCTTCCTTGAGGCAGGATAGCAGGGATATCTTCAACGGTTGTCACCGTAAAGGTCGTGCCAACAAGTGCTTGAATCGCGGCTTGATCAATGTCAGCATCACCCACACCGTTTGGCGCTGGATTTTCAAAACTGACGACAAAGGATCGAGGTGCAAAGGACTGCAGGGAAAGTTGGTAAGTACCCACCCCACCGAAACCTTCCTGTCGGTTTGCCAAGGTACGGCCAGAGTAGGATTCATTACCCCGAGAACTGACCCCAACGAAGTAGATACCCGAAGTGGTTGCAACGAAATCCAGTGAAGGATCACCGACTGTAGTCGTTGCAGCGAGTTGCACACTACCACTGGCGTCAAAAATTTGCAGCGATGTTTCTGGAGCATTCGCGCCACTCGTGCTGATATCTGCGAGCAAACGATCTCCCACTTCGAGATAGACTCGGTAGAAATCCACATCCGTCGTCGCTGCTTGTCCTCCGCCATTATCACCAAGTGTCGCGGTCACAGTGTAGGTGTCTCGATGGCTTCCACTAAGACGTGTATCCACTGCATCGACAAACAGGTCATTCGGTTCCGCAGCAGACCCGACGGTCGCAGTACGAGTCCCATCATCACCAAAAATGGTGTTGTTGACGATTCTGGCAAACGGCTGAGGTGCCTCTGCAACGGGTGCTTGGTATGCCGAAATGTTTGCGGTTACATCCGGGATGCCCCCGAATCCTGGGTAGATTGCCGTTGCACCTTCAATGTAGAGAGCTGGCGAAACGATTGCGGGTCCAACCGGATCCCCGTCGGTTGTCAGAGCACCGGGTGAGTAATAGGGTGCGGTTAATGATGGGCCAACGCTAACTTCTACCAATTCGACCAAACCGTTGGTCATCAGGATACTTCCCTGAATGGCTTCGCGGATCGCGTGAACCATTTCTAGTTCATCGTATTCTGTTCCACGATCGAGGTAGACACCGTTACCGGTATTGTCGTCGTTATGGCGGTAGTAAACAGGGACGTGACCATCCTTAATGCCATCACCACCGTGAGTGGCGGCTCCTGTTCCCTTAGCTCCGTCACCGATTTCCTCGAATTCGAAGACAACACGAGTACCTGCGGCGTCGATGACGAAGGTCGAACCATCAACCACGGTATCACCAGTTCCCGTTTCAATCACCCATGGAGCCGTTTGACCATCAATCTTGATTCCGGCGTATTCAGCCTGATCAATAGTATTGCTCTGGATCACAATCCCTGGTGCCAGACCACCCAGAACGTGATCGTTCAATTCAGGAAGGTTGATGACACCGCCTGGCTTAGCATTGGCGGTAGGTGGTGCAAAATAGAGGTCGAAGAAATCGACAAAATCACTGAGATCTTGATACGGTGACAATTCACGCATGCCGGGTTCAGCCCAAACCCCAATGCCACGGACATCGCTGATCTCGTTGTGTTCAATCAGCACGACACCTTGGGTTCGCTCGAAGTTTGTATCACCTGTTCCAGCATGGTAAATCGCGGGCATGAGAAGGTGATCTTCGTTATCAAGGTTCAATGGACTTGAACCGAGTGTTGCCTCTTCAAAGCTTCCGAACTTCACACCCGACAGAGCCAATCGATTCCCCGTTGGCGCCTCGGTATCCAATCCTCCGGATGTCGTAGCTTCCACTGCAATGACGGATTGACCGTTGATCGCATCACGGATTGCACCAGCAAGCTCAGGCACGGTGGTGAGACCCGCCATGTCGATTTTGATGTTGCCGAATTCAATATCGTCGTCGACATCAAATTCAAAGACCTGGGTGGAAACGCCATCACTCAGCAGGAACGTATCCCCGTCACCAATCTCACTCAGATCAGGAACCACCATGGTGATCGCTTTAGCCAAACGATCGTTGGTGTCGAAATTATTCTCTAAGACAACTTCTGCGGGGGATCCGCTTGCGAATTCTGTCGCCTTGCGAATCTCCAGTTGATACTCACCATTAAACGGTGGCTTTGGATTATTGAATGGGTTGATATCGACAAAACTTGTACCTCGGACAGCACCAAAGATCTGCTCTCCACGTTCCGCGAAACCCACGATGACATCATCGATACCCATACCGGCACCGGAACTCTCGATACCGGCTGTGTAGGTGATACTCACCTCAATGTCTGTCTGCCCGGCAAAGGAGACGATTTCAGGTGGCGCCGCGGGATCTGCAGGATCGAACACCTCGATATTGGTAAGATCAATTCTCTCTTGATCCCAGGTTGAATTATCAAAACCGGTGTAAGCGATCAGCTCCACAGGCGGCAGCAAGTCGGCCGCCCGCTCCGCGCTCTGAAGAGAAATGGTCGCGGTATCATCGATCCCCAACTCCAGTAGGCGATTGAAGTAAAGGAACGGTTGATCCGCATCAACGTACCCTGAGAGATCAAACGTGTTCGCAGAAGTCAGAGTGGAAAAGACACCAAGCTCCACAGGCGTGGCAGGATTACCAGAGAGAAGTGTCGCCGTAAAATTCTCCTGTGCATTGATCTCATCGATCAAGTCTTGATAGGTGGCACCCGAATCCTCGCCTACTGCAATCACGAGACTTCCGGTGAACAGAGTGTCATGGCTTACAGTGACAGCATTCCCAGGCACCTCAGTAATGTCCAGACGGAAACTGCGACCGTGAGGATGAAGAGGTGTGCTCTCGGTATTTTCAATCTCTATCTCATGACCACTCGTGTTATTCACATAGTTAGCACGGATTCCGATACTCTCAGTGGTCGCAACGACTGGTGGTAATACCCCAAACTCAAACGGTCCAAGAGTCGCGTCGAACTCTGGCAGATCATTGAGCTCGGCTACTAACAATTCGTACGAATTGAGCAGCACGGGGGTAGCAAGAGGATTGTAGGTTACGGTGATGGTTCGGGTGATTGGGTCGTAGTCAGCCACCGGGGGTTCATCTGCCGTTTCCGTGTCATCAAAGACGATGGTGAAGTCGGAGATGCCAGGTGCAGCCGAAGTGACTTCGATATTTGCGTTGAGAGGCCCAAACAAACCCTCATTGGCAATGAAAATCGTCGCGGATCCACCGGTGTAATCGATATCAAAATATCCAGCATTCAGTGAAGGGAATGCCAAGGTGTTCGATGCGGGGTCACCGATTGCAGCAGTGAAATCGCCCAGCCCATTGATCGCGCCGACGATTGCTGCGTAGTCTGCATTCGTCGCGGTAGCTGCCGCTGAATTGTAGGTCACGGTGACCGTGAAACCATCAAAGGTAGCCACGGGTGCAACATCAGCAAGTGGATCCGCATTGGGTACATCAACAAAACGCACATCGTGTGGATCTTCGTTGATGTTGGTGATGGTGATTTCGTTCAGGCCTTCCGTGAAGACGGTCACGAATCCTTCATCAAAAGTCACTTCAGATTCATCAGTCAAATCGTTGCGGTTGAGCCAGAGGTAACTGTCGCCCGCAAACCCACCCCCATCAGGTGGCAGGGTGGTCGCTACTTTGGTGTCCAAGGATAACCGCATGACGTAGTCACCCTCTTCTTCACCTGCAACCGTGATCTCGGTGTTGTCTTGGCTGTAGGTGACTGTAGCTTGTTGTCCCATCATGGCGAGCAAGTAGGAACCGCCGGGTAGAAAGTGAACACCAAACGGGTCATTAAGCGAAAGGCTACCCAACATCCCATCTTCTACCATCAGTGATCCATCAGCCGCACCCACTTCGGGAGCTTGCGGTGGCCACAGGGCATCAATACTCCAGATGATGTACTTCGTATCGATTGACGCTCCTAAATCAAACCCTTCATCAATATCGACGGTCAACTCGCCAACTTGACCTGCGGGAATGGAGAATTGATAGAAGTCAGCAGGGTCATCTGCAGCTAATGTTCCATTGACTGACAAGTGCGGCACGGTGATGCAATAATTGTCAGAACCCCCTAGAAATGAAGCTGA
>JAAXIK010000132.1 GCA_012270385.1 Rubripirellula sp. | reverse complement strand
TAGATTAAGATTGACGTAGCTGCGCAGTGTAAGGTGGTTTCGTTCGAGATTGAAAACGGTGCAGCCGCGGTGGTGTGCCCTGCAGTAGCCAGCGAATATAACTTTCTCAGTCTTGAAGAACGAAGGATTCTTGTTGAGCTTGTCACTGAGGAAGTCAATGGCCGGGTTCCCATCATCGGTGGAGCAAGTGCGAATACCGTGGATGAGGTCGTTGCCGCCGCGGAGGATTGTCTCGAGTTTGGCATCTCCCATCTCATGATCATGGCTCCCGGCTCTTTAGGTAAAGATTTAGAAAGCCATCAAGGATTCTTTGCCGCAGTTTGCCGAAAGCTCCCTTCAGGTGCGACGATCATTCTCCAGAATGCACCCGATCCTGTGGGCGCGGGTTTAGATATCGAAGCAATGATGGATCTTGTGAAATCAAACCCGATGATTCGCTATGTCAAGGAAGAGACACTTCCCTCTGGGCCGGCCATTACAGCGTTGCATTGCAGCGGAATCGAACATTTGTGTGGAGTCATCGGTGGAGGTGGATCACGTTATATGATCGATGAACTGAATCGTGGTGCTATCGCTGCGATGCCCGCTCTGGAGCTGATCGATCTCCATGTTGCGATTTACAATGCGCATTCGCAAGGCGACCACAAAAAAGCGAGGGGAGTCTATCGCGATAGCTTACCCTTGTTAGTGACGCAGTTGATTTATCGAATGCGATTGACCAAATACGTGTTAAACAAGCGTGGCGTTGCGAATGATGTGGTGGTGAGGGCTCCACTCCCCGAGATGGACGAGTTCACCACTCGCCACATCGATGTCTTGCTGCAGGACCTGAAGGAGCTCGACCTTGGCTGATAGAATTGCTTCGATCCAGTGTTATGTCGTTGATTTAAAGCAAGAGAGTCCTTACCTCGGTAGCCTTCGCGACGGTGAGGAGGTTGATGATCAGGGCTACTTTGTTAGGAAGCAGAATGGCACCGTGTATCCTCGTCATAATCGATCGTTGGTGGTCGAGATAAAGACGCAGGCGGGGGTCGAAGGTTGGGGGGAGACCTACGGGATCGTTGCGCCACGCGCAACTGCTGAGATCATAAAAGATTTGCTCACCGGATTCGTCCTTGGCTGCGATCCTTTTGAGATGCAGACCGTGCATGATCGACTTTACGATTTGATGCGAGTACGTGGTTATCACGGAGGCTTTTACCTTGATGCGTTAGCGGCAATTGACATTGCGCTTTGGGATATCGCGGGAAAAATAGCAGGACTGCCCGTGCATCAACTTCTCGGAGGTAAGTACCGGGAGAAGATACACGGTTACGTCTCGGGATTGCCTTGTGACACGCTTCGAGAGAGGTGTGATTTCGCGTTGAACTGGCAGGAGCGGGGGTTTGATGCTTTTAAATTCGCGGCGCCCGTGGCTGATGAGGGAGTGGTCTCCGAATTTCGTGAGCTACGTCGAGCATTAGGTGACGAGGCCAAAATTGCTTGCGACCTTCACTGGACGCAAACCAAGGCAAGTGCCGTTGAATTGGCTCGTCGAATCTCAGTCCACCATCCTTGGTTTATCGAAGCGCCGATGCCCTCGGAGGATGTCACTGGCTTGCAATATGTGGCGCATCATTCGGGGCAGACGATCGCAGTGGGGGAAGAGTGGCGTACTGTCTTCGATGCAAGGTCCAGGATCGATTGCGGAGCAGTCCACATCATCCAACCAGAGATGGGCCACACAGGCATTACCCAGTTCATGCGAATTGGCAGATATGCGGAAGCGCATCATCTGCAGGTGATGCCCCACGCTACGATCGGGTCAGGGATTTTTCTCGCGGCAAGTCTTCAAGCTAGCGCTGCATTGCGAAATATCGTTTCTCATGAATTTCAGCATTCACTGTTGCAACCTTTTCGTCATTTCACTGGAAATGTTCTGTCATGTGAAGCCGGTTTTTACAGCATTCCTAATTCCCCGGGAATCGGTGTTGAACCTTCAGAAGCGATGAAGAAAAAAATGACGAGGATCTAATCGATGGCTGCACTCGATTACCTCATTGTCTTGATCTATCTGGTTGGGCTATTCCTGATCAGCACGTTTGCCGCTAAACGGAACACTGGACAAAAAGAGATGTTCTCCGCTAATCGAAGCTCGCCTTGGTGGGCTTCGGGATTAAGTGGATTCATGACCGTTTTTTCTGCCAATACCTTTGTGGTTTGGGGAGGCATTGCATACCAATTTGGACTGGTCGCTGTTGTTATTAATTTGACCTACGGTGTGGCGGCTCTTTTGATTGGCTACTTCGTAGCAGGGCGCTGGAATCAGATGGGGCTGGATACGCCCGCTGAATATGTTGCCATTCGTTTTGGAAATCGTGGGTTGAGTTTCTTTACGATTACGTTGTTGATTAAGCGTATTCTGGGTGTGTCGGGTTCACTCTACGCGCTCGGAGTGCTGTTGACCGCGACGACATCAAGCGGTTCCGCCATTCTCCCGTTCACCTTGGATCAGGCGATCCTGTTGTTCGGGGCAATCATCATTCTGTATACGATGCAGGGTGGGCTTTGGGCGGTATTGATGACCGATGTCCTTCAGTTCATTGTGCTCACGGTCGTGGTTCTGGTCGCGTCCATTCTGATGCTCGCGGATATCGGTAGTCTTGAAAACTTTCGGACGAACACGCCGGAGGATTTTCTCAATTTCACGGCGGGCGACTACACCTGGTTTTTCCTCTTGGGTTGGACGATTATCAACTTCTTCACGTTCGGTGCGGAATGGGCGTTTGTTCAACGTTTCTTGGCCGTGAAGAACCCGCGAGATGCGAGGAAGGCAACTTATCTTTTCGGATTGATGTACTTGGTGACACCGTTGTTCTGGATGTTACCACCACTTCTCTATCGCTCACAGGTTCAGGGTGCTCAGAAGGAATCGGCTTACATCATGGCCACTGAGTCAGTTTTGCCCGCTGGGCTTGTCGGCCTGATGGTTGCCGCATTGTTCTCTGCTACTGCCAGTATGGCGAGTGCCCAGTTGACTGTCGTTGCTGGGGTGCTGACTAAGGAATTCTACCGCACATTTTTTGACCGAGCGGCAAGCGAAAAAAAACTCGTTCGGGTGGGTCGATTTTTTACTCTCCTATTGGGTGCCGTCTTGGTGGTGATTGCTCTGCTCGTCCCGGCAATGGGTGGAGCGGAAAAGTTGGTCATCACGATCAATTCGATGCTTGTTGTGCCGCTACTCGCACCGACGTTGTGGGGGCTTTTTAGTAGAAAGCTTGCTTTCCGACATCTTGTCTACGTTACCCTGATCAGTTTTACGTTGGGGATGACCCTAAGATTTGGGCTGCCACTACTGATTGATCAGGAGAGCCGTTTTGGGTGGATTACCGATTGGGTGACAAAGAATCAGAAAATGGTGGAGCTCTTCGTCGGAGTCCTATTACCTGTTTGCTTGTTAGCCGCGTTCGAATTTTTCCTGCAAAGAATCGACCACCGAGCTCAGCGTTTGATGAATAAGTGTTCCGAGGTCGCCAAGGAGATTGGTGGATCTCAGAAACCGGCTACGTTGGACCTTTATCCCGTCAGAATGGTTGCGATCAGTCTTTTTGTTTTGGGTTTATGGCTTCTGCTTATTGGGTTCCGTGAATCGTCTGTGCGAACCATCATGCTGATCACGGGGATGATTCTTGTTTTCCTCTCTTTGGGTTTAGAGTTCTTGGTTCGAAGACTTAAAAATCGGTAGTCCAAATTTGGTGAGCTGGTCATGCATGGGTTTGTGGAAGTATGTTGGTTGGGGTATGGATGTTGATCACTGAGGCGAAATCCTGTCAATTAATTGGGACATTCCCTTCTTACTTCCCAGTCTTTTTTTGCTGAACCATGCACCGACCTGGCATCCAACCCATCATGATCTATTTTGTTTTGGTCGTAATAGGCGTGCCGTGGTACTGGCAATGGCTCCCATCGTTGGCCCAGATCCGTTGGTTGGGGCTGCCGGTTTGGGTGATCACCTCCTTGTCCGCATCGGCTCTAGTCTCTTTGCAAACAGTTTGGGTGCTGCGTCAACCTTGGGAAGATGAGCGAGAGGGTGATCATGAGTGATCAACTTGTTCCGCTTCACTGGGGTGAGATCAGTGTCATTGCAGGCTACTTGCTGTTTCTGTTGCTGATCGGCCTGATAGGTTGGAGGTCTCGCAAAGCGAACACAATGACGGACTTTTACCTCGGTGGTAAGAGTACCGGAGTGTGGGTTTTGCTTCTCACACTTTACGCCACGCAATACAGTGGAAACACACTTTTTGGTTTCACTGGGAAAACCTATCGCGTCGGTTTTTCATGGACGGTGAGTGTACAGTTCATGACATCCATTGTCGTCGCCTACCTTTTTTTTGCTCCTAAGCTTTTTGAGTTAAGCAGGAAATTCACGTTTGTTACGCCTGCAGATTTTCTTCAACATCGGTTTAATTATCGTCCACTCACTCTTACCGCTTCCGTGGTGATGATGGTGGCGATCGCTAACTTTCTTCTCGCTCAAATGATGGCGATGGGAAAAGCGGTTGAGGGACTGTTTGACATCGATCCGTACCTTGCTTACTGCAGCGGTGTCATCTTCTTGGCCGGTATTATTTTGGTTTATGAAACACTCGGTGGGTTTCGGGCAGTCGCTTGGACCGATGCAATCCAAGGTTGCATCTTGATGTTTGGATTTGCAGCTCTACTCTTTCTGATGTTCCGTCAATTCGGGTCGCTCGAGAGTGCAACCCGACTATTGGAAGAGCATTCGCCAGAAAAATTAAGTCCCCCTGCATGGTCGGGGATCCGGGAATGGGTGAGCTACCTTTTTATCGTAGCGATCGGTTGCTCTCTGTATCCTCAAGCCATTCAACGCATCTACTGTGCAAAGAACTCTACCACGTTACGACGAAGTCTGATGGTGATGGCCTGCTTGCCTCTGGTGACGACGTCCGTTTCGATCATCGCGGGTATCATGGGGCGAGCCTATCTTCCTGATTTAACACCTGAACAGACCGACTCGCTGCTCACGATCCTGTGCCGTGAGGTGCAGCAGGAAACCCTTTTAGGACGCTGGCTGGTTGTCGTTCTCTTCGCAGCGATTCTCGCTGCAATCATGTCCACCGCAGATTCCATTATCTTGTCGCTCTCCTCCATGCTGACCAAGGATATTTACGGAGGTTGGTGGTCACCTTCGGCGAGTGAGAGTCAGATGATGTTGGTGGGAAAACGGTGTGGTTGGTTTTTTGTTTTCGCTGGTGTCTCCGGCGCGATCCTACTCAGGGACACCACTCTGGTCACAATGCTTGATCGAAAGCTGGACCTGCTTGCCCAATTGTGCCCGGCATTCATGATTAGCCTTTGGTGGAAAAATCTGGACGGGCAATCAGTTTTCCGCGGAATGTTGGTTGGGATTGTCGTGGCAATCGGACTTGCAGTTCTAGGTCACGCCAAGCCGTTTGGGATTCATGCCGGCCTCTACGGGCTCACCGCGAATCTATTGATGATATCTGTGAATAGAAGCCGAATATGAGCCAAATAGGAAGGCTGCTGCTGGGGATCAGAACCGATGGTCGTTGATTGGACGATCGACTATCATGTTCAACCGAAGCTGAGTGACGAATTCGTTACACGGCTACCTCAACAAAGCGTCCGCAGAGAGCAAAAAACGAAGCCATGGATTCACATTTCAATTCTGAGTACTCGTCCGTCGATTATCTTCGGGCAAAGGCTAGATCGCGAATGCCTGGTTTTGCTTACGACTATCTAGCAGCGGGGTGTTTTTCTGAAGTCAATCTCGCTAGGAATGCGAGCGATATCCGGCAGGTTCAACTCAAGCCTTGGTACCTCCGAGATTTTGCAGGTGCGGATCAGACGACGGAGTTGTTCGGTGAAACCTACGATGCTCCTTTTGGAGTTGCACCCGTTGGGTTGCAGGGATTGATGTGGCCGAAAGCTTGTCAGTACCTGGCGAAGGCCGCAGTCGACCACAACCTTCCCTTCACCTTATCTACGGTGAGTACCGCCAGCATTGAAGAGGTGTCCAACATCACCGGTGGTAAGTTCTGGTTTCAACTTTATCACCCTGCTGAGGATGACCTTCGCGATAAGCTTTTGGAAAGAGCATGGGAAGCGGGGTGTAGAACACTGGTGATTCTCGCGGATACTCCAACCTTCGCTTATCGTCCCAAAGAGATTCGTAACGGCTTGTCGATCCCACCGAGAATGACTCCTCGCAACATCGTTCAGATGTTTCTGAGTCCAAAGTGGGCGATGGGGCAACTCATTGCAGGAAAGCCTGAGTTCAAAACCATGAAGCCCTATATCCCGAAGGGGCTCAACATGAAGCACCTCGGTCTATTCATGAATAAGACCTTCTCTGGGAGGCTGACAGAAACCAAGATTTCACAAATACGAGAAAAGTGGAAAGGAAATCTGGTCGTGAAGGGGATTGTCAACCCGGACGATGCGGAGATCGCTGTAAAGCACGGTCTGGATGGCTTAATTGTATCGAATCATGGAGGCCGACAACTGGATCGAGGGCAAAGCACCATCGTACCGATGCATCGACTTGTTCCTGAGTTTTCAAGCAAGCTCAAGGTGATGATTGATGGAGGCATGTATAGCGGTGCTGATATTGCCGCCTGTCTTGCATGCGGTGCTGATTTCACTTTTATGGGCCGAACGCCAAGGTTGGGAGTTTGCGCTCTTGGCAAGTTCGGAGGACATCACCCCTTCGAAATGATAACGAAGCAATTGCAGCAAGTGATGGAACAGGTGGGATGTGAGAAAGCCAAAGATCTTCCTCGACACCTGATTCAAGAAAGCGTCCCCTCCTGAGGCTTTTAGCGGCTAAGGAAGATATCACTCGTCAGTGCCTCGATCACCAACTGCCTCATTCCTCCGCCGCTCTGCTGGAGTCGATCAATGATCTCCTCAATCTCATACTCGTCAGCTCTCTCCATGTGACGTCCGGTGGAATACTCGATCAGTTTCGTGACGATGCAAGCTTGTAGGGTACGTGTTCGGGTTTCAGCCAATACCTGCGTGAATTCTTTGTAATTCGAAAAGGTTTCTCCGCTTAACAATGCGCCCGATGAATCAATCTCTTGCCTTTGATCGGATCCAGGCTGTTTAGGATATTTCTGGCGCCAGCGTCCGACGGGATCAAAATGTTCAAGTGCGAATCCCAGTGGATCAATTTTGCGATGGCATAAATTGCAAGCCGCATCGTTTCGATGGAGTTCCAGTTTGTCTCGGATCGACTTCGCCCCAGAGACAGTTCTGTCCAGTGACGGGACTTCGTCAGGCGGTGGTGGAGGTGGTGTACCGAGGATGTTTTCAAGGATCCACGCCCCTCGTGTCACCGGTGAAGTTTCCACACCGTTGGCGCTTACTGTCAACACACTCGCCATTGCAAGGATGCCACCTCTCGATTTGTTACCTTCTAAGCTCACCCTTTGAAAACCATCCGCAAGTCGGAGTGTTTCTTTTTCCGGAAGACCGTAGAGTTTTGCCAAGCTTTTATTGACAAACGTGTAGTCCGCGGTGAGAAGTTCTTCGACGGGGAGATCTTCATTCACAAAATGTTGGATGAACCGTTGTGTCTCCTCCTTCATCAGAGGCGGTAAGTTTTCGTAATAATATTCGGTGGCGAAGCGTCTTGGTGGCGGAAGCTCCCCCAGGCTCCTCAGGGTCAGCCAGCTATCTAAAAATCCTGTATAGAAAGCATCAGAGCGTTCATCTTCTAGCATGCGCTGAATTTGAAGACTGAGTTGCGATTTTTGCTTTAATTCACCTCGAAGAGCAGCATCAAATAGGACATCGTCAGGAGGTTGAGACCATAGGGCGTAGGAAAGTCGATTTGCGATGTCAAAGTCATTCAGCTTTGCCACTTGTTCTTCGGTGATTTCGCTGAAGTACAGGAATGAAGGTGAGCAGAGGATGAGTTTGACCACACTCAGTGCAGCATCTCTAGGAGAATCCTTCAAGCCGAGTCTCTCTGCATAAAAACCTTGTATTCGCTGCTGATCCAAGGCATTCAGTGGGCGACGGAAAGCACGCTCCGCGAATCGGGAAAGCTGATGCACCGCTTGCTCAGGATCGAACCCGCCAGGACCGAAGACTGCAATTTCTTCTTTCCTGCCTGATTCCTCAGTCAGGGGACCGTGAATTTTGATTTCATCAATTCGAATATGCGGCAACGCGCCTTCTCGGAGTAAAGTGGCGCGTCCCACTCCATCTTGCGGGTTTTCAAATTCGTCTTTGTATTTTCGATTGGTCTCAATCACGGAAGCCCGCGATTCGTAAGGGCCATTGGGGAAGATGAAACGCGGAGTTTGTCCTGCTTCCAACCAAACATTGAAGGATAGCCATTCCTGTTTTTCATCCGGAACGACTTTGGGTGTGACAAGAAGCGGTTCGATGGATTGCGGATAATGAATGTGTCCTCTACGAACGTCTCCGGGGACGATTCCTAGTTGGAAAGGTTCAGAGAAGTCGATCCTGAATATTTTGGGGTCATAGTGTGTGTCACGATGCATCGCTTGAGCCAAGACTTCGATACGGTAAGTGCCCGATGCAGGAACACCTTCCAAAAAATCTTCGATATGTCCATAGCCACCCTGTCTGGTATCCGTATTGGGCTGCTCGTAGAGACAGAGGAAGTCAAAGTTGAATACACTGCGGTGAGAACCTGTGAGTTCCTCATATTGGACAAAGTGATCTTTGAAGTGCCAGGACTGCGGTTCCATGACCGGTTGGGAGAGACGGAGGTCCACCAATCGCGAAGCGGCTTGGAAATACTGGTCCAGCAGGAAACCCGAGGTGACCAGCGATGCACCGATCGTATCGATATGTTCGCTGGTATTCTCCTTGGGGAATTCGAGCGTGAGCCCAAGAGTGTCGACTCTACGATTAAAGAGTGCTCGCAAGGTGTTCTCATACTCACGATTGGAAAGACGTCGTATGACGGTCTTTCCATTAGAGCCCTGAATCATAGGTCTCGCTTTCTTTACCTCGCTGCGAAGCAGTTCGATCAACTCAAGACGCTCGGTGTCAGAAGGTTGCGATGCTTCCGCTGGTGGCATGGCGCGAAGGGTTACTTGATCGATGATCTCATCGGCTCGAATCACCGAGTCGAGGTTCCCAAGTGGTAGGATCACGTCATCAAACCGTCTCTCACCTTCTTGATTATCATTGCTGTGACAATCAATGCAGTATTGGCTTAGGAAGGCGGATAGGGAAGCTTTTGTTGTGACTTCCTCTTGAGCTTTATCATTGCCCGCTACGGTGCTCAGGTCGTGTGCTTGCAGTCCGGCAATCAGCACTAGCAGCAGTGTTCTAACGCAGAGTTTGGCGATCATTTTCTTTGGAATCAGCGGATTCACTTCACTCTCTGGGCTCAGCTTGAAAACGTTCATTGGTTGGAAAAGCGATGGGAACAAACCGGTCCCACTCCAGCTTCACTCTCTGTTTACCGGCAAAGCACGGAGGAAATCACTCGGTGTTCTTCTAAGAGTAAACGCCCGTGCTGATACCGAACTGATTGGTGGAAACTCCTGCCTTCTGCGCAATATCCACGAAGAGATTACAAAGAGGACCTTTAGTCAAACCGTTGCCGGGGGTGACACGATAATCACCCGTCTGATATCCCGCCCCTGCCAAGACGATGGGGAGATCGCTATTGGTGTGTGAACTCCCATTACCCATGCCACTGCCAAAGACCACTGCGGTGGAGTCGAGTAAAGACTGATCCCCATCCGACATTCTCGAAAGTCGATCGAGGAACTTTGAAAATTGTTGTATCTGATAGGTCTCCAGTTGAACCAGCAGATCGACCGTGGAGTCATCGTTTCCATGGTGAGAAAGACTGTGGTAAGACTTATCGATTCCCAAATTTTGTGGAAGGAAACTCCCTCCAATTTCCAATGTCGCGATACGCGTCGACTGGGTTTGCAGTCCCAGAGTAATGAGTTCGTAAAGAATGGGAAGGTCATCGACGGTGTTGCGATTCACCGGACGATCGAGAGGAGCATCGGGTTTAGCTTGGTCCGCCCACTTCTTACGAAGTTGGATCTTCTTCTCAACGTCGCGGACAGAACTGAAGTATTCATCCAACTTGTCTTCGTCTTCGCGATTGACTCGCTTGGAGAGGTCACCCGCTTCTTCCAAGACCGAATCGAGAATCGAAGCCTGCAATTCACTATTGCGTTTGCTCTTTTGTCTTTCGGCTGAGGGTTCGTCAACAAATAAGAGATCGAAGAGGGCTTCCGGTTCAGTAATGGGTGGGACGCGAACTCCGGAACGAGTCCAGGAGAGTTGGCAACCACCGTGGATTCCCCCTTCGGAGCCTACGGCGATGGATGGGTAGCGAGTGTCACCTCCGATGGCTTCGGCGAGGTATTGATCGAGGGTCACATTGCGATCTTTACGGTTCTTGGACTCGTGATGGAGTACGCCCGACAGAAAAGTGTGGACAGCGAAATGACCACCACGCAGACCATGATCCAATCCGCGGTAAAGCGTGAATCGCTCCCTCTGTTCCATCAAGGGTTCAAGTAGTCGTGTCTGTTGGTAATCGCGTCCCGTTGTTTCCGGAAACCAATGTTTCTGCTGAAATCCAAGAAGGTTTGCGATCCCCACAAACCTCTGGACTGGAGCCGATGAAGTGGACTCTCCACCCGTTAGATTCGCAGCACCAGCACTGCCTGAGACCGAGGCGAGACTGGGTAGCAAAAGAGAGCCGGTGACGGACCGCAGCATTGAACGTCGATGAAATTGATTCTTTCTAGTCATACTACAATTCTACACTCTAAAATCGGGTTTCAAACTCGAATCTTGATCGCGAGGTGGCTGGTGAGGGAACTACCAACGATTGATCGGATGTCATGCCGAAAAAGTGGTTAGATTGGCCTCGGCCAACACTAAACGTCTCTGCGTGTAGTTTACCACAGGGTCGACTCCGCCGCTCCATCAAGTTACAGGCTGTTCCCGGCAACCCAGGGATGGACCACGGCTGGATTGCAAAAGGTCAATGCAGGGTAAAAAGCTGTGTTTCGCATCGAGCATGTGAATCATCTGCGTGATTCGCCCTGGATTTGCATTTCTTTCTAACCCGACTGTGACTCCTTCTGCCCTGATTCCGGAGTCGCTTTAGGGTTCACTTCCGACTTCAGCTGTTCATTCAGCTGGGGTTCTTCATCGATTTTGTAAAGGAGTTCCAAGAGATTTGTGGTTTTGGATAGCTGGCTCTCCGGGTCCAGGTGTCCAAGCGATTGCCAGGCCTGGTGCTGCCGTGCATGGCTCATCCGATGAGTGAGATCGATGACCTCGCAGATCGAAATGGCTTCAGCAGGTCTCGACAAGGCTAGTCGTCTTTCTGCGGAATCCAAGTAATGAGCGAGGTCGTTCTCCACCAGAATGTCTCCAAACTTTGCAGTGTCGTCGCTCGAGATGGATAACCGTCGAGCAAGTTCCTGGGTGGAAATACTCTGACCTTGCGCGAATTTTTTTCCGATCTCAACGAGCATGGGTAGTATCCAATCGGCTGAAGCGTCCAAGGTGGAGGAGCCGCGGACCATCAGGGCGCGAAGCGATTGGCCTTGGAACGACTGTAGCGTCCTGGTGAGGATCAAACCAAAGAGGACGATCCACCAGGTCAGGTAGATCCAAAGGAAGAACAATGGTAACAAACCGATGGAACCATAGATCGCGGAGTAGGGTACAGCTTTCACGACGTAGATCTGAAACCCATATTTTCCCAATTCCCAAAACAGGGCGCTAACGAGACTGCCGCCCGCCGCAGCTTTTACGGAGACCTTGATGTTTGGAATCAATGCGTAAAGTAGGAACAGCAAAATCCAGCTCGCTGTGAAAGATAGGAATTGTCGAAGGCCCTGTTGGACACCAGAATTGGCTCCCACTGATCCCGACCATTCAATCACTTCAGCCGACATCGACAGACTCATTGCCAAGAGTCCGCTACCGAGCGTTATCATCGACCAGTGGATGGCGAGCCGGAGATGAAATGGGCGATGACTTACCACATCGAAGATTCGGTTAAACAGATGTTCGACGGTATTGGCCAACGCGACCGCTGCATAAACAAACAGCAGAAGGCCTAGCACTCCAATCGAACGAAAGTCGATAGCGGCAACAAAGCGAGTGACCTCCTGCATCCTCTTTCGAATACTGCTACGCGTTTCATTAGTATCCAAATTAGGTGATATTGAGTCCTGAGATCCGTCGACTTTGTTGTCCGCGTTGATCCTAGGATCTGTTCCTGTTTCAACCGTTGCACCAATCTCTTCGTTGTCGTCAGCTTGATTGTTTGTGGTATCAGATATCGCATTTTCAACATCAGTGACTGCTTGATCGGTGGTCAGATCTTTGCTGTTGACGCGTGGATTAGATGAATCTGCATTGGCGGGGTCTGTATTGAATTCCTCGAGCGAGTTGGTGTCGGCGGCTTCAGATTCGAGGTAGACCGATGGCATGACATCGGGAACTCCAAAAAAATCATAGAGTTGTGACTCCACTCGTGTCTGAACCTCGGCGAGGCCACCAAAGACGCGGAATAAAACCAAGCCTAAAACTAATACCGGGATAAGAGAGAAGACGGTTCTGTAGGTTAATTCTGCCGCCATGCCTTCGGCGCGTTTCCGGCGAAGCTCACGCCAACAAAACCAAATGAAGACACCGACGCGAAGCAACGGTCTGGCGAGACGTGATTTGCTTGCCTCACTTCGGTCGTACCACTCGACCAGTCGTTCGAGTTTGCTGCTGCGTTGCTGTTGCATCTCGGTCATTCAACATCGCCTCGCCGTTAGATACTGATGAAAAATTTGGCTGCCGGGGCATTTAACTCCCCCCAGTGAGCTCAAGTTTCCGTTTCATTCGCTTCGCTTTTTCTCAAGCGGTATACGTTAGGAACGACAGTGGTTAAGCCGCTATCGAAAGTTTACACCATTCTTCAACTGCTGCTGTTTTCCTTGGAGGCTTTTACGGTCTGGTCGATAGAGACCAGGGGTGTTGCGTTAGGGCCATTGGAAGATTTTCCGCAGGCACCCCCCTGCCCAAGGCGATCCGAACCTTCAGGTCCACGCAGTAGCTGACCGGCACGCCCAAGCACCCAGAAAATGGCTGCGGCGACGATGATCATCGATAGGATGACTTGCCAATCCAATTGAACTACCCGAGGTAATCGAAGGCCGTGGGGAATCTGAAATAGGGAGTCTAAAAGAACTTCGTTCCGACTTGATAAGTTAGCATCGAAGCAAAATAAGCCAGGAGGGTCATGTAGCTGAAACTTAGGATTGGCCATCTCCAGGAGTTGGTCTCTCGCTGAATGACCAAAAGCGTGCTCACGCACTGAGCGCACAACGCAAAGAACACCATGATCGAGAGAGCTACGGGAATCGTATAGACAGGCGTTCCATCGGGATACTTGGACGCCCGAATGGCACCAATCAACCCTTCTTCATCTGCATCGCCATCAAGACTGTAGATCGTTCCCAACGTTGCGATAATGACCTCGCGTGCTGGAAAGCTCGCAATTGCACCGACACCAATTTTCCAGTCCCACCCCAGTGGCTTGACAATTGGTTCAATGGAGTGACCCATCTTGCCGAGTAGACTTTCTTCGAGCAGTTGCGTCCTGATCTGTTTCAGTTCACTTTCCATTTCCAAAGCTTGTTGACTCGGCTCGTCACCCACGTAAAGGGTTTCGTCGGTCTCGAGTCTGTTTTCAATTTCGTATTGTCGAGCATGGTCGCCGGGCCAGAAGCCGGTAAACCAAATCACGATCGTTGCAGCAAAGATCATGGTTCCCGCTCGAACCACGAATGCTCGACTCGCTTCCCAAACGCGGGTCATGACGACTCGCAACGCCGGCATCTTGTATTCGGGTAATTCCAGTACGAACGGTGCGGTTTCGCCTTTGAGAAGCGTCCACTTGAGAATTAAGGAAACGGGTATGGCAACCACAACCCCTACTGCGTACATGGCCATCAGGACCAATGCGGGGAGCGAGATCCATCCTCCAAATAAACCCGTCGCCGGAATGAATGCGGAGATTAAAAGTAGGTAAACGGGTAATCTGGCACTACAGCTCATCAAAGGGGCGACCATGATGGTTGCAAACCGGTCACGTCGGTTTTCGATCACTCGAGTTGCCATCACTCCTGGGACGGCGCACGCAAACGAACTCATCATGGGGAGGAAGGATTTTCCACTGAGTCCGAAGAGTGCCATGAGTCGATCCACCAGGAACGACGCACGCGCCATGTATCCACAGTCCTCAAGTATTGCCAAGAAGAAAAACAGTAGGGCGATTTGAGGTAAAAAGATGAGAACTCCTCCGACTCCCGCAATCACGCCATCGGTAAGTAGGCTGCGGAACATACCGGGATCGAGACCACTTGCAACCGTGTCGGAGATGAATCCGGTCGCTTCATCGATCCGATCCATCGGCCACGAGGCAACTGTATAAATCGATTGGAAGATGAAGAACATGATGAGTATGAAACTCAGCATGCCCCAAAGTCGATGGGTGAGAATGGAGTCAAGTCGATCGGTCAGACGGTGCCCTGTCTCGACGCCGCGTTTGAGTACTCCATCCAATTTTGTTTTGGCCCAGTCGTAGCGAGCATTGCACTCCATCTCTGTTGCATTACCGACGGAAGAATCAAGTTCTTGCCGCCAACGCTCCAGTATCTCCTTTCCTGACGCTCCAAGCTGCTGAAGAAGACGGGTTTCGGCAGCGCCTTGCCGGTCGAGGAGCATCCGCTCAACAAAATATTTTTCACTGAGATAGCTGGCCAGTGGATTGTCCCCATCGTTGGTCATGAGGGGACTGGCGTTGAGTTCGGTCCTGCGCGACTCTGTGATTTGATAAAATGAATCCGGCAAAACGGAGACCGGTTCCATTGATTTGGAATCCGAATTGAGTGCTTTTGCAATCTCCGTTCGCACCTCGTTTAGGCCTTCGCGTTTTGTCGCACTGGCGGGAATCACGGGTACGCCAAGTGCTTGAGATAAATTTTCTGCGTTTACGATCACTCCTCGCGATCGGGCAGAGTCCATCATGTTGAGAACAATGATGATGGGTTTGCCCAGTTCAAGAAGTTGGCTGACCAGAAAGAGGTTCCGCTGCAACATGAGAGCATTCACAACGCAGACAATGAGATCGACTGGCGGTTCATTGGATGCGTGATCGGTCAGCACTTCAACGGCGACGAGCTCATCGAGTGAGCGGGGGGCGAGTGAATAGGTACCCGGAAGGTCGACCAGATCGATACAGCACGCTCCGGGTATGAAACAGCGACCTACTTTTTTCTCGATGGTGACCCCAGGATAGTTCCCTGTTCGAACGTTCAGTCCTGCGAGAGCGTTGAATAAGGTGCTTTTTCCCGTATTGGGATTGCCCACTAACGCGACTCGAGCTGTTTTTTTTCCTGCGTCGATGGATGACGTCATGAGCTTGGAGTCGCGAGGAGGGGTGAGCCGATGGAGGGAACGATTTCGAGCCTGAGTTCCAGGGGAGGAATCGTGATGGTGGATGGTGGGGATGTGAATAAGCTGACTTCTTGGAGAAGAATTCGCTGAGCTTCGCCGTCAGGAA
>JAAXIK010000204.1 GCA_012270385.1 Rubripirellula sp. | reverse complement strand
TTCGCCAATTCGCTAGCGAGATAGGGATAATCTAGCCACCCGTTTTCAAAACCTTTCCCCTTCTTCCAGCTACCGAGATGCAGTTCATAGATATTCATGGGCGACTTGAGTGGGTCCCTAGTCGCTCGTCCTTCCAACCAATCTTGGTCAGTCCAACTGAACTGAGACAAATCAGCGATCACCGATGCATTTCGTGGTGGCAGTTCTGCCGCAAAACCAATGGGGTCGCTCTTATCACACCACTCACCATGACAATCCTGGACCCGAAATTTGTAGCGGTCACCCGGTCTGGCACCGGGGATGCGTAATTCCCATAAACCGAGATCGCTCAATCGATATGCATTAGATTGACTTCCATCCCAGTCATTGAAATCCCCAACGACTTGCACCTGCCGCGCGTTGGGCGCCCAGACAGAAAAGTGAACAGCAGGTTGCCCGTCATGTTCGATGACCTGCGCACCTAATTTCTCATACAAACGATGATGCTGACCTTCGCCGATTAAATGACGATCTAAGTCGGTGAAAAGAGTCGGATACGATTGAGAAGAGTCCATTTCCATAACAACCTGTTCTCTGAGCGTTGATGTTCAGTCATCAAAAGTTACTCGACTGGAAACATTCCATGGAGTGAGCGTTCCCTGACCCTGGGTACCAAACCACTTTGGTTTTCTAATCTGAAAATCACCGGGTTTTCCATCTCTAGCCGCGGTGATTTTGATCAGATCCCAGGTACCCTTACACTCGCGTGGAGCAGAAGACGCTGCGTCGGACCACTTCCTTATCGTAACCTGCTCCGTGTCGCTCCAAAGCTCCAATTCGATTCAAATCCTATTGAATTGTTTAAGGAGATTACACGTTCCCAAGCGAAGGCAAACTGTCGAGATTCCCACCGTTAGATCAACTGATCAACCAACCTAGCTCAATGGATAAGTCGTTCCCTGTCAGCAAATTGCCAGAGCTTAAAGAAGATCCTCGGGTTTGAAGCGATTTTGAACCGCGGGAGCTGCCCGTTTTGCAACGTCTCCAAGTAGCCAACGCCGTAAACCGTCCCGATCGCCACTCAACCCTCTCGGCTTTGCTGCCTCACTATGGGCATTATCCAAACGATCCCACGAGCTTCTACCGGCGAAAGCATCCCGATTGGTGGAGCGTGAAAACGGCTGATCAAAGGACTGCTGTTCCTGTTTCTCTGAACGGTTTAGCCCACCACTCACAAGTCTCGAAGAAATTAAACAGGCCTGAACACAGTGAATTTCAAGCGCCCGGTCCACTCGCCGCCATAGATCTGCGTGCTGAACCTCAATTCTGCGCCCAAAGTGCTCCCACTCAAAACCACTCGCCCGCCAACGGGGCAACGATTCGGAAAGCGACCGTATTAAGTAACGATTATTGCTAAGTAAAAGCACAGATGCTGGCCCGTCGATGGATTCCAGGCCGCGTACCGCAGCGAGCAGTGTCAAGCGATTCAAATCGCCTGTCTCCACATCTTCGGCTTCCAGCACAGAGTCGCCGGAGGCTGTCTCCAGTGAGAAAGACCAAGAGCCATCATGAAACGACTGTGATTGTGCCTGGCAAACCAGAAGGTATTCCACCTCAGGTGCCTCAACACGTCGGTTAGCATTTTCGAACGAAGAAGGGATCGACGAAATGGGTAGCATGTCAAACCGTGAAGGATTTCTGTTGTAATCACGACCCATCACCGCCTGTGATCAATCGCAAGAAAATCGAACAGCCCTCATCCATAATTGACTGTGCAGCGTTGTTAGCAGTTCACGCTCTATCGCCACACACAAGCATTCGACCATTCTTGCCTAAACACCAAACTCTCCTTGACCAAAAAACACAGCCTTCCTTAACTCTCGATAGATAATCGAAATGACTCCTACAAACCGAATCGCCGCCGGCTCTCGATCCGTAAAAATCACATTCAACTCTGAAGAGATCCAGTGAGTAAGCTAGCCCTACACGCGTCAGATTCCACTCCTCCCTTGCGATTGATTCATTTCCTTGAATCAAGGCGATCGCAATTCCTCAACCGCCATGGATGTGTTGATCCGCTGAACCACGACCGCATCCGACTCCTTTTTCGCATGATCAACCAACCATTGCTGAACACACTGGCGAGGCGACCTGGCAAGTATCTCAACGCTTGCTAACTTGAACTCGCGGCTCTTCATTTTGAAGAAAAATGGAGCCCAAAATTTCGGTTCCCCCTCCTGAGAATTGGCGACCCAATTGACGATCTGCAATTGCGATCCCAAATCCTGAGTCACAAAACGCTTGGCCAGCAGGATCGTGCTTGGTGTCAATCCCCGACGACTTAGCTCTTCGACTGCTAACTTCTGAAATCCCTCGTGATCGCTTCCAAGCCATTGAATCACCTCCCAATCTCCATGCTTGGAAAGGACTCTCTCATGGCCGCTTGCAGTCGAATCGGCTTCTGCTTCCCGATGTCCTAACCGGGCGGCCATCCCCTCTAACCGTGATGATGCTGCTGGCAACTCACGCAGAGCCGGGGTGAGATCGACAGTGAGTGTTTTTGGAGGGCGAGCCGGCACACCAGCGTTGACTTGAAAGTTGACGAGATCCACTTGATCTCGCGCATCTTGCCAAGGATCGACCTCCGCGGGGTCTCGCTTCGGATTCGGTTGGCTCCTCGCCACAGAACCTTCTAACTCAATAGGCCGCAAGGTCGGTTGGCTACCGAACGGCAACGCCTTCAATGCGATATCCGAATCGGTCTTGTCACTTACAGTTGCTACGGAGTGCTCTGCAAAAAAAACTCCGTGATCATCGTCACCCCGAGCTTCGTCCTCTAAGGGAAGAGGAACATAGGAAGCGGTCACAGCATCCCACCCCATCTTTGAAAAAAGCTGGCGATGGCTAGCCCGCCTATCTGATTGAATCGTTGAGGACTGCTCACCTTTCGACTTACTCCCGAGCAGCTGGTCACCCGAATCCAGAATCGTTTGCCCGGATATCGCTTCCAAAGCCCAATGTGAATAAGATCTTATTCGCTCTTGGCCATTCAGATTCTTGTGGTCCATGCTTCCGATGCCTTGACGTATCAAATCGCTCGATAAAAGACGCTGCCG
>JAAXIK010000503.1 GCA_012270385.1 Rubripirellula sp. | reverse complement strand
GGTTCTTGTTGAGCGTCGGCTGGATTGTCCGCCCCGCCGAGCGTGAACTCTGGGAACAATTCGGCACCAAAATCCACCTGCGCTGTCAACTCGGCTGCAGCGCCACAGAGAAGGACCCACAACGCCAATAATATTCGTGTCTTATGTATCATTTTTTGAGACCGAGCTCTTCGCTTTGCTAATGGATTCCGTTCGGGATCTTCATCTCTCAAAATCCAGTAACGGGAAGAAGGATGCGGGTACCCCGATGGCTTATTTGATTCTACTTCTTTGCTCTTTTAGACGTCAACGAAACTAGACACTGATTAAACCCAATCGTGCTGAAACCCACGAACTTTTTCGGGAAGTGCGAGCCGAGACCTTGTCATCATGACGCTGAGGCAGCAGAAAATCGTCGAGTATGGAAAAGTAGGCTCGAAACTCCACACGGGATCGTCACCCTCGACAAAAGCCTCGCGCTGTTCAGTGTAGACGATTGACTAAACGGCAGAGTCGGCGTAGACGGTTCGTTACCGAGTCATGGGTCAGATCAAAATCTCGATTCTCCACACATAACCACAGCAACCAATTCCCCAAGCTAAGCCAGGTCGTTGCTTCATGGAGACGCTCGGCAAATCCACTACCCCACAAAGCATCCTCTTCACGAAGCGATGGGTGCTTCACAACCATGCGAACGGCCGCGTGTTCCCAAATCCGTGCATCTTCTTCTGTTCCCTCCACAAAGCTACCAATCCAGCGAGATAAGTCAGCCCATGGCGTATCGACCCTCAACGCATCAAAGTCGAAAAACCCGGATGGCTCGCCATGCTGAAAAAGCAGATTCTCGCGATGAATATCCCGTAGCACATACTGCGTCACGTGCGGCTGATTGGAATCTTGGGTCAACTGTCCGAACACACGCTTTTTCATCTTGGATCTGTACCGATTCCAGGTCCAGCAAGCTTCCTGTAAGGCATCCACCATCGCAGGTGTATATTCGCGTGATTTCGGCACTTTCGGATGATCTCCAAGCAGAGAATCAAGCTGTTCAAGCCGGCGGAGTCGACTCCGAATCGCGAGCGGCATCTCGTTGTTCTGGCCAAACCAACTCGTTGCCTCGTGAAATTCGCGCAGCGCATCAACACCCTTGAGTACATCCTCCTCCCCTGCGTCTGACTCGATCGGCTGTCCAGGCATCCGCTCAATGAGTTGCCAAAGGCCGGCATCACAGTGACTCCACATGGACTCGCTAGAACTTCTCAGATAGCTCGCCAACTCTCCCGGCCCCACTGAATGCAAGCTGCTAGGTGACTCACTGCATTGAAGCCCAACGAGGGGCAGCCTACTGGAAGGAGGCAGACTCGAAGGAAGCACAGCAGGGTGACGACTCTGGCTCCCTCCGCCTCGGCGAAGACATTCCGAAAGGGATACAGGGTGAATCGGGTACAGATGAGGGATTCGATTCGGCAATTGGGCCTGCGCAATCAGGATCACTCGTGTGATCTCGGATAATCGTGCCACCGTCATTTCACGCGGCCAAATCCGAAGAATACATTCGGCACCCGATTCGTGTGCACATAGGAAAACCAACGCTCCACTCATTCCAGAAGCGATCGGGGTAACCCTCGTGAGACGAAGGGAACGCAGGGTGTGATCGTCAACCGGACATGATTTCATCTTGGCAACGCTCTTTAGCAGCAATGGCGTGGATGGGAGCGACAATGGCGTGGCAGGGACACGGGGACTTCCGAGTCCGACAAAACTGCTGGCTTGCCTCACGCGCATGCATCATTTCGCCCCTACAAGCGGTAATTTTACAAAAACCACACCTCCCACCGCCTGAATTGTAGACGACAAAGCCCGTCTTTTCTCCATGACAACTAGCAGGACGAGGTTGCACCTTGATGGCTTGGGATAGTAAGACATCTCCAGCGACTAACCCACAGGATGAATATGACTACCGAAATGCCTCCATTTGACTCCATTATTCTCGTCTCTTTTGGTGGTCCGGAAGGTCCGGACGACGTCCTTCCTTTCTTAGAAAACGTTCTGCGTGGAAAACCTGTCCCACGAGAGAGGATGCTAGAAGTGGCAGAACACTACCAACACTTTGGTGGTGTCAGTCCGATTAACGACCAGAATCGACAGTTACTCGATGCGATGAAGGAAGAACTCACCGCAGCGGGCATCGATCTGCCGATTTACTGGGGTAATCGCAACTGGCATCCGATGCTCCCCGACACACTTCAGCAGATGAAAGACGATGGTAAGAAGAGAGCGTTGGCTTTCTTCACCAGCATGTTCAGTTGCTACAGTGGATGTCGTCAATACCGAGAAAATATCGCGGCAGCACAGGAACAGGTCGGACCTGGCGCTCCGATCGTGCAAAAGGTAAGAATGGGCTTCAATCACCCAGGTTTCATCGACGCCATGGCGAAATCGGTTGGTGACTCGCTGCAGACTCTTGACCAGCCTGCGAATCAGGTAAAAACGCTATTCACCGCCCACAGTATTCCCTTGTCGATGGCTGACAACTGTGATTATGTCAAGCAATTGACGGAGGCTTGTCGCTTGGTCGCGGAAGCGCACGGCATCTCCGCCGGGCAACTTGTCGTTCAAAGTCGAAGTGGGGCGACACAACAACCATGGTTAGAACCAGAAGTGTGCGATGTCATCAACGAACTCGCCACCTCCGATAAACCGGCAGGCGTAATCGTCGCCCCGATTGGATTTATCAGCGATCACATGGAAGTCATGTTTGATCTCGATGAAGAAGCGGCCGCTGTATGCAAAGAGCATGATATCCCGTTCTCCAGAGCCGCAACGGTCGGCACCACCCAAAGCTTTGTTTCCATGATCCGTGAATTGATCGAAGAAAGGCTGGAAGAACGGTCAGAGAAACGCTCCCTTGGGGATCTTGGTGCGTGGCATGACGTCTGCCCACAGGATTGTTGCCTCTACAATCCGGGCCGGCCCGGTAAACCAGGTGCTGCTGCCGGTGGTCCACCGGCGGGTGTCGGAAGTGGTCGCCCTGCGGGAACCTAGGCGACCGCTGTTTCGCCTGAATGATGCACTTTCTCCTCAGCGGTCCACGACACTTCATGCCGCTGAGACTTCAT
>JAAXIK010000327.1 GCA_012270385.1 Rubripirellula sp. | reverse complement strand
CCGGGCTACACCAAACAACCCTTCGCTTCCGCAGAACCACCCGGGGCACTCGGGTCCCACCCCCTCCATACTGGCGCCCCCCCTATCCACCACCTCACCGGTCGCTAAAACCACCTTGCAACCGATGACATGGTTCGAGGTCATCCCATACTTTAGACAGTGAGCCCCTCCTGAATTAAAAGCTACATTCCCACCAATGGTACAGATGCTCTGGCTTGATGGATCCGGCGCGTAATACAGACCGTGTGGTGCGGCGAAATTGCTGACATGTTGATTCACCACGCCGGGCTGCACCACAGCGGTCCGTTCAAAGGGATCGAGGTGCAAAATCTTGTTGAGTCGATTCAATGCAATCACGATGCCGCCCGCAACCGGTAAGGATCCGCCTGACAAGCTTGTTCCGCTACCTCGAGCAACAAACGGAACCCTCTCTCTGGCACACCATCTCACAACATCGACCACTTCCTGAGAAGATTCGGGAATCACGACTGCAAGTGGCTTGGTGCGGAAAGCCGTCAGCCCGTCAGATTCGAAGGCGGCAAGGTAGGCGGGATCACAGAGCAACCTGTCAGCTGGAAAGATCTGATCTAACCCATTGAGGATTTCGCCATTGACCATTTGCTGTTCATCGACCTTCATCGTTCACCACGCCGTTTGAAGTCACTTTGACTGAAACCATGCCACAGCAAGACTATTTTCCGAGGCATTCCCGAAGAGCAGCCAGTAATGTTTCCACATTACGCGGCGTCGCACTGTGGCCCATCAGACCAATTCTCCAAGCCTTACCCGCGAATACTCCCAAGCCGCCACCGATTTCAATATCGAAGTCGTTCAACAACCGCGAGCGAATCGCTGCTTCGTCGATCCCCTCGGGAATCGCAACACAATTGAGGGTGTGAAGAGAATGCTTTGGTATGTAACAGAGTCCCAGTTCTTCCAGACCACTGCGAAGAAGGTGATGCATTTGACGATGGCGTTCGAATCTCGCCTCAAGCCCCTCCTCGAGGACCACGCGTAAGGCTTCTCGAAGACCGTAAACCATATTGATCGGGGCGGTGTGATGATAAGCACGACCACCACTTCCGGTGTAGTAGTTTTTCAGCATGGAAACATCCAAGTACCAACTTTTGACTTTGGTCTTTCTCTGCTCCATCTTCTCAATAGCCAATGGAGAGAAGGATACGGGTGAAAGCCCCGGCGGACAGGAAAGACATTTCTGAGTACCCGAGTACACCGCATCAATTTTCCAATCATCCACCCTCACCGGATGCCCCCCCAGGCTCGTCACGGTATCCACGGCCAAAAGCATGCCAGCACGGTGAACCAGATCGGAGATACCCGAAAGCTCTTGAAGTGCTCCCGTGGAGGTTTCCGCATGAACAATGCCGAGCATCTTGGCCTTGGGAAATTGTTTGAGCGCCTCCTCGATCTCTTCCTCTGTAAAGGTCTCACCCCACGCCGTTTCGACCACATGAACCGTTGCCCCCGATCGCTCAAGATTATCCTTCATCCTGCCACCGAACACACCATTGATACAGACGATGACCTCATCGCCCGGCTCGACAAGGTTCACGATAACGGTCTCCATACCCGCCATCCCGGTACCTGACACTGGAAATGTCAGCGGATTACTGGTCTGGAAAACATCACGAAGCATCTGGCACGTCTCGTCCATATACTCGATGTACTGTGGATCCAAGTGACCCAAGGTCGGTGCACTCATGGCTCGGAGCACACGCTGTGGAACAGTGCTTGGCCCAGGTCCCATAAGAAGACGTTCACGGGGATTCAACTCAGTTACGCTGGTCATAGTACGATACAGATACGAGTGATGAAGATTGGTATGGGTTATCGTAATTCACACGGCGGCAAAGCGGCCGAGAAACGGCCACATTTGAGCATGATCCTAAACCATTGACCACCACCTCGCAGCGGAGTCCATGTAGAGGGGTGGGGTACCAAAAGAAATCGATCGCGGATGCCTCAAGGTAACCGAGTCGCAAAATCAAAGCGAACGCTTTACCAACAAGCCATAACTCGAAACGACCCGCGTTCCATCAGCAACTGGTCAAGCAATGCATAACCCGAGGACGGCGGCCATCGCGATGTAGTAGATAAACATGAGTAAAGTCAGCCGTATGACTTCACCCTCCCGACCGATAAAACCTACCACTGCGCACGCGGACACGACATTATGAACGCAAATGACGTTTCCTGCCGCTCCACCTACCGCTTGTAAAGCCACCACCCACATCGGCTCCGCCCCCACCTGCTGAGCGACTGCGAACTGAAACTGTGAAAACATCATATTGCTAATCGTGTTGGAACCCGCAACAAAAGCGCCGACACCTCCGAGCATTGAAGCGAAAGCTGGCCAAAGCGATCCCGCCATCTCAGCCACCACACCAGCGAGCACATTGGGCATGGAATCCAAACCAGACGCTCCATCACCCGAGTGAATGAACACCTGAACCATCGGTACCGAAAAAAGCAGAGCGACCGAAGCGCTGCCCACCATACGCAGTGATTGATTTACCGATCGAAGCATCGCTGGCGTTGACATGCGATGCAATCGAAAAGTCATCAAACTGGCGAGAATAAAAACGGCTCCAGGCAAGTAGAGAAACGCGATTGGCTTGATCGTTACTGAACTCCCAAGGACATTTTTCAGGACGTTAGGGTCCATCGGAACAGTGAGCCCTTTGAGCCATGAGCCCAAGGGCAATGAAGGTAATCGCGTTAAAACCAAAGCCAGAGCAATCACCAGATAAGGGGCCCATGCCCGAGTAAGTGTCATCCATCTTGGTGCCTTTTCCAGCTTGAGTTCCGCTTTGCCTCGCCATGCTGCCTCCCATCGATCCGTTTCGGGAAAATCCCAAGCAGGCTGCGAGGACAGGGGTAACAGAAACCCTCTTTTGGCCGACGGCACCACGATTGCCAATCCAATCAAGGCTCCGAGCAATGAAGGAAACTCAGGCCCCAACACTCTGGGGTGCGAGATGATCGTATAATGAACCGTCATCGAAAGCGAAGCAAAAATGGAAAATCTCCAAAGGCTCAACCCCTCACTCCAGCTTCTCCGCTCTCCAAAAAAACGTGTC
>JAAXIK010000016.1 GCA_012270385.1 Rubripirellula sp. | reverse complement strand
CGTCATGCACCCACGACCTGGCACGCTTCAGGGGAGGGTAGCCAAGGCTGGGAGCGGACAGACTTACAACCTGTTTTAGCTCTTCTCTGGTGCAACCCGCTTCGATGGCTTTTCTAGCATGTGATTTTGCACCCCCCTCTAAGCCAGCACCAATTGAGATCGCTAACTTAATAAGTGCCACTTCTTTCGGTGTGAGGGGCCCAGCATTCCGTGTTGCTTCACCAAATTCTTCATAGGCTTGCATCATTTCAGGATATTGTTGACGCATTGCTTGATAGGATTTTGGAATCATTCAACCACCTCGAGAATTGCTTTCACTAAATCTTCTGACGTGTACGGGTGAGCTTCAGCCGCAATTGCCAATACCAACTGATTCGCAATTTCTGTAGTCACAGGACTAATTGATGCAATCTTAGTTTGTAAGAGTAAGTCACCAAAGCAACGATGTAGGTTCTTGATCGTTTCACCGCTCATTGCCGTTACCCAGTCGATCTTTTTTTCTTTCATCTTCATACGGACATTCTCATCGACATCGGTGACATCTTCGTGTTGATACGAGACTACTTGAGTGACTGACGCTCCAGCTTCTTTTAGGGCTTCAGCAAGTTTGTTGTTGCCCCGACTAGCTCTAATAACGAGAACGTTCTTACCATTTGCTTCGCGTTCCAAGCAATTCGCTAGGTTTTCCCCACTAAAAGTCTCCGGGACGATGTCAGCTTGAATACCCTGCTGCTGCAAAGAGTTCTTTGTTTTAGAGCCCACCGCGCCAATTTTGATACCGAACAAGTCACGTGAATCGAGCTTCCTGAAATGCAACCGATCCATAAAATATTTCACGCCGTTGTGGCTGCAAAAAATAATCAAGTCCCAATTTTTTCGCCGATCAATCGCATCATCCATTTCCGACCAATCCCTAGGTGGAGAGATTTTAATCATGGGCTGAATGATCACATTGGCTCCATAGTCGCGGAGAGATGCGGCAAGTGATTCGCTTTGTTCAATCGGTCGGGTTACCAGGATGGTCTGGCCAGACAGGGGTTTGCGTTCTGCGAATTGTTGAACTTCGTGGATTTGCAAGTCAGTAACCTTTCCAATGATCACTATTACTGGCGGTCGGATCTCGCTATGAGAACCCAACAGCCCGGGAACATCTTCTAAAGAGCATCGAAGGATCTGCTGATCAGGAAGGCTGCATCGCCGAATGATCGCCACGGACGTTTTTCCGGCTAGGCCGGCGGTAATCAGGTTATCTGTCCAATGTTTAGCGGTCGTGACACCCATGTAGATCACGAGGGTGCCGGGAAAACTTGCCAATGCTGACCAATCCAGCGAGGTTTCTTTCTTCCCTGGTTCTTCATGCCCAGTGACCAATGCAACCGCCGAGGCGTATTTCCTGTGGGTAATTGGAATGCCAGCATAGGAGCCTGCTGCGAGGGCTGCGGTGATGCCGGGGACAATTTCAAACGGAATGCCTTCATCGGATAAAGCTTGGATTTCTTCTGCGGTTCTCGCGAAAACAGCCGGGTCACCCCCCTTCAGGCGGGATACTGTTTTCCCAGCCTTTGCATGTCTCACGATTTCCTGAATGATTTCCTCCTGAGTCCAAATTCGCGATTTACCATGTTTACCCACGCAGATTTGCTCAGCCTGGGGTGCTTGGGCAAGAATTTCCGGGTTGCAGAGGCCATCGTACAAGACGACATCGGAGCAGCGGAGCAGTTCAGCACCGCGCAATGTGAGTAGGCCCGGATCGCCTGGGCCCGCACCAATGAGGAAAACTCTGCCATTCATAATTTGCATTGTGCCAGATGAACATCGAGTCTGGACAGCGGGCGATTAGGAAGCCATACTACTCGACCGAAAAAAACTACGTTTATCTATTCTCCAGTAAGCCGACGTGAAATACGTCCCTAGAAGATGCCAAATACAGCCAGCGCCAAAAAGCGGCTTCGCCAGAGCGAAGCACTAAGATTACTGAATCGTTCTGCTCGAAGCAGCCTCCGTTCTCAAATTCGTAGGGTTCAGGAAGCTGTCAAAGCTGGCGATGCCGATACAGCTCAATCTGAGTACCGTCGAGCTCAAAAGGCGATCGACCAAGCAGCAAGTCGCCGTTTGATTCACCGAAACGCAGCAGCAAGAACCAAAAGTCGTCTAATCAAATTAATTAAGTCGGCCGGTTAGATAAGACTGCTATCGATACTTATGGAACACTTGCCGTTGATGCGGCAAGTGTTTTTTTGTGCGCACAGAGTCAACTCTAAAGTTGAGGATTCAATTCCAAGAATCTTACGCAAGATCCAATGAATTGACTCAAAGCATTCGAATGGACTTTTGCTGGATTCCATTTTTTTGTTGAAAAATTTTGTTCTTTTAGGACCAGCGCAATCCTGCACTCTCAAGTCTTGTCTTGGTCTCTTGCATTAGCGCATCTTCTTCAGCTTCGGAGTCGGCTACGTAGGTAACGCTAAATCGTAGGAATGGCCCCGCGTCGTCCCACGGAACGGTCACAATCCCGAATTGTTCAATCAAAAAGCGGGTTGCATCTTCAGCTGCGGTAAAATGCTCACCCGTATTGGTTCCAGTTGGTGCTTTGGTGTAGAGAAAGTAAGTACCGCCCGGAGTCTCACATTCAAATCCACAGTCATTTAATGTTGCTACTAACTTATTCAATCGACGACGGTATTTTGCATTGATTCGATCCGGTATCGAGTCGTCATCCAATGCAGCAGCAGCGGCTTTTTGAGTAGCAATAAATTGACCGCTATCACTATTGTCTTTTACATCCGAAAAGGCAGAGACAATCGTAGGATTCCCGCATACGAAACCCATCCTCCATCCAATCATATCAAAGCCCTTACTCATAGAGTGGACTTCTACACCAACATCGACTGCCCCGGGCGTTTGTAGAAAGCTCCGTGCTTCTCCGTCAAAGGTTAGTAGGATATGTGCTGCATCTTGCACAACAACGAAGGATTTTTCTTTTGCTAATTTCACAACCTTTTCATAAAAATCAGCCGGGGCAGTGCGGCCGGTAGGCGAATTAGGAAAGTTAAGTACTAGCAGTTTTGCCCGCCGGTAGATGTCATCGGGAATGGATTCTAAGTCAGGCAGGAAATCGTTTTCAGCTAAAAGTGGTAATTTAAAAACTTCACCCCCGTAGTATCGGGTGTGGGTTGCCGCAACGGGATACCCTGGAACAGTCATTAAGGTGACATCTCCCGGATTGATGAAGCAGGCCGGTAGCATGGCATATGCTGGCTTACTGCCGATGCAGTGATTGATCTGGGTTGCCGGATCAAGATTCACGTCAAAACGTCGCTTCATGAATCTGGCAGCAGCCTCCTTGAATTCAGCTACACCGTTATCTGCGTATCCTCTATTTTCTGCTTTGTTGATTTCCGAGGCCATCACATCGCGGATCGATTGTTCCGCCATGGAATCATTTTCACCAATCCCAAAATCTAGCAGTTCTCGATCAGGTTGATCCGCCAAAGCCTTGCGCTTTGCTCGTTTAATCTTTTCAAATTTGTAGATCTCCGTATCTTTTCCGTAATTCGCTCCCCCAATTCGCTCGGCGAAAAGGGATTGAAAGTAAGGGTCCGAGTTTTGTTCGGGATGCGTTTCGCTCATAGTTGGAAAAAGTTCGTAAATCGTGGAGTCGGTGGGTGTCCTGTAGGCTTAGCATCTCTCAGGATCTGAGATTTGAGCCCTTATGATTGATCATCAATCAATCGTCCCGCAAAGATGCCAAGATATTACCAGATGTTCCGATGATTTCTATTGGGTCCAACAATTGGAAGTGGGACTAAAGGTATCCGTTTTCGGCACAGAGATTGATTGTTGCAGCGGGCAAGCATATTTATTCGTCCACTTCAACATAGATTCCTGGGGGCATCAATCGGAAACTGAGTTACAATTTCGGCGATCGACCTTGAAAGCCTCCAAGTGATTGACTTGATGAGATGACGAAGCCAGCTTCAGATAAAAATGAACAAATTGATCCCATGCGTGCACGCTATGAAGAGCTTGCAGAGTTGGCTGGCTCACTTGCGCATGAAATTAAGAATCCGCTTTCTGTCATTCACATGAATATCGATCTTTTGAGCGAAGATCTGACGGAGATTGATACCCGATCAAGCCATAGGCTGTTGAATCGAATTGATATTGTTCGGGGTCAATGCGAACGCATGGAGTCACTTTTGAGAGACTTTCTGCGTTATACCAGGCTCAGGGATATCGATTTGGTCTCAGGGAGCTTAAATGAACAGATTGATGTGGTGCTTCGTGCCTATCAAGCTCAGGCGGAGCAAGAGGCGATAGACATCGAAAGATATCTTGATGCCGACTTGCCATCGATATTACTTCATAGTGATTCTTTGCAAGCTGCGTTGATGAATCTTGTGAAGAATGCGATCGAATCTATGGCGAATGGTGGACAATTAGTTGTTAGGACTTATGCCACTCGAAGTAGTGTTGCCCTAGATCTAATTGATACGGGGCGAGGGGTTGATGATGTTACCGTGATGCACATGTTTGAACCTTTTTACAGCACAAAGGATGGTGGAACGGGGCTTGGCTTGCCAACCGCACGCAGGATTATCGAATCTCATGGGGGCAGGATCAGTGTGCAAAGTGAGGTGGGAAGGGGAACAAAATTTGTACTTGAGTTCCCCATTCCAAAGCGACTGAAAGCATGAGCGCGGTTTCAGATGTAGCGGGTTCGAAACGGATCGATGGACTCTGTTGGAATGATCCAGTTTAAGGTCTGGCCACGACCCACCGATTGAATACCTCCGATCCTTACCTATCTAGTGCTCAATTTTTTCAGACCGCCTCGGTAAAAGGTCGCCGCATTTTCAGGCATAACACAATTGATCATATTTCTGGTTGCAATTTCAAAGCCGGCAAAGTTACTCAATCTTGGGCAGAGATCAATCGTCCAGTGAAATGCTGAAAAAGCGCTCGAGGTCTTAGGGGGAAGATTCGAGAGGATAAGATTATACGAAGCGTCAGGATAAATATCTTGGAGAATTAGAATCAATTTTCGGGTGAATATTGCACACTCATCCAGAATCTTTTCGGTCGAAGAAGTAAAGTCTGGTGTGTGGAGATTCGGCGTGATTCTTACTTGCATTGGAAACTCACTGGCGAATGGGCAGTAGGCTGTAAGCAAATTGCTCCTGAGCACGATTCTTTTTTTCTGCGAGACCTCTGTATTGGTTAAGGAACAGACGAGGCAAGTGCCGTGATGCCGTTCATATTGCTGCATTCGATCGAGTGTCTGCGTGACGTAACTGGGTACGAAATTTGTACCAAGCAGTTGCCAGTGAGAATGCTCAAGTGACGCTCCTGCCGATCCACCGGAATTCTTAAAAACACTTATGTACTGGATACTCCTCTCGGCACCTAATGTCATGAGCCGATGATGGATCGCACGATACACTAACTGACTTTCATCAATCGTGACGTCAGACATGCGATTGGAGTGAGCCCGAGTATCGACAATGACTTCATGGGAACCCACAGCTGATATTTGCAGATCTGTATTCGGGTAGTGGGCTATCGCGCGGCTTGGTTCGGTACCAGAAACTGCTGGGAACAGATTCGCGAAAACCCTAACGAGCCAACCCTCATCGTTGATGTGAGGTTCATCCGAGTGCCTGTGAAGGTAGCTGAAACCTGTGTTCGTTTTTTTCCCGACCCAAATTGATGGGGGTGTCGACGATTCTTGACCAACACAAAATGGACAGGAATCTTTCCTACTACTTGAATGATCTGTTCTCGGGTAATCGCTCGGACGCTGCGTCCGATTTGGAGAGTAGAGCACCCAATTCCCCGAAATCGGGTCAAATCGTGTACAAGAAAAAGCTTCACTTGCTAGTTGGATATGCTGTTTTGACAGCGAACCAATGCTCTTATTCAATACGGTAAATCCTTTTTGCCTCTTCTTATCTGCATTTCTGAAAAATGTTTGGCTTAAAGGGGTCAAGGCTTAAGTTATACGAACGACTTTACTCATGAACTGATGCGAGGTTTGTTGTCTTGGATTTGAGTTTCCTCGTAACATTCGATATACAGGTCCGCGCTTCGGCGCCATGTCCAATCCTGATTCATTCCTCGTACCACGATATTCGACCATGCTTCAGGGTAGTGGTAGCGAAGTTCCAAGGCTCTACCAATGGCCTCGTCAAGCGATCTTGGATCTGGATGTTGTAGGTGGAAGCCCGTTGCAGTACCGTCGTTGATGGTTTCTTCCGTCGTGTCCGTTACTGTGTCCGCAAGACCGCCCGTGGGATTGACGATTGGGACCGTGCCATAGCGGAGACTGTAAAGCTGATTTAAGCCGCATGGCTCATAATGACTGGGCATTAGGAAGAGATCCGCTGCGGCTTCGATTAAGTGAGCATGCCGATCGCTAAAACCGATATGGACCGCGATCTGCGAAGGAAATTGTTTCGCGAGCATTCGAAGTTCCTTCTCCAGCGCAGGGTCACCGCTGCCAAGGACGATCCACTGGGTGGGTCGTCCTTCATTCAAGTGCCATCGGATAACAGGTAGGATGAGGTCCCATCCCTTCTGATCCGCAAGCCTGCCCACCAGCCCAATCATGGGTAGTTCGCTTACCGGATCCAGTTTGAATTCATTCTGTAAAAATCCCTTGTTTTGTGTTTTACCCAACCGCCAATTTGAATGATCGTAATTAGCGGGTATCAGTGAGTCGGTAGCGGGATTCCAAATTAACTCATCAATGCCATTAATAATTCCCCGCATCCGATCGGTTGATCCTTGCAAAACACTTTCCAGTCCACAACCATGCTTGGAGCTCGTTATTTCCTTCGCGTATTGAGGGCTTACTGTTGTGATGGTGTCAGCACTGATCACCCCAGCCTTGAGAAAGTTCAGAGAACCAAAGAATTCGAAAGCATCGGGGGAAAAATGTTCCCACCCAATGCCGGTGTACTCAAAATTCCTAGATGGAAATTGACCTTGATAGGCAAGATTGTGAATGGTCATCACAGTCGCCGTATTCTCGTAGTCATTTCGCAGGTCTGGATCATGCCGAATCAGGCCAGGTAGGAGACCCGTCTGCCAGTCGTTGCAGTGTATGATGTCAGGCTGAAGTTGGAGTCGTTGTATTGCTTTAAGAATTGCTCGACAAAAAAAAGTGAATCTCTCCGCATTATCGGGATAGTCACCTCGTTTATCACCATACAGTTGATCACGATCGAAGTATTTTGGTTGATCGATAAACCAGATCGTTACGCCACTTCCCGGTAAATGACTCTTGAGAAGGCGGCAACCTACTGATATTCCCTTTCTCATCTGAATCGTGAAACTGAGATCCGTGGATTCAATTGAGATTCCTGCCTGATGTATTTGCCGAAACGCTGGCATGAAAATAGAAACATCATGCCCCAACGCACTCACGGTGTTGGGCAAGCTTCCACACACATCACCTAAGCCGCCGGTGCGAGCGAATGGAATAGCCTCGGTGGTGGCGTAGACGATTCTCAATTGAAAAATAGCCTCTTATTGATAGAAGCATCAGAGCGATCAGGTTTCGTGAGACGACAGTCAGTTTCGAGTTTAGCTCACAACTTTTGACTACGCCAACGTTATCCAATTCATTAATGCCAATCAAAGATATCCTGCCGCTAACCTTCAATTAGGGTGTCGACGCCGCCATCTTTTTATACCAATGTCACGGGAATCCTCCGCGAATCACGAACATTGCGGTAAACTACCAATAGGAGCAGTAATTTAACTTTATTGGCCGATTGATAAGTTGATCTGAATGACAATTGCTTTAACTGAATTTTGGAAAGCCCTTGATTCACTAGGGATTTGTGACGAGCGGACCGCAAAGTCTTTTGAGTCCTTGGTGGAGTCTGGATCAGCAGATATCCAATATGATTCCATCTCAGCTGCCAAATACCTTATTAAGAAAGGAATTCTTACACGCTATCAAGCCAAAATGGTCCTTTCATCCCAGGCTGATGATTTGCGACAAGGTGGGTACCTCATTCTCTCCGATAAGGGAGAGATTCCCTTCCAGAAATGGATTTCAGCTCGTCACCAAAAAACGAAACAGAGAGCCCTGTTTAAGCGGATGGACAAAGGTCAAGTCGCACCTTTTCTGCTAGACCCTAAGTGGTTTAAACGCACTAAGAAAATCAAGTCGTTGCAAAAGTACGTTCTGTCCGAAAGTGACGGTCGCTGCGAGGTTATCACCTCATTGCCTAGTGGTGCGACGTTAACTCAGAGGTTGGCCCATGGAAATACCTTCGATATTGATGCAGGCTTAAAATTTGGCTCTCAAATAGTAGGTGCGATCCGGGCTCTACCGGACAGACACATCAACCCAGTCAATCTTACGACAGATCACCTCTGGATAACCGATAGCGGTGAGGGAATCCTTCTTTTTGAGCCAAGTCTGCATGCTGCGCGGTCAAATGAGGAATACACGAATTGTCTTATACCATCCGAATCAGCAACAAGTTATCTGCCACCAGAAGCTCATTTAGAGAATCAGGTTGTGCATGAGTCTTCGCTTGTTTTTTCTCTTGGCTGCTTGTTGTACCGCTTGGTTACCGGGAAAGAAGCCTATTCGTCTCTAGTTCTTCGAGGGTATCAGTCGATGTTTCAGGCGGGGCATTCTGTGCCAGCCGAACTTGTCGAAGCTATTGAAAACCAAGCCAGTGGTAACATGATTTTTCGTGTGCTGGCCTATGCCCTTGCTCCAAATCCGGCGTCGCGGTTCCAGTCGCTCGAGCAGTTTGAGGCTGCTTGGAGACGTGTTGAGAGTCATCACACCGAGGAAAAAGAGGTCCAAGCAACAAAGAAAAAATCCGAGAAAAGTGAAGACTCCAAAGACGATCGTCCCAAGGAATTGGAGTTCATCTCGGATCGGCAAAAGAAAGGTTCGGAGGATGATTCCAAGATTTCTGTGGTTCATTCAGAAACGAATGACAAGGATTCATCCACAGAGATTTCTGATATTAAGCCAGTTAAAGGGAAGAAAACTGCTCAGCCTAAGCTAGAGGATCGCATTCTCGATACCGAAGACAGGGGTTCCAAATCAACATCGAGCGAGAGCACGAATACAGATCTGAAATCACCAACGACGGTCCCTGAGTACGAATCGTCAGCTGAATCACAATTGTCAGCCCAAAGTGTGCGGAAGTCTCACGAGGAAGAGCCACCAGAGAGTGAAGCATCGGCGCCTCGTGAAAGCCAAGTCTTGCCTGATCTAGTTCGTTCTGAAAAGAAAAAGAAACCTTCTATCGAGGATGAAATTCAGATAGAGCCAACGACAGCGGACAGCTCGGATGACACCGTTGCGAGTGTACCGGTGTCGGAGGAAAATTCGGGAAAGGATGAACCCACGGTTCCAGTATTGGTAACGGACGCGACTCCGGTCGTTACGGGAAAGACAGGTTCAGTTTCGGGTGTAAGAAGAAGGAAAAAGAAATCCAATGCTCCGTTGATTTTGGGAGGTATGTGTGTCGCTGTACTTATGCTTTTAATTGGATTAATTGTCAGTGGCTCAGGGGAAGGTGATATAGAGCCTCAAGCAAAGCAGAGACGACCGCTACCTAAAGTGATTCCCCCCGTAGTCAATGGTGATTCAGATCAGACTTCCGAGACGACGGAAGTGGTAGAAAGCGAAACCATTGGATATGAGCTAGTGCAAGATGAGCAACTTTTATTCGTGCCGCCTTACGGCACGGACACAACTAGTATCCCACTCTCTCTACTTCCTCCCGGACCCGCTGTGATTGTCTCCTGTCGATTGGGTGATTTTGTTGATCATCCGCTGGGGGACAATCTTTTAACAGGCGTTTCAACAGGGGCTGACAGATTAGTAGAACAAGCTGTGACGCGATCTAAAATGCCGGTAGAGAGCATTGATAGATTGATAATCACCATGTTTCCTGGCGAGTCCGGCTGGCCTGAGGTGGCCTTGGCTGTACATTTAGCTGAGCCGATTCAGGAGTCACAGCTGATCGAAACATTAGCCGTCGAACAAGCTCGCACACGAGAAAATAAACAAATCTATATCGGCGACCAGGATGATTCCGATGCCTATTACTGGAATGCTACAGAAGGGGAAGAAACAGTTTCTGTGTATGCCATAGGAACGGTACCTAGAATCAGTGAGGTCGCCGGCTTAGATGGTTCGGACATTCCTTTGCCGCGAACCTCTCAAGCCCTCTGGGCAGACACAAGTGTGGATTCAGATCTGGTTGTATTATTTACCCCCAATTTTCTTTTTGCAGATGGACGGGAAATGCTCAAAGCTGCAGCCCCAGAATTCATCGCTCCACTAAAACGTTTTATGCAACCTGATATCAATGCATGTTTGTTCACACTTTACTTCAATACGGATGAGACTGTTTTCTTGGAAACTCGATATGCACCAAGTGGTGGTATCAGTGAGCCTGCATTGATGCGGAAGGTGAGTGATTCGATCGAATCACTACCGGAATGGGCTAATCAATTCATTCTTGATACCACTCAAGATCCTTCTTGGAAATTACTTGCGATTCGGATGCCACAAATGATGCAGTACTTGAGCTCCAAAACGAGGGTAGGTATTTCCGATAACGCAGTGGTGGCAAACACGTATTTACCACAGGCAGCGTTCCCACAGCTAGCCTTTGCGGGACTGCTGGCGATGAACACCTCCACCACTGGTGTTGCAATTGAAATCACGCCAGAGGCGGAGATGCTCACCATAGATCAGATGCTTGATAGGAAGATGAGCGTCTCCTTTGACCAAGAATCTTTGGAGTTCGCCTTGGAAGCCATTTCCAATGCATTTCAAGAGGGGCTGCCTGCCGGTAACCAGATGCCCACGGCTGTTATTGTCGGAGGTGATTTAGAATTGATGGGAATTACACAAAATCAACAGGTAAGAGATTTCTCTAAGACAGACGAGGCACTGCGAGATGTACTCACGGCTCTCGTCGTACAAGCGAATCCTGACAAATCTGCGACAGGGCCTGATGATCCTAAGCAATCTCTCATCTGGGTGGTGATCGACAGCGAAGACGGTGGAAAAGAGATTCGCATCACGACCCGGCAAGCTGCTGAACGTGAGAGTTATCAGGTCCCGCCGGAATTCGTGGGCGGAGAATAATCATGATCAAATGCAAGAGTCCCTCAACCTCGGGTAAGCTTCATAATCCGAATCGGATGAGCTGGGTCATCAGGTAAATCGATGCTGAATTCAGAATAAATCCAAGAAGTATTCTTTATCCATTCCGAGAACTCGGTGGAAATGATTCGAAAAGGATCACTCAAGTATACCTCGCCTTCTGGAGCTAAATGATGCTCTAAGCACTCCAAGAGTTCGGGCCACAGCTGTCGTAAGTAGGTGACGTCACTTCCAAAGATAAAAGGGAAATCTTTTTTTGAGAGTGTGTCGACCCCAAAACGAAGGCGTTCAACCTTGCATCGATCACGAACCGACCAGGTACTGAGATGGACAAGAATCAGTGGGTCATAAACCCCATCGGTCAGCGTAACTTGGGCTCCGCGCATGGCCGCTGAAAATCCCACGTGACCCGTGCCGCATCCTACCTCAAGAACTTGTTGGTCTTTAAGGTTTAATTGATCTAGATACTTATCAAGACCAGTTGCTGCTCTCCAGGTGGTGGCCCAAAAAGGGTCGATCACTCCTTCTTCGCCCGCATCTTGTCGCTGACAAGCTTCAAGTAGCATCCCGTCCGGATCGGAAGCGACAGCCATTCTGGTTGAACGATCTGCGACGACGCTGGGTTCCCAGTGCCAAGGAAAACTGGAGTTCGCTAACTCAATTAGTTCGTCATAGCTGAGAGAAGGAAGATTTCGGAGGCTATCATTCATAGATCATTTTCTTGATTCATTAAGCCAAGATGCTACCTCAGCAGCAAAGTAGGTCAGAATGCCATCGGCTCCTGCTCGTTTGAACGAAAGTAGACTTTCCAAGACGATTTGCTTTCTGTCCAGCCATCCTCGCTCTGCCGCCGCAGAGAGCATGGCGTACTCTCCGCTCACTTGATAGGCAAAGGTTGGAACTTTAAACGTTTCTTTGACTCTTTGCAGTACATCTAAATAAGGCATGCCCGGTTTAATCATGACACTGTCGGCGCCCTCTAGGAGGTCCAGTGCAACTTCGTGCAAGCTTTCGTCCGTTTGACAGGGAGATTGCTGGTACGTTTTCTTGTCCCCACTCCCTAAATTTCCACTCGAGCCTACAGCATCACGGAAAGGACCGTAGAAGCTACTGGCATATTTCGCAGCATACGACATGATCTGAACGTCTTGGTGTCCTTGTTCATCTAATGCATCGCGAATTTCTCCTATGCGTCCATCCATCATGTCACTTGGAGCGATAATGTCACATCCTGCATCAGACTGAATGATTGCCTGCTGGCAAAGGATCGCAATGGTTTCATCATTCAAGATGATTCCGTCACGAACCAGTCCGTCCTGCCCATGGCTACTGTAAGGATCGAGTGCAACATCACAGATGACGCCAATCTCATCACCAAAACGTTCTTTGATTTTGCGGACGGTTTTGCAGACCAAGTTATCCGGATTCGTTGCTTCAATCGCATCCTCTGTTTTCAAACTGCTATCTGTAGCCGGAAATATGGCAATCGCAGGAATGCCGAGAGAACATGCCTGCTCTACCGTTTGCAGGATCGCTTGTGATCCGAGGCGTTCTACTCCCGGTAGGCTTGGAATCGATTCGGATTCCACCTGATCGATCACAAATAATGGCCAGATGAGATCGTTCGAAGAAAGTGCGGTCTCTTCAACCATACGGCGGGACCAAGAGTGTGCTCGATGACGCCGCATCCGGGTTGCGGGAAAGGGGCCTCTAGCGAAATCAGGCATGGTGTTCAATCTCAGAGGGTTGGGTGGATTTGGATCGGTACGGCATCAGTCTTTAGGGTAGTTCTACATCTCAATGTAGTGAATTTGATCATCTCGGTGACCTAAGGTGTCAATCCAGATGCGATGAAAAGGTTGTGACGGGGTAGTCATCGGGGCGAAAGTTATTCTGTTTGCTTCGCGACTGACCGCGACTTTTCAAATTATGTAGTGGAAAATAAGGATTTTGATGTGGCTAAATACTATGTACAGTCGGGTTCTTTTCGTCGAATAATTGAGGCCGAATCAGATCGGAACGCTGCGATTTCGGCAGTTCAATTAGCGATTGAACAGGTTCTCCCGCTTGATGGGGATTCGAAAACGGCCCAGACAGAACCACATGGGGCAGAGCAGAAACAGACTTACTCGGTTCTCTCAGGAAAGGTTTTGGTCAGTGAGAGCGGTTTCGACTCTTCGGATAGATTAGAACTGCCCACAAGAGAAGTGATCACAGCATGGAATCATCTGATCACTACATTGGATCGTCTGGAGCAAATGATCGATTCTGCTGTGTAATATTTCTTAATCTTTGGTGGTAACTGATCGAAGGTAACCCGCACTGGTTTGAAATACCCGCTGACGTCGTGATCTAGCTTCAACTTTGCCATCCTTTTCCGCTAGCAGATCGGCACAGTTCGCATGGCAATAGCGACAGCCAATTTGAATCAGATGGAATCGTATATAGTCAGCAGCTTGACCCTCAATGGTTTCTTGAAGGAACGCCTGCAATTCCTGACGCGAGGGGCACGTAGCTTTTGACCGCTGCCAAATTCCACCGATCGTATGCAGGCCCGCCGACTGTTGACCTTGTTTTTCCAGCACTCGTCGTCTCAGTTGATCGTCAGTGCGGAGTGCGAGTTCCAGTTGAGCCGACCGCTGGGGATTCAAAGACTCATCAAGGAATGCGATGACTTCAATATCAGAAAATTTTTCATTCATCACGGACCAAGATATTCGAAAGATGATGAGCCCTACGAACTAATCTTCGAATCGGCTCAGGCAGGTACAGATATTCTGGCCGCCAAATCCAAAGCTATTATTCAATGCGTATTTTACGGACGCTTCGCGAGCGTGATTGGGAACATAGTCCAGATCGCATTCTGGGTCTGGATTTTCATAATTAATTGTGGGTGGGATTACTGAATCACGCATTGCCATCAAGCAGACAATCAGTTCCGTTACCCCAGCAGCAGCAATCAAATGCCCCATCATGCTTTTCGTACTGCTCACGGGAACGTGATCTGCTCGAGTGCCAAATACTTCGCGACATGCTTTGGACTCTACCTTGTCATTGACTGTAGTGCTTGTTCCATGTGCGTTAACGTAATCGATGTCATCTGGAGTCAATTTTGCATCAGCAATTGCCATTCGCATGGCAGCTATCCCACCATGCCCATCTGGTGGAATATCGGTGATTCGGTAGGCATCTGCGGTCGTTCCGTAACCAGCAATCTCTCCATAGATTTTGGCACCTCTCGCTTTCGCCGCATCAAGTTCTTCGAGAATGACCATCGCCGATCCCTCTCCCAAAACAAAGCCATTTCGGAGTCGATCGAAAGGGCGACTTGCTTTGGTCGGATCATCGTTGCTTTCACTTAGGGCGGTAAGCAAGTTGAATCCCGTTACTCCGAAGGGGTGGATCATGCTATGTGCACCTCCGGCAAGCATGACATCTGCATCGCCCCTTCGAATGAGTTCGGTAGCTTCCCCAACGGCTTGACTACTTGCAGCACAAGCTGTCAGGCAATTGAAGTTCGGTCCTTGTGCATCAAGCATGGTTGCGATGTGTGCTGCCGGCATATTCGGCTCTTGCTCTAGCTCAGCAGCTGGATTGAGCAGTTCGAGACCGGCTTGAATAAACTTTGACCCGTCGTACTCTCCATCGGCTACCGCAGCGGCCATCATTTTGCTGAAGGTTGTGAAGTCTTGGTTCCCTTCACCACTTCCCAGATAGACTCCAAAGCGTGTAGGGTCGGAGATGGTGGAAAGAACTCCACTGTCTGAAACAGCTTGCTTGGCTGCACCCGCAGCAAAACGAGTATGTCGACCTCGGTTCGCCCAGTCTTCGGTCGATTCGCCACATTGCGAAATATCCCAATTTTTTACTTCCGCACTGATTTGGGTGGGAAAACCTGTGGCATCAAAGAGGGTGGTTCTTCCTACACCACTTTTACTTTCTTTGAGTCCGGACCAAACCGTCTCTGGGTCGTGACCCATCGGATTGACCATGCCAATACCTGTGACGACAACACGGCGACTCATTGGGATTCTCTCGCAATTAATTGGAGTTGTATTGTGATGTACCGACTTAGTTAACGAGTTAGCCCATCTCGTCACAAAGGGCCGGATACTCGCCTACAGCGTTTCCTTCTGGATCAACAGCAACATTGAAAAAGTTCATCATTCGAAGCATCGTGCGAAGATCACCGGGGCCAAATAATGGCCCCTCAGTGAAACGACCCGGCTCGAGGAAAGCAAACATGAGATCGACTTCCGCCTGCAGCTCCCCTTCCCGATGGCTCACCGCGTTAACCGTTGCTCCTAACGCCTGCACACTGTCGAGCGTGACAGAGTATTTTAACTGGTCGCCGTTCCTTGCCGGACTCAAAAAACTAGCTTTAGAAACCTTCGCTAGAACAACTTGCTTCTCGAACTGGTGGTGTTCTGCAACCAAAATACCACCCAGCTGTGCCATTCCCTCAATGATCAAGGTGGAGGGAAGGATGGGATAGTCTGGCCAATAACCATCCACTACTTCCTCATCCATGGTGACATTTTTGATG
>JAAXIK010000012.1:9682-15754 GCA_012270385.1 Rubripirellula sp. | reverse complement strand
CTCGCCTGAGGCCCTCGCTCAATCAATGGCTCAGCAATGAGTGTTCGCCTATCTGGTCTAGATTCCTCATCCTCCTTGGGTTGCACGGCTTGAGTGCTACGCCCCCCGAGCATGACTACCAATAGTGCTAATAGAAGATTTTGCATCTCTCTTTCCACCGTAATTTTTTCATTTACCTTCTCTCCTGATGCGAGGTCGATCAGAGTATTCTCACTCTAAACTTTAGGATACCACCATCAAAAGATTGGATAGGCGACGTGTCCACCAAGTGACCAAACCAACCTTTCACAAACAGAAAGTGCCTCCATGTCCCCAACCCGTCTTATCGAACAAGACAGATAAGCAAGCTGCCGGAGGATAGACTTGCGGGTATTAAGCAAACTCCAGAGGCCAAAAAATCTCCATTGAACGCAGCGATCGTGGCGATGGTCACACTGAGCAGCACCGTCAAGAAGCAAAGCATCATCGACATTCCAATGAGTCTGTCAAAATGCTCTCGTTTGGAACTCATCATCGCAAATCCTCACTCTTAGGTCCAAAGCCAGCTAATCGATGGGTTTTAGCTTGTGCATACTCCTGTGAATGAACCTTCGCAGAAGTCAACGCTACGGCAGGAGTTTAAACGTACAACTGAAAAGCTAGAACAATTCATACGTCCGAATTCTTTGATTCTGATGTCTTTTCTCCTTATCGAACGCGAGATTGATAACAGAAAAGAGAACCAAACTAGACGTACTAAAACATACTGGAGATACTCTTGGATCATAGCTGTCTGGAACTTTCAGACCATCCAGTTCGTCGAAACGATAATCTAACAGATGTTCTTCTAAGGAGACCCTCGATGCTCATAAGAATACTGGTTTTCCAGGCCACATTATCCTTGTTAATGCTGAAGACCAGCTGGGGTAGCGAGCCCATCGTGGAAATAGTAGATGTCCAACCTAAGGCATCCGCATTCCTATTCGACGGTGCCAGTAAGCCTGTGGTGATCTATTCGGTTGATGAAATTACCAAATATTTCGACGCCAAGAACTCAGCCAATCTGAAAAGTAAGGTGGATTTCAGTCAACAGGAAGTTCTTGTTTTTGCCTGGCGTGGATCGGGACAGGATCGAATCGAATACGAGGTGCTGGAGTCGTTTCCTGAGCAGATTCGCTTCAGTTACCGCCGCGGTCGTACGCGTGATCTCAGGCAGCACTTCAAGATATTCGTTGTTCGATCTGATGTGAAATGTATTGTAAATGGCAAAATAGTTAGTGCCTTAGAGGTCAGGGAAGACGGTCAGTGGAGCCCGACAAAATTACCACTGGCCGGGTTGATGGAGGGGAAAGCAGTCGAGGTGCGAGTACGTGGCATCTTAACGAATGGCATACTGGCTATCGGTGGCGAGACGACTGGCACAACCATCCGCTTCGGTAAAACGACGTGGGAACTCGAACTGCAGAATCAAAAGACGTTGAATTCAGCCGCAGCAAAACTCAATGGTCAACTCGTAGTGGTGAGCGGCTTGGTTCGCGCTCAGAAGGGAATTGAAGTCGCGATGCGAACCATTCTGACAGTGGAGTCCCTCGCTTCAGGATTGCCTGTGCCGGAGAGAATCAAGAGCAAACCGCTTTTGAGAACCAATTGAGGATATGATCTAGATTATCTACCCTGCCGGGCACGCAATCCAAATCATTTCAGCCTGGGTATTGCTGCTGCAATCAAATGCTCATCCGGCTGTTCACACTGCACTCCTCTTTCATTTGATGACCTCTAGCGTTCCCTTTGGTGGCTTTAACGTTTTCAAGTATGTCACCAAATCTGCGATCTCTTCGGGTTTCAAGAGTTGGTCTAATCCCTCGGGCATCAATGAGGTATTCGAGTACCTTGCCTGCTTGATGTCTCGATACGGGATAGATTGCACAATGCCCTCTGCTGACGAGAGGAACATTTCTTCAACCGTCTCTCTCACCAGCAGTCCTGAAAACACGGTTCCATCCTTGGTCAGGACGTTAACCACTTCGTGATATCGGGTAATCGAAGCACTCGGGTAGAGGATCGCTTCAAGCAGGTCTCGTTCGCTTCGTATCGCGCCAATCCAGGTTAAATCCGGTCCCAGCCGAACGCCTTGGTCGCCTTTGAGATGACAGGTGGTGCATTTTGATTTCTCTTGATTATTGAACAGCTTTGCCCCACGCTCTGCGTCGCCGCTTGGCAGGTAGGCCGACAGCGCATCGAGACGTTGCTCCTGCTGGGCCAGCTTTTCTTGATCGGGTTTTTTCCATTTCACGGGAAGGATTTTTGGATAGGCATCGGACCGAATGCTCCGCTCGTCCGCTTTCCTCATCAGTAGAACCTGCTTGGCCAGCGGATGTTTTTCGGGAAGGCTTTCCAAATCTCCGATCTCGTAAAGTGCATAGGTGATGGCGTGGCTCAAGAACGGATCCATCTCCGTCGAATGGGCCTGCAGGAGTGCAGTGATCGCTTTGCCATCGCCGAGTCGTCCGAGAGCCATCGCAGCCAGGCGGCGCAGCAACAGCCCGTCCTGCGAAAGAACTTCAATCAGCAGTTCCAGCCCCTCCTGATCTCGCCACAAAGCCACGCTGTGAATCGCCGCGGCACGCACATCAGGATCCTCTGCAAGCAGGAACTCTCGAACCGCGGCTCGCGCTTGCCCGCCAGAGATTCGGTGCAGTGCCCAAACGGCCTTCATGGGCGCCGAGGAAGCCCGCAATGCGTCGATATTGTTCGCCGTGGCGAGACTGTCGATGGCACGTTTCACCACCGCGGGCCGCGCGTCGGAAAGCCAATCGACTTGTGGTTCGCTCCAGTCCAGTTGTAGCCCGCGTGGATCATCGTGCTTCTTTAATCCCTTCTTCTGTATTCGATAGATCGCCCCTAGCACATGGGGTTTTGCGATCTTGGATGTTGGACAACAGATCATGTACCAGCTACCGGTATCTGCGACTAACAAGCTCCCATCTGCGTCTTCAATCACATCCGTCGGGTGAAAATCAGATTGGTCACTTTCCAGGAAAGAGCGGGTCACGGCCGAATAAGAAGATCCCGATTTAGATAAGCGGTGTCTCGAAAGTCGGCGGGTATTGAATTCAGTGCAAATCAGATCACCCTTCAATTCGGAAGCAGGGTGTTGAGGCATCAACATGCCTGAGGGTGCTGCGGGACCCAACTGAGAGAGGATGGGCAGTAAGCGACCCGTATTTGGATGCGGATCGAGGACGCGTTCGTGCTTTCTGCCGTACATGCCTCCATAGATCGCTTGCAAAATTCCGTCTCGCCTTCCGGGCTTGGAGAGATCAAAGAACGTGCCGCTGAGAAACCGTTCGCCCGTCTCGCTAAATGCCAAACCGACGGGATTGTTCATCCCGCCCGTGATGACACGTTCCAGTTGGCTTCCATCAGGCCGGGCGCGATAGATGTGAGCCGCGTGCGAGGCGAGCGTCCTACCGTTTGTCAGCTCGTGCTCTTGAGGAGCAAAAGCGCCTTTGCACCAATAGAAAAAACCATCCGGACCGATGTAGGGACCGTGCATATCGTTGCCACAGTTTTCGATCGAAAATAAGTCAAACCAAACGGTTCGCTCGTCGGCAACATGGTCGCCGTCGCTATCGTTGAGTTTCCAGATGTGAGGCGGGGCACCGACGTAGACTGCACCATCATGTACGAGAATGCCCTCAGGAAAAGGAAGCTTGTCGGCAAATACGGTTGATGAGTCAAAGATGCCATCCCCATCGCGGTCGACGAGGCGTAACACGCGATGCTCCGGGTCCTTGAGTTGAATCGGCGCCTTGTCGGTGTTGCCCGAGCTATCGGTCACATAGAGGACGCCGTCATGGTCGAAACACATATGAAGGGGACGCTGTACCAAAGGCGGCCCGGCGACCTGCTTCAGTTCAAAGCCATCAGGAATCGTAAACGTGTGAGGAGCAATCGTTACGGTCTCTGCCGCGTCCGTTCTCAGATTAGCTAAGGCGGCGAAAATCAAGAGGACACAAATACCGATGTATTTGAACATATTCACTGACTTCGTCTTAAGTGCGTTGGCTTGGATTCCATGGTCACTTGTCCTGAACCAGCATGCTGGGTTTGGGTCGGCGCTGATTCCATCAGAAATTCAATGGCGTGTATACGATTTAGAATTTCCATCGATAAACCTCATTCCCATCTTCGTCGACCAATTGGATTCGGGAAATGGTGATCTTTCCGGGCGCTGTTGAAGGATCGATGCGTACGGCAACGACAGGATTCTTAGCGGACCACGAAATGCTGTAGTCATGTGGTTGGCCGTCGTGCTGAACTTCGAAACTGCGGCTGCGGTCGCGAAAGAACGCGGGGATCACTCCTTTCTCCTGCCAGAAGATATGCCCGGAACCTCTGGAATCGGACGATATCGTTAACTTCAATATCAATTCTTCCTGAGTCACTTCTGTCGGAAGTTTGAAACTCAAGTGCGGATCACCGCCGCTGCTTGTGACGATCAACGAACCGTCCTTCAGTGCGACAAGACACGTGCCGCCTGACTGCCAGCCAGCAACTGGTTTTGCTTTCAGCTGTGGCTTTTTCGAGTCTGACCGCTGCGGTCGGCCGGTCGATTTCAGTTTGGCCTTTCCGATCATCTTTGGGTCGTATGTCGCAGGATCGAATCGTGGATTCGGTAACGGAACGACGGCATTTGTCTCTTTCAGGAACTCTGAGATAAGCATGTCGAGTTCCTGTACCTGTGTGGGTTTGTCGGCCGCGAGATTGATTTGTTCGCCAATGTCGCTTTCCAGATTGAAGAGTTTGTAACTATGCTTGCCGGGTGATTCGCCGTGGAAGAAGCGGATCAGTTTCCAGTCTCCGGAGTGAACGCTCACCGCAGGTGGTAGCCAGTCCGGCACGCGGGTTTGGTGTGGGAAGTAGGTGAAGATGGATTCCCGCTGCAGCGTCCCGCCATGAAGAGCGGGGACGATGCTGATCCCATCGAATGATTGCTCAGACTCGATGCCCGTAAGTTGCAGCAAGGTTGGATAGAAATCGCAGCTCTGAATCATCTCCTTGCTGCGTGTACCAGCCTCGACATGTTCGGGATAAACGACAATTGCCGGACCGCGAACACCGCCTTCCCACATCGTCGCTTTCCCTCCACGCAACGGCGCGTTGCTGGTGGGTGATGTGCCGTCGACCTGGTTGTACATGTTTCCACCATTGTCGGATGCGAACATGATGATGGTGTTGTCAGAAATATTCAGCCGGTCGAGCGTATCGAGCAGCGTGCCAACTGCGTCATCCATGCTTTCAATCATTGCGGCGTACGTCGGGCTGCGCTGCGGGTTCGTCTTATCAACCTGTTTGCGGTACTTGTCGATCAAACTTCGCTTCGCGTCGAACGGAGCGTGAACGCTGAACATCCAGTAGTTCAGAAAGAATGGCTTATCGCGATGCCTTTCCATAAACGCGACAGCTTCTTTTGCCATCCGATCTTCGATGTGTTCATCGGGAATATCCGGGTCGTGATCGAAGTCTTTGAATTTCCATGGTGCAACATAACTTCCCGCTGGGCCGGGACCGGGATGATGCGGAACGTCGACATCAAAACCATGTTGCAGCGGCGAATACGGCTCAGCACCAAGGTGCCATTTACCGAAATGGCCGGTTGCGTAGCCATTGTCTTTCAAGGTTTCCGCCAGCGTCTCGTATTTCCTGTCGAGCCGTGAGACCGACGTCAGTACGGTGGCTTTTGCGTCGGGTGGACCGGTCGATTTAGGTGTTGCCTTCAAGGTGACCGTTGGCAGATGGCAACTCGGCGAGGTAATGCCATGCCGCGCGGGACTCAGGCCGGTCAATATGCTCGCGCGAGTGGGTGAACAGAGTGGACTGGCTGAATATGCTCGAGTGAACGTCATTCCCCTTTCCGCGAGACGTTCGATGTTTGGTGTCTTGTAAAAACGCGTGTTGCCGAAAAGAGTCGTGTCGCTCCAACCGAGATCATCAGCAAGAATGAACACGACGTTGGGTTGTCGAATGGCCTCCGTACCCATCGCAAAGGTTGCCCCCAAAGTTGTCGCGATCAACGCGACTGCTGAGAGC
>JAAXIK010000012.1:0-9672 GCA_012270385.1 Rubripirellula sp. | reverse complement strand
GCTGATAACGATATCTGTCGTATTTTCATATGGCTGCACTATATATCTGCTCAGGTCGCACTGATTTCTTTCATTTACCGCCAATTGCTGATGTCCGAAGCGTGCATGAAAGTGAGGTCTAAAGACTGACGGATTCGGCAATTTTCCTCATTGCATTGATGCTAAGCGCTCGGAAACCTTATCACAATTGAAGAATATTGTTTGAGGGCGTTCTGGAATACCTGTAAATAACTTTATTCTGGCGTTAATAGATGGTAGAACAGCAGAAAGAAGATCAGCACAAAGTAAGGGATCATCAATCTGATGGTTTAGCACACGATGATCATGAATCACTTCCATCCAATCACTCTCCCAAGTCTTAGACGGAGACTCTGTATTATGAGCCTGAGAAATAAAACACTTACCATGCTGGCTGCAGCCACACTGGTTCTGTCATCGATCTCCAATGCGGTTGCTGACGATGATCACTACAAAGGCTGGACTCGCAATTTCGAGGAAGCCAAAGAACTCGCTGCGAAAGAAGGCAAATCAATCCTCATGGAATTCACGGGTTCAGACTGGTGCCCACCCTGCAAAGCACTACACAAGAATGTGCTTAGTCAGGAAGTATTCCAAACGGTTAAAGAAGATTACATCCTGTTAGTGCTTGATAATCCACGCGACAAATCACTGGTCACACCTGCTGAGCAGGAGCAATACCAGCAACTTTCCAGCAAGTTTCAGGTTCGGGGCGTACCGTCTATTTTCCTTGCGGATAAGATGGGTCGACCGTTTCATTTCCAGTCCGGATACGGTGGTCAGAAAGCAGAACAATGGGTAGCTGATATTCGCGGCAAGAAGGAAACGCTGGTCAATCGCGATGCCGCATTCAAAAAAGCTGAAGCTGCTGACGGCGTCGAAAAAGCGAAAGCTTTAGATGAGGCGATCAGCATTGTCGACGCAAAAGTTGCCGTTGCGTTCTATAGCGACTCCGTCGATCAAATTCTTGAACTCGATGCAGATGGGTTAGGCGAGAAGTACGCCGCAATCTATCGTGGCGTTGAGTTCGAGGAGAAGCTCACGACCTTAACCTCCAAGGAACTCGATGCCGATCAACTCGCAAGCGAATTGGACGCACTCATCAAAGACACCAAGCCAGCTGCCGGGGAGGCCCAGCAGGCATTGTTCACGCGTTCAAACAGGTTATTCGGGGAAGGCAAGAAACCTGCTGCTAAAGCTCTTTTGATTGCCGTTCAAAAACTCGATCCGGAATCCCGACTTGGTAAACAGATTCCGCAGATTCTTGAGAAGTACTTCAAAGACTAAGTGAAAACTGAGCATCCCAAATGAAGAAAGCTTGAGTCTAAAAACTCAAGCTTTTTTTATGCTTTGGAAACATCTCCCAGAAGCGCAGTGTTGCCGATTACCCGGTCTAGAGCCCTTCAATCACCTTGCTGTCGGTGTCCCGCCTTTGGAAAGGTGCAAGCACCTATTCACTCGGGTCGTCGACTTGTATCCCCACATCAGTTGCTTGGCAGCTTTCACTAATGACTTCTCTTGCGGTGGATGCTTCTTTAGCTTTCTGACAATAATTCTCAGCCAAATGCCAGATCTCTCGCACGTTACCTGCTGAGGTAATCCCATAGGGTGAGAGTATAAATCGCCTGATGGCGATCACTAGTCGAAAGACTCCGCCGATTAGCCCAATGGACAGAGACGTGAGAAAAACTGGTGCGATGAAATACTTCAGATAGAACACAGCGCTGTTAGGTACAAAGATCGCGTACAAGATAACGAAAATCATGTATGCGATCGGTATACCCAACATCACTCTTTGGGAGTGCTTATTTCGAAAAAACCTTGCCATTGTCGATTTGTAGCCGGTCTCTTTATTTTCAATTTTTCGGATCCCGGGATGCATACCACAATGAGACAGGGGCACAGGAATCTCGACCCAAACCGAAAAGCGTTGAAGTAGAAGGATCGCAATCACAATCAATCCGGAGCGAAGAAAAAACCATTGCTGTTGTTCTCGCTTAACAAGGATCACGTCAACTGCAATTACAGTGCAAAGTGATGAGAATAAGGCAAGGCAAGCATTGATTTTTTTGGGGTCTTTGCTGATCCACATTGTACAGCGATAACCGATTGACGATTCATCAATGCAAGAGACCGAAAAGTGATCGAGTTGGTTTGAGGGTTGACCGCAAAAAGCGCAGCATCCCGTTTCTTGTTTCAAGTCATTACCTAAGAGCACCGTGTAAACACTGTAATTGATGTTATCCATGTTTGGCTATAACCTCTCTAGTGCTAGTAATTTCAAGAACTAATCAGCTGGTCAATTCTATCCTCTCTCCATCCGACTTGTATTTTACGAAACAATCTCTTCTTTGGTATTCAATCGTATTCAAAGAGTCGTTCAGTCAAATGCTATCTCGCTGTCTCTAAATTCACCTCACTCAATCACTTAGGCAAAAAGTGAGGGTTGGAGTTTATTTATTTTGGAGTGCAAGGCTGCAGCATCGGTTGTTGTCACGATGATTTCAAACGACTTCCACCTCGGGGCATTACAGGTAACTGACATGTACCTTCTCATTCCTTTATTGAGGAAGGTTTTCTAACATTCTCTCGATGATTTCCCTCATTTGTGGATTACCCGCGTTTTGGTCGAGAAGATGTTGAAGCTGCTGTTCCATCATGATCTGCGCATTCGATTTACCGGGTTGGAGATTCATTTTCATTAACGGATTGCCACCGAGATATTTGTCGTACATCTTGAATGCTGCTGGGGATTTCTTTTTAAGATCTTTTGCGTTCTTTGCTTTGATCCGTTTGCCGTTAACAGAAACGGTGATTCCCGTCTTGGTCTCCCTGATGGAAATTCTCTTGCCGTTATCAACGGTAGAAATCGTTCGGGATTGCATCGATTCTTCACTGAAGTTACCCCCACCGCCAACTCCCCTGGCTGAACCGCCTGCTGAGGCAAAAGTACTGATTCTTGGATTGCTGAGATGCTCCTCATACAAACGAAATTCCGAGGGATAATTCTTCTTAAGCTCAGGAATATTCTTTGCGTGCACGCTTTTTCCATCCACCGAAATGGTGATTCCTCGTTGGTTTTCCGAAATGGAAACCCTGCTGCCATCCTTTACATAAGAAACGCTGCGGCTCGTCGAAGTGTTGCCACTGGCAACACCCATCGATTGAGCTTGAGAGATCTTTTGCTGTGATGTGACCTGAGCGGAAACATCATTTGAAAAGTAGGTCAGACAAGCGGCAACAAGAATGAGGCCGATATAGTATTTGTATGTTTTCATGGTCGTTGTTACTGTCAAAGATGTAGTTGTTTTCGCTTGTAGTTGCTCACTCAATTTTTTATTTGAGAGTTCAACAACGCCTAGGAATCAAGGAGATGTGGTGACGAGGTATTGAGTGGCCTCAGCCAATGACTCGAAGACAAGTGGTTCTACTTGAGTCCTCTGCTAATAGATCAAGGTTGAGAGGAATAAGGCGAAATTACAGCTTGTCCAGAGTAAAAGAATCCATCCAGTACATTTCCTGCTGAGCAGTGCTTCGAAGCAGCAGCTGAAAATTAAACACTCATTTAAAAATGACATTCAATGATTCCTTGATCTCTTGATCTAATCTTACCATCGATCGTCACTTGATTCGAAAGAACTCGTTGATTCACGTCACCCGACAATTCCATGGAAGTAGATCAGGACGTAATTTGGGGGATTTGATCCTGATGCGGTAATGATTCTACACTCTGGGTGATTGGAAATAAGCCCAGCATCACTCCACTTTTCTTCTGGATTACTGATATGCGATGGACACCAACACACATATTGAGCTTGATTACACTAATGCCAGTGATGCTTAGTGGATCCACAACGGTTGCCCAAAAAACCGGACAGGAAAGACCGGTATTCTCCAAAACGACCTTTGATCTGGGAGTTGTGGTCTCAGATTTGGATCAAGCGGCGGAGTTTTACACGAAAGTGGTTGGGATGACAGAGGTGCAGGGTTTCTCGGCCCCCGCGAATGTTGCAACCTCGTTTGGTTTAACGAATAACCAGCCGGTAGTCGTCCGTAAATTTGTTATGGCTGACGTGAAGGATGCTCCTTCACTGAAGTTAATGTCCTTCCCCAACGTGAAAATTGCGAAACCGGATCAGCAGTTTATTCATTCGACTCTTGGTTTTAGTTACCTCACGTTGTTTGTCACCGATATGGATGCTGCCGTCGAGCGCGCCCAAAAAGCAAAAGTTGAGTTCCTTGGACAGACTCCCGTAAAGGCTGGAGGCAGTAACTATCTGGCCGTCTACAGGGACCTTGATGGGAATTTTATTGAACTGATTGGTCCTGCAGGGAAAAGCGAGAGTCTATCTCAAGCGAATTCAAATGCTGCATTCTTCAACGCAGCCAGAACCGGTGATGTTCAGACACTCAAGCAGCAGATTGATAATGGTCAAGATATCAATGCAAAGCAGAACGGAAATGTCCACGCGATTGGACTCGCTTCGCTCTTTGGACACGTTGAGGCGATGGAATTACTGATCAAGAATGGGGCGGATGTGAATCAGCAGACTAAAGATGGAGGCACGGCTCTCCATGGAGCATCTTTCCTAGGACGGGTGAAAGTTGTCGAAACTCTCCTCAGAGCTGGTGCTAATGTGAAGATAAGCAACAGCAATGGAATGACCCCGATCAACGAGTGCAGTGAACCCTGGAACAGCGCAATAAGTGAAAAAGTGGGCTTCCTGAATGAGGTAATCAAAGTGAATGTGTTGCCGGAGGAGGTGAAAGCCGGCCGGCCCATCGTCTTGGAGATGTTGAAGGAGTATTCACAGAAAACCAGTAATGGCTCGAAATGATGCTTGCGAGAATCTGAACGTTGACTCACTCACCAAAGAAGACCATGACGTTCGCATTGCCCTGCCATCTCCAATATCACATTGCGGTGAAGACAGAGCGGCGTAGTCTTACTCCATTTCTTCTGATACTTACCAAAGGGACATCTTAGACAGACCCACTGCATGTATCGAAAAAGCAGGATGATTCTTCAATTCCCGAAGGCAGACCGTGGCATCTTCTTGAAGGGGGGTTGGGAACTGTGATACCATCCCTCGTGGGTTTGGATATCGCAGAAGGTCTGTGGATGGTGGGGATGAGTTGCAAGTGGAAAATCATGAATGAGCACAACATCTTTAAAGAATGCTTGGATTTACACGCTCGCACTTTCTGTGGTCGGGTTATCGTCCGGATGCGGTGATCCACAAGTCGCAGAGAAACCCTTGATGCTGCGCATGGCTCATGTGTATGAAGTCAATTCCCCAACTCACGCCTATGGAACGAAGTTCCTGTCCGAGCGGATTTGTAGCAAAACTAGTGACCTGGATGTCACGGTCTATCCAGCGTCACAACTCGGCAGCGAATCCGAATTGCTCGAACAGCTCGTGGCCGGCGAATTGGATCTTGTCATCACCGGCCCCTCTTTTCTTGCAATGTGGCATCCACCGATTGGTGTGCTAGATGCTGCATATTCGTCGAGGGATCTCGATCACATGCTTGAAATTGCGGGTAGCGAAGAAATGGCTCCTGAATGGGATGCACTTCGCAGCAAATATGAGGTTCGGGTACTGGATACATGGGCGTACGGTTCGCGTCATGTCACCTCCAATGTTCCTATTCGACATCCCGATGACTTGAAAGGTTTTCGACTACGATCCCCGGGTGCAAGAATTTTTCAAGCATCCGCGGAAGCACTTGGCGCCAGCCCAATGCCGATTGCCTTCAGTGAAGTCTATCTTGCGCTCCAGCAGGGGATTGCCGATGGCCAAGAAAATCCGGTTCCGGTGATTCAATCGATGGGGTTTCAAGAAGTCCAGAAGTGTCTGAATTTGACGGGGCATATCCAGTCGTCACTGCAAATTTTAGTGAATGAGCGGGTTTGGAAAAAACTTGACGCTCAACAAAAACAAGCGTTGCAGGAGTCCATAGAGGAACTCGGTGGTGCAGTTTACGAAGGTTTAGTGGCAGATGAAAAGAAACTGATAGAACAGTGGCGAAGCGATGGGACGATGGCAATCATTGAGGATGTAGATATGAGTGCCTTCCAGAAACGGTGCCGAGAATATTTTTCCGAGGGCTTTGAGTTCAGCGAGGTCTATAACCGCATCACAGAAGAAACAGCGGAGGGGAATTCACCATGAAGATAGACGGTGATCAGGGTTTAGTAGATCAAGAGACTAACGAACCATCCCAAGATTCTAAGTTGCGTCCAGAGGTTTGTGCTGATGAGAATCTACCTCTAGCGAATATTGCCAAAGGTTTGGTGATGGGCGAGAAAATGGTAGCAGCTGTTTTTTTGCTGGTGGTGATTATCACGATGGCATCACAGGTGGTAGCTCGTTATGTGATTGGGTCCCCGTTGCAGTGGAGCGAGGATGTGGCACGACTTGCTTTGATTTGGATGACCTTTGTGTCCGCCGCATACGTGATGGCCGAGGGAAGACATATCGCCGTAGACATGATATCGAGCCGACTGAATGGTCGAGGGAATATTTTGATCGAATGTCTCGGTTATCTCGTTGTTGCGATAGCGTGTCTTTTACTTTGTTTCGGGGGAGCCAAGTTCGTCTGGTATGTCGGTAAAGTGGGGTCACCGGCTTTGGGAGTCCCAAAGAGTTGGTGGTATGGGGCTGGGATGGTCGGTCTCCTTCTCATTGCTTTTCATTCGATCGTGAACCTCGTTCAAGTTTGGGTGACAGGAAAACCTCTTGTTCGTGACACTCAACAAGATGAAGAAGCATTTCAGCTGCAAATGGAGCACGGCAAATGATTCTGGGCATATTAACCATCTCCATGTTGTTGCTTTTATTGCTGAGAGTTCCAGTCGCTGTCAGCATGTTATTTCCTTGTCTTATTTACGTTGGGTGGTCACCGGACATTAGCCTGGGTGTTGCTCTGCAGCAGACCGTAGGTTCGGTCGATTCCTTTCCGCTGCTTGCTGTTCCCTTGTTTATCATGACGGGTTACCTAAGTAATGCGGGAGGTCTGACAGATCGCTTATTCCGAATGTTGCTCGCCCGGTTCAAAGGGATCCCTGGCAATCTTGGGTTTGTCAATGTATTTAGCAGCTTGATGTTTTCGTGGATGAGTGGAGCTGCCATCGCTGACGCCGCGGGTCTTGGTTCCGTCCTTGTTCCGGAGATGAAGAAGCGTGGATATGATGAAAAATTTGCTCTCGGCTTGACCGGTGCTTCATCCTTAATCGGTCCGATTATGCCACCAAGCATCCCAGCTATTGTTTATGCAGTATCTGCCGGAGTTTCTGTGGGATCTCTGTTCTTTGCCGGTGTTCTCCCCGCGTTGATTTTAACCTCCATCCTGTGCGTCTTCGTTTATCGAGACGCTCGTAAAAATCCAGTGCACCTAGAATCTGGTATTGGGCAAGTGTCGGTGTCCCAGGCAACTCGAGAAGCTCTACCCGTCTTGCTGACCCCTATTATCATCCTTGGCGGTATTCTTGGAGGAGTCTTCACTCCTACGGAAGCTGCTGCTGCGGCCGTTATGTGGGTGTTTATTCTTGGTATCTATTATCAATCTTTATCGTGGAAAGCTTTTTATGGAGTGCTTCTAAAAACCACGACGACCACAGGTTCGATCATGTTTATCGTGGCAGCAGCCGGATTGTTTGGGTGGGTGATTGCACGTGAGCAGGGCCCACAAGCAGTGACTCAGGCGATGCTGCAATTCACGGACAACCCAATCATTTTTCTGTTGCTGATCAATGTTGCTTTGCTGTTGACCGGGATGTTCCTCGAGCCCGTTGCCGGACTTTTAATCACCGTGCCGGTTTTGATGCCTGCAGCTCTGGAGTTTGGCGTTGATCCATTACATCTTGGGGTCGTTATGATTCTCAATCTAGTGCTTGGTCTATTAACACCACCGGTTGGTTTGGTTTTATATGTTCTCAGTAGTGTCACTGGCAGTTCCGTTCAAACGGTCACCCGGGGCACCATACCATTCTTGATCCCGCTACTGATCACTTTATTACTGATTACATTCATACCAGCGCTAAGTCTTTGGTTACCGAGCCTACTCACCGAGTGATTTTTCAAGTAGGTCTGCAAGTTGGACCGAACATCTATGGATGGAAGACGAATGTTAACCAGAGAAGAAATCGATCAGTATCACCGAGATGGGTATGTGACACCCAAATTTCGTCTTGACCAAGACATTCTTGAAGATATCCGTGAAGCACACGCGCGACTGGTTCATCGGCATCCTCAGTTCAGTGATTATTGTTCGGCACTACTTGCGTATGATCCTTGGTTTTTGACCGTTGCGAGAAGGTCCGAGATTCTGGATATGGTTGAGCAGGTCATTGGCAGCAATTTCGCCCTCTGGAATTCCAGTTTTTTTGCGAAGCCCGCCAAAGTTGGATCGCGCACACCATGGCATCAGGATGGAGAGTATTGGCCTATTGAACCCCTTGCCACCTGCACAGTTTGGATAGCAATTGATTCATCAACCGCTGAAAATGGTTGCCTGCGAGTCATTCCTGGATCACACCGGACCAAACAACTCGCAAAGCATAATCAAAGCGCAGCTTCGAATATCGCATTGGATCTCGAGCTGGATTCTCAAGCGTTCGATGAGGCGGAAGCCGTGGATATTATTTTGGAGCCTGGCGAGATTTCACTACATAATGTCTATCTGTTTCATGGTTCAGAGCCAAATCACTCCGATTTCTCCCGACGTGGCATGACGCTACGGTATATGCCGACTTCGTCTGTCTATCGACATGACCAAGAAAAAAATTCAACGCAGGATGGACCCCTCAGTCTTGCAAACCGCACCATCTACTTGATGCGCGGTGTGGATCAATCGAGCCAGAATGACTTTCGAGTGAGGTATTGAGTCTGAACACCTGAGCGTCTCCGCGACGGAGATTTTCGAAAAGAAAATAGATTCATCACGGTGTTGTTTTAAGTTATGGAAGATTCTAGCCAATGAGTGATCCAATCAATTCAGATCCCGAGGTGGCGCGGCCTAAAACCTTCACCACCTATCCGCTCAGCTCACTCTTCATGCTGGTTTTAGCGATAGCCATTTCATTGGGTTGGTGGGTCGATAGATCGAGGATTCAAAATAAACCAGCAACATCGCAATACGATATCAATGGCCCCCTTTATGTTTCTTATGAACTCCGCATGACTGACGGCGTGCAAAAGAAGTCAGGGGTGATTGCTGCGAGCGGTATCTGTATTCATGGAGAAACTTTTACTATCCACACCGAGAGTGGCGGGGTCCTCCTTTCAACCGCGAGTTTGGTCGAATGCTCGTGGACTAAAAGGTCCATTGATTAACCCGTAAAAATGTTCACACTGAAGCCAGTTTCAGTGAGACGGGGGATAGAGTGGACCTGAGTAGATATGATTTGAGCATCAGGTACCGTCCCCAGAGGCTCTCGTAAAAGTTCGCGGGTATCATGCCTCCTCGGAACCGAGAGGTGCCGTGACTGGGAAAAACCGGCTTTAAATTCACAATAACCGGTAATTTTAACGATTCACTGGCCGTCAGGGTCCAAACTGATCTTGGATGAAAAGCGGGATTTATGAACGATAGGAGTCTCATCGGTTTAATCCCATCTGTGGAGAGGTTTTGTCATGACGACGAAGAACA
>JAAXIK010000321.1 GCA_012270385.1 Rubripirellula sp. | reverse complement strand
CTGCTGAACCCTTCAATGATGCTCGGAATAGTTGCAAACAACAGAACGCTGCCCCCAATCCACTTCAAGAGAAATGGAGCCGTATCCTGCTGACTCGGTTTTGCTTGATTCCTGCGACGCACGATGGCACCAGCCACGGCCCACACCACTGGTAGCACGATGGTGGCGATCACAGCGCAAACGCTGCTATTAAAAATAACGTTCTCAAGGGAGCGATCAGTAAATCGATCCAATTCGATACTGCTCAAAAAAGCTAGGGTGTACAGGGTGACAATCGGCCCCCACGTCGCTAACGCGACGATTCGGGTCTTGGACTCTTTAACGTCAGAAACGACGACTTCGTTATCTAGTTCAGGAGTGGCCTGATAAGGATTTTCCACGTCTTTTTCAGTCATCACATACACCCTTGGGAGCAGTCCATCACGGCTCATTCCGAGAAACTGGTTGACACAGATAGAGACAATACCCTTGATGATGTACAAAAAATCCAGTCCAGACCCATCTTGTCCTGAGGAGCTTTCAGCAAAGTACACCCGGAGAATGTCCACCAACTGGCTAAAACACGGGGAGCAACGACAGTACTCAGTTGTGGTAGCCGTACGGTGGGCAACTGAGGAAGAAAAGAACGTGTGTGGAGTGGGTTTAAATAAGTGTTGGCGTTGGGTTTAACGAACGAACGACAATAGTGATTCACATCCATCAAACCAATCGAAATAGAAGGCGGGGATAAGTGAGGTGTCCTCCGCGATCACTGGTGCCTTCGTGGGGACCTTGATGTTGTCCAGTGCTGATTGAGTCGGAAGCAGAATGTCTTTCCCTCGCAAGCCCTCGTGATCGAAAAACGATTCACTTCCATGTAAATCAAAGTACCGGCCATCTTGGGATACAACCAGCGTTGGCATGAGTCCTGATTTCATTTCATCAGCCTGCAACGCTTGCAGACGCACCTCATGGTTCAGGGTATAGATCGATTCTTCAATTCGTAGTACGGAATTGCCGAGGAAAACCGGACCCCTCCAGTATTCAATGGGGGGCATTTTTGTGATCAATAGCATCGCTTTTTCAAAGCGCTCGCCAGATCGAGTGGTGACGCAGCAGGGAAGGTGGAGGTGGCCCCTGCCATTTCCGTATTGATCGGCACCTGTGGCTCGGATACTACGGATAACATCAAACTGTTCCTGATCGAAATCCAATTTAGATTCCGACCATACATGTAGGCGTTCTTGAGTCTCTTGATCCACTCGGTGCATGATTTCACCTTGTTCATCAAGAAACCAGTTTTGTTCGCAGTAGGCACATTGGTAAGACGCGCCAAACTTCAGCTTCTGCTGAAAAATGATTCGGTTGACACGTCTTCTGTCCTCGGGGGTAGATCGATTGTGAGCAGTCTTCCAATTAAAAAACACGACATGGAAGCCTTGTTCGTCATCACAAGTAGGACATCTTGTCATCGTGTCTCACTCTGAGTTTGAGTTGGCAAAACAAACGGTGTACCACGGATTCCGAGATCGTGTACCAAATGGTGTCCGAAGGGAACACTCAACCTAACCCAAAAGAATTCGTTCAGCAGATGCTAGAAATGGAAAAGGCAGTGAATTGCTGGAAATGCTTGAGGAAGCATTGAAAGAGAGTGATCCAGCAGACCTTGAAGAAGATGCTAAGTACACCCGGAGGGATTCGAACCCCCAACCCTCGGTTCCGAAGACCGATGCTCTATCCAGTTGAGCTACGGATGCGTTAACGGAAGATTTTAATAGGCTTTACGGGGATGTCCACGGGTAGAACGTCAGAGTATTGTTGCTTTCGGTTGATCTTTTTGCCACTACAACCGCTTCGATTCTCGGGCTTTACCCACTCCGCACCCTTACTCATGCTAATCAGCCCGACAAAAACGACTGTTTTACGGACAGACCGGGTTCCTCAAAGTCAAAGCTAGGTGTTTTGTGGCCAGTTCTCAGGCCCATTTCTTACCTACGTGCTAAACTTGGTTAGTTCAATGAACTCTGAAGATATAGCGCGCCGCTGCTGCGGAAATGCAGGGGTCATCGTTCGCAGAACCACTGGCAAAAGCTTCAAGGATGCTGCTCAGGCCACTCACCCACGCCGGGATTCGAACTCTTGGGACTTACTTATTTCAAACGATTCCGAATGGAATACGATCTCACCCAATCAGCCCTAGCTGACGCGACGCTACCGGCTGGATTCGAATTAGTGCCGTTTGCTCCTGAATTGGTCGGGGAACACGCGTCGGCGAAGTACGAAAGTTTCAAGAATGAAATGGATGTGCATGTCTTTCCTTGCCTGGGACGTCGAGATGGTTGCCTGCGACTGATGAGAGAAATCACATCTCGATCCAACTTTATTCCTGAAGCCACATGGCTGTGTCGTTATCGTGAACCCGCGACGAATCAGCCTCTCGCAGTAGGCACGATCCAAGGACTTGAAGTGGATGGCTGGGGTGCGATCCAAAACCTAGGTATCTCTCCTTCCTATCGGGGCCGCGGTCTCGGCTCATTTCTGCTCCAAAGGGCAGCCGACGGATTTAAACAATCAGGTCTTCGTCGCATGCACCTCGAAGTCACCACGGATAACACCGCTGCTATACGACTCTATGAGCGGATGGGATTCAAGAAAGCAAAAGTCATCTACAAAGCGACCGAAGTCGCAGGAGCCTGAATCTGAAGTCATCATCATGGGCACTGAGCAACCGAACCACATCGACCAGAAGAACGAGCAGGACATGAACTCGCCACTGCATCAACTTGATGACTGGGAGGATGATTTAAAACAACGCTACCCGCAAGACGGTGAACCGTCGAATCTTTCGGGTGGCACAGACAGCGAGAGACATGAAAAAGATACTCATAAACCCAATGAAGCTTTCCGTGATTACGCGGCGGAAGCTAGGTCCTCGGTAAAAGAATTTTATCGCATCAATCATCAGAGACAAACGTTTGATTTCGTTCAGTCAAAACGAAAACAGTACCTGAATCTGAATCATAAACAGATGGGCATTTGGGAGGCGATGGAGTTTCTCAACACACTCATCGATGACAGTGACCCGGACACCGAACTTTCGCAAATTGAGCACCTTTTACAAACCGCGGAATCCATCCGCGCCGATGGCCATCCTGATTGGTTTATCCTCACGGGATTGATTCACGACTTGGGGAAAATCCTTTGTCTCATGGGCGAACCACAATGGGCTGTAGTGGGCGATACATTCCCTGTTGGATGTCAGTACGCCGAAAGCATCGTGTACTACGATTTCTTTCGTGAGAACCCAGATTGGGATCATCCCATCTACTCCACAGTCAATGGGATTTATGAACCTCATATCGGCCTCGAGAATGTCATCATGTCGTGGGGACACGATGAGTATCTCTATCACGTTGTGAAAGATTACCTACCCCTCGAAGCACTCTACATGATTCGATATCACTCGTTCTATGCGGCACACCGTGAGAAAGCATATGAACAATTTTTTAATGATCAGGACCATCAATATTTCGCTTGGGTACGAAAATTTAATCCTTACGATCTCTACTCCAAAAGTGATCAGCGACCCGACGTTGCAGAATTGCGACCGTTCTACGAAGGTCTGATCGATCGGTATTTTCCAAGCAAGTTATGCTGGTAGAAGGAAAAAGAATCTTAGTCTTCAGAACGTGTCTTCTTCTCTTCCCGATACGCAGCACGCTGAGAGGCATAGGTTTCTGAATCTGGAATTTCCGCCTCTTCAGGATTAGCCTCTTCCAACAATTTCCTAAGAAAGGGCCTACACCAGCCGCATCCGGTACCCGCGCCATAGCATTCAGAGATCTGACTGGCGTACTTGGGTCGATTCACACGGATGAATTGCATCACTTTTCTACGAGTGACATGGAAACAGAGACACAATTCCTGATCTTCATTTTTCATGACAGCGAGTTGCCCTAATTCGCTCCATCGGTAATCAACCACGTTGCGATTCGACAAGCATCCAGATAATCCGCGATATCCAACGTCTCATCAGCGGTGTGAATGTCACGCTGACCACATCCGATGGTTACCGCAGCAATGCCATGAAGGAATAGCCAGTTTGCATCGAGACCTCCATTGGAAATTTCTTGAAATGGCTCGCGACCGATCATTCGCACCGCCTCAGCGGCTTTCTCAATCGAAGGGTGGTCTTCAGGAAGGCGGAATGACTCGTAGTCGACATGGGATTCAAACTCAACCGAACCGCCTACACCCTCATCATTAGTGACTTCCGTTGCCGCTTTTTCAAATGCGGTTCTCATTGCTGAAACGATATCTGTTCGCATTTCGGGATCATGGCTTCGCGCCTCGGCAGCCAGATGTGCCTCTGGGGTGATCACATTGGTTGCGTCTCCCGCTTGAATCACGCCCACGTTGGATGTACCGAATCGTCCGTCTTTCTCAACTCGTCCAAGCCAACCTCCCTGGTCTAGCTCTGCTATCGCTCGTGCTGCCATCACGATTGTGCTTGCCCCTTTTTCAGGAGCCACACCCGCGTGTGAGGGCACCCCATGAAGCCGTATCTTGACTCTTTCACCACCGATAGCACCGGTGGTCAGTTTATGAACCGTACCCCCATCAAAATTGAATGCACGATCAACCTTCCCAACCTTTTCAACATCGAGATGCCTAGCTCCCTCAAGCCCGACTTCCTCTTGTATGAGAAAAGTGATCACCGCGGGTGGAAAGTTTTCATCCCCCCGCTTCAGTCTTTCCACAATCGCCGTGAGTATCGCAGCGCAACCGGCACGATCATCTGCACCCAAACCGGTATCGATCTCACTTCGACCGCAGTCGCCATCAATTACAGGTTGACTTCAAACACAAATCGGCACGGTATCCATGTGTGCGGAAAGCAGGGTTCTCGGTCCGGTTCCGTTCCCCGCTAAGGTTACGATCAAATTGCCGCAATTTCCTTCTCTCCGCGTTCTTTCCCCCGCACCATCGTAAGCAATTTGTGACGGGTCGAGACCAGCTGAGATCAATTGATTCACAATCTCAGCAGCCACATCAGCCTCATTTCCACTACTTCCGGGTATCCCGGTGAGTGTTACGAACCGATTCAATGACGATTGTGGCTCTACTTCGGTCTTATTCATTGTTAAACTCAACGGGGTAAGGGATCAGGTTTCCATCTCTATCCTATTCAACTAACCTTACCGTTGGCGACACCCCTGCCGGCCAAATCCCGGTGGTCAATCTACTCCATTTGAATCCTTTCTCTTGAATCTGCCCACCATTGACCCACCGCCGGTCCAGCCTATCGACCCAAAAAATGAAGAGAAAGAACATCTGCTGAACCTGTCAGCTGATGAATTAACCGCTTGGTTGACTGAAAGGGGACACCCTAAATTTCGCAGTGGTCAGATTCTTCACTGGATTTTTCAGAGAAGAGTTCAGCAGTTTTCCGAGATGAGTGACCTTCCAAAAGCGTTAAGGGAGGAACTTGAAAATCACTTTACCATCTATGTGACTCAGTCCGAAGCGACGGTCACATCACCCGATGGAACCGACAAACTCTTGGTCCGATTACCCGATGGGGGAGAAGTGGAGTGCGTGCTTCTCCGAGATGGTTCACGTCGTAGCATTTGTGTCAGCAGCCAGGTTGGCTGTGCCATGGGATGCGTCTTTTGTGCCAGTGGACTCGATGGAGTGGATCGGAACCTAACCAAGGGAGAGATTCTTGAGCAGATGCTGCTTCTGCAAGATCGGCTTCCCGAAGAGGAAAGACTGAGCCATATCGTCATGATGGGCATGGGAGAGCCCCTTGCAAATCTTGACCGTGTCCTGGGTGCGCTGGCAGTAGCAAAGAATCCAAAGGGACTCGGCATCAGTCCGAGAAGAATCACCATTAGTACCGTTGGCCTACCGCCTGCAATCGATCGTTTGGGAGATACGGGCGTTCCCTACAATCTCGCGGTCAGCCTCCACGCACCCAACGATAACCTGCGAAGCCAGTTGGTACCTGTGAATCGTAAGATTGGGATCGATGCAGTCTTGAATGCCGCTGACCGTTACTTTGAGTCCAGCGGCAGGCGACTCACTTTTGAATATGTCCTGCTTGGTGGAGTCAATGATTCAGAGGATGAGGCAGGTGAGCTGGTTCGTATATTAAGAAAGAGAAACGTTCTGTTGAACGTGATTCCCTACAATCCTGTAGAAGGCTTACCGTATGTAACGCCAAGCAAAAAATCGATTGCGGAGTTCCGCAAGATTTTGGAGCAAGGCGGTGTGAACGTCCAATTCCGTCAGCGCAAGGGCAGTGAAATTGATGCAGCCTGCGGGCAACTGCGGCGGAATCGTGGTCAATCCAAAACTCCCTCATCACCCGCCAACGGCTGACCACCTAGCAAACCCGTCAAGGTCACTTCATGAGCCTGAATACGCCTGCTGGATTATTGGACTACAACAGGAAAGCTTGGAATGGGCTGGTTGAGAAAAAAAATCGCTGGACCCAGCCGGTCTCTACTGATGTCATCCAAAAGGCTAGAGATGGACAATGGCAAATTGTTCTTACCCCATCCAAACCGGTCCCTAGATCTTGGTTCGGAAAAATACGGGAAAGCCGGATACTGTGCCTAGCAAGTGGGGGTGGTCAGCAAGGGCCAACTTTAGCAGCAGCGGGAGCTCGTGTCACAGTCTTCGATAACTCCGAAAATCAATTGGAACAAGATCGTCTCGTGGCTCAGCGAGAAGGCTTAGAAATTGAGTTGGTGCGGGGTGACATGGCCGATCTCCAACGGTTCGCCGACAACTCATTTGACCTGATTTTCCATCCTTGCTCCAACACGTTTGTCCCTTCAATTCTTCCGGTCTGGAAGGAAGCTTTTCGAGTGTTGAAGGCAGGTGGAAGTTTACTCAGTGGATTTTGCAATCCACTCATTTTTCTTTTTGATGATCACCTTGCTCGTGAGGGCCAACTACAAGTACGACACTCCATTCCCTATTCTGATGTGGATAGCCTGTCCAATGAAGAGCGGGAAAAATTGATCGAGGAAGGTGAGCCTCTGTGTTTTGGGCATTCACTGCAGGATCAAATCGGAGGGCAGATCCTCGCCGGTTTTTCCATCACCGGCTTCTACGAAGACTACTGGAAAGATGACAGTGAGCCTCTAGATCGCTACATCGCTTCTTTCATTGCAACACGCGCCACCAAGTTGACCTGAACCCACCCGCGTTCACAATTCAGGCCAATCTCTTCAAGGCGGTTGAGCGATGTTCCGGTGATATGAATTTCCCTAACGTTTTGAATACTTTTTGAGGTACTTCTCGTTGAGCATTTTGTGGCGACTGCCTAAATCCACTTTACGCCCCTGAATATAAGCATCAAGCACATTAGATTCGGTTTCGAGAATATTACCATCGGCGATAATTAACGTTGCATCTTTGCCAGGTGTGATAGAGCCGATCCGCTTTTCTAATTTTAAAACCTCAGCAGCGGATAGTGTTATTGCTCTGATTGCCTGCTCTTCGCTCAGCCCAAAAGCAGAAGCGATCGCAGCGTGATAAGGAAGATTCCGGGCGCTCGCAGATCCGCCGGGTCCCCCAAAACCAGGTCCTCCGATGGAATATTGAACGCCGGCCTGCTGCAATCTTGACGGCAAAGTGTAGGCGTGATCATAAGGATCATCTCGTCTGAGCGGTAAGCGATAGGTCGACCCGATAATCACCGGAACTTTGTGCAACTTGAGAAGCTCTGCACAACGTTCGGCGTCGTACCCTCCATAAATAATGAGATCTAGCTTTTGTGACGCAGCATAGGTCACCGCGGATTCAATTTCAGATTGAAGATCTGCTTCAGCAATCAGAGGCATCTCACGATTCAGCAAGGGAATCAAACTTTCCAATCTCACATTCGTTGGAGTTAGGTCTGGCACTTGGTTTGTCCGCTGAGCATAGATCCTGGCTTCATCGAGGAGTTGATCAAATTCTCTTAACTTTTTTTCTCTCTCTTGCCTACGTCTCCCATCGTCGCTGCTGCTTGGGTGCACTGCGCTCCAATTTACAAATAGACCCGCCGGCGCTCTCAGTAGCATTTCACCTCCGGTCCAGCCATCAAGTTGAATCACAGCTGACTGGCCACGCATCCAGTAGCCAAGCGGTGCAGTCATCGCCACCAGCACACCTCCAGCGCGTGCCACGGGAATCAACTCGCTGTCAGGATTCACCGCAACCCAAGCACGAGCATTAGGATTTTCTCTCCCATATTCGGTTCGATCATCCGTCTCCTCGACTGCTCGGATTTCTCGTAACCCGAGATCTGAGAGTGAGTCGATCAGACCGGGATAGACATGTTTACCTTTAGCCTGAATGGTCGTTGCATTGGCGGGTATCTTGACCTGATTACCTACCGCAACAATCTTGCCCTCATCAAAGAGCACCACGCCGCTATCTATCTTCGGTGCATCGATTCGATGGACAGTGGCACCAAGGATTGCGATGGGTCGAGTCTGAGGACGTCCTGGAATCTGGTCATGCGATCTGGCATGTGTACTGCTGAGGCAGACAATATGAACGATAAGTACAAGCCGAACCAAGTAATCTTTATTCATTTGACTTACCTTCATGAAGGATGCTTTGACATGATTTAACTTTCTCATTTTTGTGCTCCTTGGCTCAGTGTCTCGTGTCGAAGACCACCATGCGTTGCACAATAGATGTCTTTTCGAACCCAACGATCTTCTTCTTGAACCACTGTAGAAATCTCCCTGCCTGCCGGCTCACTCTTCATGGCTTTTTGGATCAATGTAGATCTCAACCGATGATCACGATCACGGACCGCTTTATCTTGCTGGATGTCGAAATACTTAACACCATCAATCCAGGTTTGCTCACATCTTGAGAGTGTTGAAAGCGGTCTTCCGCTCCACACCACCAGGTCCGCCTGCTTGCCAACTTCGAGCGAACCCACGAGATGATCAATCCTGAGTTGTTTAGCAGGATTTAACGTGACAAATTTCAAAGCCTCTTGCTCTGGAATTTCTCCATATTTAGTGGCTTTTGCAGCTTCGGTGTTCAAATGTCTTGCTAATTCCCGATCATCGCTATTGAAGGAAACGACGACTCCCTCGTTGTGCATGATGGCGCCGTTATAGGGAATCGCATCAAAGACCTCGAACTTATACGCCCACCAATCGGAAAAAGCTGAAGCCATCGCACCATGCTGGCGTATTCGATCGGCCACTTTGTATCCCTCAAGAATATGCTGCAGTGTTCCAATCCGTATACCGAACTCCTCTAACACATCCAGAGTTGCGACGATTTCATCTTGTCGATAGCTATGGCAATGTATCCATCTTTCTCCACGTTGCACCTCAGATAGTGCCTGTAACTGTAGGTCGACTCGGGGAGGTAATCCATCGCGCTCTCCAGCTCGCCATCGCCTCCAATCCGCATCGTACTCCCTCGCCGCGAGCAATTGATCTCGAAGGATTTGTTCAACACCCATTCGGGTATTCGGATATCGCGATGGATTTCGTTTTACATTTTCACCAAGTGCAAACTTGATTCCTGACGGGGCCTCCTGCATTTTCATCGCCTCCATCGAAGCTCCCCATCGCAGCTTGACGACTTGGTTTTGACCTCCAATCGGATTAGCTGAACCATGAAGAATATTCGCAATGGTCACACCTCCCGCTAATTGTCGGTAGATATTGATGTCAGTGTTATCGATGAAGTCACCGATTCGAACTTCGGATGTGACCACCTGACCCGACTCATTCACCCCACCATCTGTTCCCATGTGCGAATGACAGTCAATGATCCCGGGAGTGATGTGCTTGCCTTTCAAATCGAATTCAATGGCATTTTCTGGAACTTGCAGATTCTCTCCTATGGCTAGGATGAGACCATTTTGAATCAGCAGATCTGTACTCTGAAGCAATCCTGATTCACCACACGTCCACAAATTGACGTTTCGAAAAACGACACTCTGGTGTTTGGCCGGGGGCTCTGAAAGACCATAGGCCCCGAGAGGTCTTAAGATCGGGGTTTGAGTAGCTATGAAATCTGTTTCCTCAGTCGATGCGTCTTTGGCCACATCCTCCTCTGTTTCATCCGCCGACTCTGAGCTTGGAGCTTTGGATGCAATGGTTGCTCCTTCCGACGTTTGCTTCAATCGGATGGTTTGCTGAGTTCCGTCCGGTAGTTGAAGGTTCAACACGGGGGGATTGGGTTCCGGTTGATCGGTATCCGCTAGAAAAGCTTGCACGACAGGGATTAGAGAAATCCCAGAAGGAAACTGTGCATCCAATTCACTGAGATCGAGTGATGCGGTTATCCTGTCTCTCTCCACCTTTAGCGACTTGAGTTCCAACTCTTTGGTCTTTGAGCTTTTTTTATTTTTGTTTTTCGATGCTGATCCTTTCGATCCACTTTTTGAACTGAGATCTTCGAAAATCATCACCCCGCTGATCTGATAGCCTTCACCCTCAAATCGTATTCGCGTCGAAGTGCTCTTGGTTGAATTCGGTAAACCCACAGCCCACTCACCACGCCACTTCGTCTCCTCGGGAATAGAAGGATTCCCCTGGACTCGATAGCGAACACCTGCGACCCAGCACTCTTCAACTCGGGAATCTTCTTCCACAAACGCTCGATCAAAAATGGCCAGATTCGCCAACTTGCCTTTCTCAATCGTTCCAACTTGATTTGTCATTCCGAATAGCTCCGCAGGAACTGTCGTCAACGAAGCAAGCGCAGTATCAGGATTCAAGCCACACTGGATCGCATGCCTGACTTGGTCCCAGAATGAAGCGACATCTTCCAGTCCATCGGTGGTGAGACAAAATCGAACACTCGCATTTTGCAGCGCCGCGGGATTAGTGGGAGCAAGATCCCAGTGCAATAAGTCTCTAAGCGTTACACTTTCGCGTGATTGTGCGTTCTTGACATTGGGCGCATCCGGAAAATTGACGGGTATCAGGAATGGCCGATCGATTTGTGCTAGAGCCTCAATATCACGATATTCTCGTCCAGACCCACGAAGGGCAATTCTTAGCGAAAACTCTCGTGCGATTTGTTCCGCTCGCAATGCCATACGCTCATTGGAGGCATCAAAAATAAACCCCTGTTCATGCATATGACGTGATAACACGTTCAACGACGCGTTGTACTCAGGTTCGGATACATTGGCCCCTGAACGCTGCATATTCAAAGAGTCCGCGTACCAACGAGCATCATAAAAAGCTTGTCGCAGCAGAGCGGTGGCACCCATAGGTGAATTTGGATAACGCTCACCCGGTCCTGATCTCGGTACTGTGAGTTGAGCATGTTGCCAATTAGTATGATCCAGCAGCTGATGAGAACGCTGAGAGCCTCCAAGTAAATAAAGATCGCTTGATCCCTTGATGATCCCGCCCTGTGGTGCAACCAACCTAACCGCAAATCCCTGCTTTCTCAGTTTTTCTTCATCAGCAGCCCTATCGACAAAGTCACTGACGGATCGCTCCGGCGCAATATTCTTATTCCAATACCCAGCTATCGATTTCGGGTAATCAACCGCTTGTTCACTCCATGCATCGATGAAGCCCGCGTAGATATATTTGCCATCGCAACTGAGCCGCTTGAATCCCGCCGGAATTTGAATGTCAGACCCGACAGCGATGATGTGTTGTTCATCAATCAAAATCGTAGCATTCTCCACAACCTCACCAGGTTGCCTGATCACCGTCGCCCCCGTAAGTGCAAATGCATTGGGCCGAATATCACGCAGCCCCACAACAGGTTCGGTATCCAGCGATTGGGCGAAACTAGCTGGAGAAAAGAGAATGGCAAAAAACAAAAATGATAATTTTGATGCAAATCGCACGTTTTTCACTCTGTTATAGGACGAATCGAATTACCCAGTTCAGCATAATTCAATTGGCTAGTTTCGTTACCAAGGATCGCCGATTTTGGTTCCTAAAAGCCTCCTGACACTGAGACTAAGAAAGTTCCTTCGTAATTTGATCCGTAGAAAGTGTTGCAAAAATTCAACATTCGACTGTTACACGTGTTTGTCCCTTGGCAGAATGTTGGGATGAGCTTCCTTATCAGTGTGCATTCACAAGATTCGGGATATACGTGATGACAAATCATGGATCATGGTAAATCGTGCCCATATGAAAGAAATCTTACGTGCCCAATCTGTTGGATCTATATCGGCAACTCAGCAGGGAGAGGATTCGATGATGGAAAATTCTGAGTCCAATAGGAATGAATCCACATTAGTTCGATTTCTATCCGGGATGAATGAATCCGTTTTTCAAACAGTACTTGGTATCGCAAATATCGAACTGGTTGATTATCTGAATCATTTATTGATCCGCTTTGTTCGAACGGACGCCATGAAAAATATAGGCATCTCGGAAGGGCCGCCAACAAGGCAGTTCTACGATCTGCTGGAAATTGCGGGCAAGAGCAGAGGTGCAAAACAAAGGGATCTCTATCAAGCCGCGGGTGACTACACATTGTTTTGGTCCGGCATCTACCCCGAAAGCTTGAAACGAAGCCCACTGGATTGTGGAGCCAATCGCCTAGCCGATTATTCAGAGCAAGGAAAACGCTGCTACGCTCTGGCTTCTAGAATCAATCCCTCAGGCACACAGGCAACACAACAATTACTTCAGTGTCTAAGTGATCACTTTGAACTGTGTGTCTTCGGTCTAAATGAAGTACGGCAGCAATGGGAATCTGATCGAGCTAGCTCATCCGAAAATATTATCGCTTAAAATTAGCGGGCTAAAGAACACGTCATTCGCTTGATTTAACGTGTTACCCAAGAAGATTTGAAACCTAGCAAATCGTTGGCAAGATTGCCGAGTCATCTATTAAATAACGAACCCTTACATCTATACCTCCAGAGCATGACTATCCAGCAGAATAATCATTTTGAGTTTGTTAGCCAGAATGCCCAGCAAGCTGCACTCTTACACTCCGCAGCTGATGCCCTTGAATGGGATGAGCGAACAGGAATGCCAATTGCTGCAGGAGAATATCGAGCTGAGCAAGTTTCAACATTACGAGGATTAGCTCATCAAAAGCGCACTGATGCAAAATACAAAGACAGCATCGAACAACTTTTCAATCTAGTTGACAAGGAGAATTCCACTGATCTCAGTGTGATCACCATTAAAAAACTACATGGAGATCTTCAGCGAGATACAAAGCTCTCTACGGATCTCGTAAAGAAACTTGCAACCCTGACGGTACGGGGTCAACAGCAGTGGGACTCCGCAAGGAAAAACAATTGTTTTGAAGAATTCAAACCGATACTGAAAGAAATCGTGAATCTGAAACGAGAGGTTGGTGATCGACTAAAAGAGGGTACCGATTTAAGACGATATGAGTCACTGATTGATGAGTATGAACCTTGTGCACGCACACAGCACCTCGATCAGCTATTTGAAAATCTAAGAATACCGCTGGTGGATCTCATCAAACGAATCGGCATCTCAAACCAAAAACCCAACCCCAATCTATTTCGTCAAAGTCTACCGATCGAAAAACAAAGAGAATTGAGCCGAATGGTGGCTGAATCCATTGGGTTCGATTTTGGCCGTGGAAGACTTGACGAAACATCTCATCCTTTCTGCACAACCCTTGGTCCACACGACTGTAGGATCTTAACTCGATATGATCCAAGTGACCTTGCCACAGGACTGTTTGGCACCATGCATGAAGCGGGTCACGGAATGTACGAACAGGGTCTTGATCCTGACGCATTTGGACTCCCCTTGGGCTCTTATTGTTCCTTGGGGATCCACGAATCACAGTCAAGAATGTGGGAAAATCAAGTCGGACGCAGTGAGGCTTTCTGGACTTGGATCGCACCGAAATTGGAAGCACAATTCGGGCCTCAATTGGGAAGCCAACCTGTCAGTGAATTGTACTTCGCTGCCAATGAAATACGACCGAGTCTGATCCGTGTTGAAGCAGATGAAGCGACTTACAATTTACATATCATCATTCGCTATGATCTGGAGAAAATGTTAATAGAGGGAACACTTGGTGTTGAAGATCTTTCAGAGGCTTGGAATACCAGGTACCACCAAGATTTAGGAATCACGGTGGAGGAAGACCGCGACGGAGTATTGCAAGATGTGCACTGGAGCGCCGGATTATTTGGTTATTTCCCTACCTATACCCTTGGCAATCTCATTGGCGCGCAGCTTTTTGCATCTGCTGAGACTGCAATCGGTGATTTACATCAGAATCTAGCTAATGGACAATTCGACAAACTTTTGGAGTGGTCGCGTGACACAGTACATCGTCATGGACGAACCATGAACAGCGAGGAAATTGTAAAAAATGCAACAGGTGACACTCTGTCGCCAGAATATCTGATTAATTATTTGAAGAATAAATTAGAACCTCTCTATGGAATTTAAAACCTCCATGTAATTCCGATAGAATACCGATCCAAAAAGTTAGAATGATCAGTCACGCCCAAACAGCACTTCGTATCGCACGCCTATGATTATCTCTTCCTGTCCGCGATGTGGCGACCCTTATCGTATTACCGATCTGAACCTATCGGGGAGCACGCTGGTTCAGTGCCCATGGTGTGGCGATCAATTTCCCATGCAAGAGGTGGTCGCAAGCTTACCGCCAGAGTTGATCATGGTTGATGCGGGTCATGATCAACAGCCCTTGATCGAACCCTCTTCAGATACGGGCCACGAAATCAATTTTTCTGGATTAGGTGATCAAATTGGACTCGATCCAGTCGACATAAGTTTAGGGGTTCCGAGTCAGCAAACATTGCCGAATGAAATCCCGGAAGATGAATCACCTCTAGAATTAAAAAGTTGGGACAGTGGAGATAACCTTGGATCTAATCCAATCGAGTTTCCAAAAGGTCGTGAATCATCACGACGCCAATCATCCGGATTAGGAACTTTGGTTGGCATCATCTTGGGTGGATTAGTTTCTCTACCCCTCGCAGGATTGATCCTCTTGGCGCTTGGCAAAGCGCCAAATCTGGGATTTTGGCCATTCAATGGTGGTCAGCCCACACAACGGTCAGCCGCGCCCTTACCGCCCACAGGAACCGAAGAGCCCCGACGCGGCACACCCCTTCGTTTCAATCAATCGGTTAATGCTGCGGAGCGATTGGAAGATGATCCAAGCAAGAATGCCCTTGAGCAAATCCTTCTTGATTCAAGTGAAAACGCCGACGCGGTGAATGAACCACCTGAAGACAAGCTTGAACGTAATGACAATGGTGATACCGATAAAACTTCCAGTGAGGAATCCAACGACTCCTAAGTGTCCTCACTCAACTGAGCACAAACCTTGAGGGAAAATTAATACGCCTTATCTTCGGTTTCTATATCACTCAAAACCTCGTGCTCGATATTCGGCGTGGTCCAGTAATAAAAATTGTGAGAGTGCAGTGATCACTCATGACCCTCCGAATCAGTATCTCTCTCTGTGCTTTGTGATCAGGTAAAGAAAGAATTTACCATCCCCTTTACGTTGGTAAGATATAAAGTCCCATCTGACGACCTTAACCAGCAACTTCGTCATCTATGAAATCCATCAGTAACTTATTGAATAATCGTGAAAAGAAGGATCACGATGAAACAGATAAGTTATTCACGCTAATGTATGACGATCTCCGTCGCTTAGCCGCAAAGTACCTCCAGCACGAACCGAAACGTGCCAGATTAAGTTCAGTGTCCTTGGTCCATCAAGCTTACGTCCGCATGGTGGATCAATCAAAAGTGAGCTGGAAAGGAAAGACACACTTCTTTGCGGTGGGCGCAACCATCATGCGAAGGATTCTTGTAGACCATGCAAGGAAGGTTCAATCGTTGAAACGCGGTGGCGATTGGAAGCAGCTACAATTAGATGATGAATGCACGTTCAGGCTTAATCAGGATGAAGATGTTGTTGCACTAGATGAACTTCTCTCACTTCTTTCCACCTTAAATGAACGGCAGGCTCGAATTGTGGAACTGCGTTTTTTTGGTGGATTAACGATGCAGGAAATTTCCTCGGAATTGGATCTTGGTCTACGAACCGTCGAGCAAGACTGGTCCATGGCACGCGCATGGATACGAAGAGAGTTAAAGAAGGATCGAACTTCAGCAAGCGCGACCCAAAAACTCGAAAGTGAAATCAAACCCTTAAGGCGGAATCTCGATGACTCCTGAACAGTACGAACAGGTTCGCGGACTGTTCTTCGCCATGGAGGAACTAGATTCATCCAAGCATGCGAGTTTTCTAGAAGATGCTAGAGAAAAATACGGTGAGCTTATTTTTGATGAGTTGACCTCGCTTCTAAAAGAACATCATCCCAATCGGGCTCGAAGAGAAGGTTCAAACCCGGAGACGTTTCGTTACATAACCTCCGCGAAGGATGCTCTTAAGCTCGACTCTACTTCATCAGCTTTGGAAGAAGATGATCTTGCCACACGCTCATCCAAATCGGGGCGAGATTTAGACCAAACTTCCAAGGATCCTGCACCTCAACAGGTCGCGAGCAACTTTCTCTTAAAATCACAGACTCGTAAATCGCGACGTCGTAACAATACTTGGCTGTGGATAACCGCATTATTACCTACGGCCTTAATTGGTTGGATTACCTACGCGCAAGTCCATTCGACGATGAAGCAGGCTGTGCAAGATGAAATGCGAGGGGTTTCTGACAGTGTTTCTCATGCTGCTCGGCGATTTCTTTCTGACAAATCACACTTGGTGGAATCATGGACGAGGGAACCGGAGATACAGAATGCAGTCCACCTACTTGTGGACCAGGGTAGTAATCAAGAATTAGACCCCAATCAGCTCAATGCCAGCCAAAACATCATCGCAGATCAACTTCGAAGATTATCGGGAGTGAACACGGTGCAATTTGCCGTGTGGGATTCCGAAAATCATTTTCGCTGTTCTAACCTTCCAGCATTGATCAGCCAGAGTATTCGTGAAGAGCGTGATATCCAGACACAACTCGATCGTGCGAAGAAAGGTGATGCAGTCATCTTCGGACCGTTTAAGAATCCAGAATCCTCTGACGCTTCACCAAATAACCCAGAGATGGGCGTGCTGACTGCTGTGCGCAATGAGAACAATTCTGTGTTGGCGATCATGTTGGTCACGCGAATCGGCATGTATCAGGAATTCAGCCGAATGTTTTTTGATATCGCTAATGCCGGTAATTTAGATGCTTATGCAGTCAACGAGATAGGCACGATGCTCACCGAAAGCCCTCGTGCTGCAACGCTTGCCTCCTCCAAAAGACTCGATGTCACCGTAGAAGAAATTGGGGCCTCGCTGCGTGTTGCTGACCCAGGTTTTCCCATTCAAACATCCAATCACAAAAAGCTAACCCGAAGCAGTATGCCACTCACAAGAGCGGCTGCGAGTGTGGTCAGTGGTCGAAGTGAGGGAGAGATTGAGCCGTATCGTAACTATGCGGGGATAGAAGTTGTCGGTTCTTGGCGATGGAACAGCGACTCTGGTATCGGAGTGATTGTCGAACGTTCAGCCAGTCAAGCGTTCGCTACCGTCCAGATCGTCCAAGCTGGCTTTATCTTACTGGGAAGTCTCTTATTCTTATCGGTAACTATTGCGGCTGCTTTTCTTGCAAGAGCAACCGCTGACGAACGCGCAGCGGTGCACCCTCTCAGTCGATACAAGGTATGTGAGGAAGTGGGTGCCGGTGGAATGGGGCTTGTTTTTCGAGCAAAGCACCAACAACTTGGCAGAGATACAGCATTGAAAGTGATGATTGGCGGGACTCAGCGTAAAGAGGATCAGATGCGTTTTGATCGTGAAGCAAGATTGGCAGCTTCACTGAGTAACCCCCACAGTGTGACCATTTACGATTACGGTCGATCCGAGGATGGTGAATCGTACTGTGTCATGGAATTCTTACGCGGACTTACACTCCAAGAGGTAGTGGACCGCAGTGGATATCAGCCTCTCGGTCGAGTGCTTTTCATTCTTAGACAAGTATGTGAAGCAGTCGCAGAGGCACACCAGAAACGCTTGTTGCACCTGGATATCAAACCACAGAACATCATGCTTTCACTTGATCAAGCTGTCGGCGATTGGGCTGTTCTCTTTGATTATGGTCTTTCAAAACCAATCACCCCGACCCTTGAGTTCTATAGCTCACCGTCAGCAAGATGGTCAGGAACCCCCATGTACATGGCACCGGAAAGATTTCATCACCTCGACCAGGTTGATCAACGTTCGGACATCTACTCCCTTGGGTGCGTTGCCTATTTTCTTGCAACGGGTTCGACGCCATTTTTTGATTCAGATCCGGAATCTCTTTTAACAATCATCATCAATCAAAATCCAATCGATTTAACCACTCGCCGTGGTGAAGAGGTTCCAGCCGAATTCGCAAAACTGATCTTAAAGTGCATGGCAAAAAAATCCGAGGATCGTTTCGGTTCGATCGAAGATTTCATTATTCAGATTGAAAACTTGCAAACACGCTTTCCGTGGACCACTGAAGACTCAAGGCGTTGGTGGCTACAACACGGAAATGAATCCGACGCAAAAAGATGATGCAGTGCTATCAAGATTCTGTCTGATTATTCTTTTGAATCGAACCTTGTTCGGTCTCGAAAGCTGCTAAAGTATTCGTCTAGATCAAGCAAGGGATTCGTGTTTTGAATTCCCAGCAAGTCAACTCAACCATTACTCAAGATTCCTATTAGGTTGCCAAATGAGCAGGCGAATGATCGCACTTTTCGCGCTAACGTATACTTTGTTGCCTTTGATCGCGAATGCCGAGACAAAAAAATTAGTTCTAATCGCCGGCAAGCCATCTCACCCACCAAGGATGCATGAATTCAATGCGGGAGTTCAATTACTCACCAAGTGCCTGCGTCAGAATACAGACATCGAAGTCACTTACTGCCTAAATGGGTGGCCAAAAGATGAGTCGATACTCGATGAGGCGGACGCGATTGTGTTCTACATGGATGGAGGCGGACGACATGAAGTCGTTCAGGAAAAAGGTCGCCGAATGAAGGTTATTGATGCGCTATCGGAAAAAGGAGTGGGTCTTGGATTCATGCACTATGGAGTGGAAATTGTTCCTGATCAGGCCGGACGAGAATTCCAAAAGTGGATCGGAGGACATTACGAGCACATGCATTCCTGCAACCCAATTTGGGAACCCGTTTTTGCCAAATTGCCCGACCATCCGATCGCTAATGGCGTCAAGCCGTTTCAGATTAAGGATGAATGGTATTTCAATATGCGTTTTGTTTCCGACATCAATGGGAATGAACCAGCAACCGTAGAGGGACTTGAGTTTGTTCCGATTCTTGTTGCAGGTCCATCAGATCAAGTGAGAAATGGTCCCTACGTTTACCCGAAAGGCCCCTACCCACACATTCAGGCATCCAAGGGTAGGGCAGAGGCCATGATGTGGACAGTGAAACGGCCCGACGGCGGGCGGGGTTTCGGATTCACCGGCGGTCATTTTCACGATAATTGGGAAAACGAATCCTTCCGGAAAGTAGTTCTTAACGCCATGCTTTGGATTGCAAAGAGTCCAGTACCATCAGATGGCGTAGCATCGACTCTGGCTACCTCGGATATAAACGCAAATCTTGATCCAAAGTGATAGATGATTGAGCTTTAATCATTGATGAACAACAGATGGCGTTAGCTGGGCATTTCGATATATGCTCAATCGGAAGATACATGAATCAGTGAAAAATCAATCACCTTTTTCAGGTACAAATTGCAGAATGTCCAGCAGGATCTGGTCGGAAGTGACACCCTCAGCTTGAGCTTCGAAATTCATCAATACTCTGTGCCTCATCGCGGGCAAGAAAACACGCCTAATATCCTCAAAGCTCACATTCAGCCGCCCATCGAGAAGTGCCCGCACTTTCGCAGTGAGTGCTAGAGTCTGAGCCCCACGCGGGCTCGCTCCCCAACGCACATATTGATTGGTAATCGGAGCAGTATGAGAACCGTTTGGGTGCGTTGCGAGATTCAATCGAACCAGATAATCTTGAACATGAGGTGCCAAGATGACTTTGCGCACCATGCTTTGCCACTTAAGAATTTCTGGCCCGTCCATCACCTTATCTATGTTTGCGGATTCATTCGAAGTCGTTCTCTGAACAATCTGATTGAGCTCATCGCGAGAGCTGTAACCTACAACGAGTTTGAAAAGGAAACGATCTAATTGAGCCTCAGGAAGAGGGTAAGTACCTTCCTGTTCAATTGGATTCTGTGTAGCTAACACAAAGAAAGGTTGCTGCAATCGGTAAATCTCTCCCCCCGCACTAACCGTTCCTTCCTGCATCGTTTCGAGCATTGCAGATTGAGTTTTTGGTGTAGCTCTATTGATCTCGTCAGCCAGCAAAATTTGCGTGAATACTGGACCCTGCTGAAACTCAAACTGTCTTTTGCCGGACTCGTCCTCAACGATCATATTAGTGCCAAGAATATCCGCCGGCATCAAATCCGGAGTGAACTGTATTCGCTTAAAATTGAGATCCAGTACACGAGATAGGGTTTTCACAAGCATCGTTTTGCCCAACCCAGGTACCCCTTCAATCAGACAATGACCACCGCATAAAACCGCAGTCAGTACACCATGAATGATCTCCTCATGGCCAACAATCACTCGGCCGATCATGTCTTGGACGAGCTGGTAACGCTGGCGAAAAGAATCGACTTCCTCTTGCATCGCTTCAACGGAGTCACTCATGCTCAACCTGTGATAAAAAAGTGAAAGGAGACACACTACTAGCGTCTGAAATACCGTTCGAGATCACACCCCTCGTGCTATTCAGTCTACTCTATCCGCGTTAGAAACTCAGGGAATGATCGCTCGCCGTTCATAAGCTTTGCAGAAAGACTTGACGAAAACCGACGTTAAAAGGTTCTCGGCCTTGGGGAAAATCAAAAAATACGATCGCAGAAAGCCGAGCTGGTGATTTTGAAAATGCGCTATTCTGTCACCTCGGAATCTAAAGCCGCTTGAGTATTTCCCGTTCAGGACGCTTTCGATAGTAATCGTCCAAAGGGAAACATCCGCTCACCAATCCATTTCTAGGTGCCGTCGTACAATCACTGAACGTACGGCAAACTTTCTTCCGATGCACACTTCTTCCCTCCAGAACATCTCGGGGAAGGTTTGGATAGGATAAAACCATTCGGCCGAGCCCAACGGAATCAACCCAATGATTACGAACTACTCCTTGTGCAACATTGGGTAGCCAATCCTGAAGATAACTGTACCCTGACCCGACAAAAACCAAATCGGGATTCTTCTCTTTAAGGTGTTTGGTAGCCATCACCTGCCGCGCGACGCCAACAATTGGATCTTCGGGTGGCTGGTACCCGTCACTTGGAGGAAAAAAAGCTGGACGCTGGATATGCGGGTTGTAGTAAGGACTACCAGCTGTAGTACAAACCAGGTTGATATTCAGCGATCTAAGGAGGTTCATGAACTCTAACGGTTCAGTCAGATCAACTCCTGTACCTGTACTGTCTCCGCCAAAACAGACTTCGGCATTTGAATTATTTTCAGGTATCCCAATGCCATCTTCACCCATGCAAAAAGGAAGAAAATCAAAAATGCTCAATCTCACTCCAATACTCAGAGAACGAGTTGCTGAGCGGATTCCATGGGTAATTTCACGTAAAAAACGAGTTCGGTTTTCAAAGCTGCCACCAAATTCCCCAGCTCGATCAATGCCGGAAAGTAATTCATGCCCCAGGTAGCCGTGGCAATGTTTGATATCTACAAAATCAAACCCCACCTTTTCTGCGAGTTTCGCCGCTTGGATGAAATCATCAATCAATACTTTTAAGTCATCGTCTGACAAAAGTCTTGAATCATCATTGATGCTCAAACGGCGATCCAAAACTCCATTTCGACGAATGGGAAGTGGCGCGGGGCCAACTTCAAGATCAGGACGTGAGTACCTTCCAGAATGGGTAAGTTGCAAGCCAATCACCAAATCACTCGTCCTTTGCTGGGTACGTTCGAGCTCTTGACCCTCTTGCCGCCGTAGCTCTTCGATCTCACTTCCCTTACTATCCGGTATTAGCACCTGATTGGTATTTGCGCGACCATCATGTCGAACGGCCACAGCTTCGCCTCCCCAAATAAGCTTTGCGCCACTTGCTCCAAAACTTTTCCACCGACGGTACGTGAGATCACTAGGTTTTCCATCGGGAGTCCCATCCCAGCCCTCCATGGGAAGAATGCAAAACCGGTTACCGATCTGCTGATTTTTCCAAGCGATCGGTTGTTGAAGCGGAGAGTCCGAACCAGAACTCACCTCTTTTTCAAACGGAATGGAGAGTTCCAATTCCTTGAACCGCTCCGACATTTGCTCGTACGTTTTATAACTCGCTATCCTTGAGTATTTCATTACTTGGATCCTCGTATGAGCGAGTCTAAATCATCAGCAATCTTCTGTAGAACCTCAATGTCGGTATGCGAACGCGTCGGTGAGCCACGATACGTCTCATCAGAATTCAGCCAACCCCTGATTTTGAGAAACATGGCAGCAGAGTGTTTGTAAGCAGGTGTTGGGGCACGGAATGTATAGAACCCTAAATATTGCAATAAGTCGTTGAGTGCATGGAATCTGCTGTCTCCTGACCTCCAATAGGCATCGCGTAAAGCAAAAGCATCGGGAGCAAATGTGCTCAAACCGAGTAGATAATCACTGCCGTACATAACCATATCGATTGCCAAATCATTCCCCGTAAAAACGCGAAAATCTGGCCGCACCTGATTTCGTAAATTTAAACGCTCCCATTCCGGCATTCGCTGTAAAGAGGAATGCTTCGCACCGATGGCATTTGGAATTTGCATCAGTTCCCGATAGACATTCAGCGAATAAATTTGACCGAAAGGTGCGAACACTTTTGCCAGCTCAAAAAAAAGAAAGGCGTCACAGTGCTTAGATAATTCTTGATAAGACTGAACAATCTCAGTGTCAGATTGCGTGATCAATCCGTAAGACTGAAATAAAATCGGCTTACCCCCTGCCGATTCGATCTCCTCCATTCCGCTGGCATAAGCGGTTTGATCAAACTTCGAGTCAGGGTCATCACTGACGAATACACCAGCAACAAAATCTTTTCCGGAAGCAATCTCTTGCGTGCGTCTTAGAACCTCTAGACGTGTGACTTGGTCAATAAGGTTGGCATACCCAGTATCCATATTCACGGCAGGCTCGAGTCCAGCGGCGAAGGTTCGCTAGAGATGTGACTCAAAGCCATGCCAATCGACGGAGCCATCCATCACGGGAAGTAAAATGGCAGAGACTCCATGAATCTCTCGATTTGGAACAATCAGCGACTTTGGATCTAACAATTTATGTCTCCGCTAACTCAACGAATATCCGTAAATCTCGCACAATGGAAGTAGGGCCCGTGACCCACTTCGCAAACCAATCCATTATAGAATTTAATCCAGTTAAAACATTGCGATTGAAGATGATTTCTCACTCGCAAATCAGGATTCGTTAAAAATTCAACACCGCAGTGAGTCACCACGATCAAAAAACACCCCAAGAATATCGTTCTCGAAACTAATTTGAGTTTGATATCCGATAGATAGCTTTATCTGTTCGCATCAGCAAAGTATCCCTCCAAATCGCCATTGTCGAGAGTGTTCTTTCTTCGAGTTCATTCTCAGCGATGACTTCAAAATTTTCACCTTGTTTTACCACCGTAGTTTTTCCCGACTCGCTCGTAAAATAGAGATGCCCTCCAGCAAGTATGGGCGATGCGGAGTAACTACCTCCTAATCTTTCGCGATAAACAATCTCCCCGGTCGCTGCCTCAACGCACAACGCAATCCCATCATCGCTGACAGAATATATCAATCCCTTATCGGCGATCATCGATGGAGTCTTCGGCACGTTCCGGTCAATCTCCCACACCAGATTGGTTTCGGTAACGTCACCCAGCCCAGTAGGGGCAATTGCCAACATTCTTGCTTGATCAAAACCTGTGGATAGCACTAAAACGCCATCCACCAACACAGGCTTGGGGACTACTGAGTATCCGATATAACCAAAACTCCATTCCACCTCACCATCTTTTGGATTGATCGCTAGAACACCATCACTACCGGGAGCAACAACAAGTCTCTTATCCTTGACAGAACTTACCGCTGGCGAGCAAAACGAAAAAGGTGTATTCGCGTCGACGCTCCTTAAACCACTCCAAGCCACTTCACCGGTCCGCGAATTCAACGCAACTACTTTGGGCTCTTCACCACCATCACAGGTAAACACAAGACGATCACCAACAAGAACTGGACTGCCACCATTTCCATGTGTCGGTGGAAAATATAGTTCTCGATTCACCCAAATGATTTCACCATCGAGAGACAAGCAGGCGGTTCCTTGATAACCAAAATGCACAAAAATTCGGTCGTCTCGAATAATTTGAGTGGGAGTGGAACGGCTGTTCTTTCCATGCATCCGTGAGGGTCGTTCGTCGTCCTGTATCATGATCTGAACCCTCTCCAGCAGGTCGCCTGTCTTCAGGTCAACGATCAGAAGCGACAATTCAAACTCGGTATTCTTTCCAGGCTCCAACTCGCCATCTTCCTGATTGTCACTCGGTCCAGAACTTAGAGGTATGGCTGCTGTTAAATAAACTTTCTCATTACTTACGACAGGTGAAGACCAGCCACGACCGGGCAACTCAGTCCGCCAATCGATGTTCAACTCCTGACTCCACCGTGTGGGAACAACAGCCTCCGAGACACCTCGACCATCAGAACCCAAGAACTGTGTCCAACGATTCTCTTCGGCGTGTGCTGACAGAGATAGAATCTGATGGCTCAAGCAAACCAAGGAAAGAAAAATAAAGGAGAAATAACTCGGGCTAGCTATGAGATTCATTGTAAAACTGCAATATCTTGTGATTGGCTGTTCTTGTGGTATGGCGAAGGAGGCGACGTGGCGGTTATCATCGATTGAATCGGATGCGATAAACCCTAATCCTAAAGAAAAACCATGGATGTTTCACGCTCTCCACTTCAATCCCCATGCACTGGGATTTGCAAGTTAAATCGGCAGAATATCTGCGAAGGCTGCTTTCGTACGGTGGATGAAATTGCCAGATGGGGTTCCTCGAGCCGCGCCGAACAATATGAAATGATCGCCAAGTGTGAAGCTCGAAGACAAACGGTTACCGAAGCTACTCCGACGAGTGAAAGCGACCTAAATTCAGTTACTTGAAAGATAAACAATTGCATGACTTGGATGATCGATTTTCTCCAAGTGATTGGTCACTTCGAGCTTGTTATAAAGACGGATAGCCACCGAATAAACTGTGTCCGTTGAATTCATTTGACCAATATGGTGCGGGGCACACAAAGCGAAAAGACCGTCTAACCCAAGATATTTAACGGCCCCAGGTACAAACATTGGATGGTTGTGTGCACCCAGCTTCCTAAACTGGAAATCTTCTGTATCCACTAAGGTTCGTTGAATCAGTGAACCCATCTGGGATCTAGCTGCAACAGCAACGGGCCCCGCGACAGACCCTAAACCCACCAAATGAATAGGCCCATCGGTGTTCTGCGACACATAGCTCGCAATGGTTAATACATCGTGTACTCGCTTAACAAAGAGACAGTGGTTATATCCATAAGTGTAACCTGAAAAGCGTTTCCAACCTTGATCGCCATTTGGCTGATACCACATAGGCTGATTATCTGCAGTGGTTTCACCTTGGCCATACAAATCGCAGGCAATCAAACCGAAACCGTTATCAGCTAAATCCTCTCTCAGATTTGTAGCAACTTTATTTCCCCCGCTCTCAAAATCACTTAAGCCTTGGTCCGTGAGCATAATGACAAGACCTTTTTGTGGATCAGTCGTTTGCCATTGCTTGATGCGTACTCTCTCCTGATTTTGCTCTCGAACCAGGTATCCATAAAACTCTGCATCGTTTGAATCTTGCACGTGCTCGGTTGAGACGTCACCAACCTCATCGATCGATCGTCCCAAGATTGTCTCCCAAGCCCCCCCCACAATTTTTCGGAAGTTCTCTTCACTCACAGAGATCGAGTCCACAACCTTTTCCATTTGCCGATCACTATCCTGAGTTGCCATGCTCAGCAAGCGAACCTCGTGTGAGTCTCCCACTTGATCACCACTGGGCGCTGCATGGGACCCCGTCCAAACAGTGGCCTCTTCTCGGGTGAGTGGCTCGTAATATCCTTCAACAATCGGCTCTTCGAACCCCAGCTTGAAATGATGGTTAAAGAAATGGTACATCTCTGTCCGATTCACCAAATTGTAATTGTGCTTAAACTCTGTTCGAAATACTCCTTTTAGATTGCTGGGCTCTCCCAAGGTTTCATAGAGAGACAACAGATCCGGAAAGCCTTTTGACTCGAGTTGGATTGTCCAGTCATCAGCGGCAGTTAACGCAAGCGGTTTGGGTGCAAAAGCTGCTGCGATATCGATGTTCCCCTGATCAATTCTCAGCAAGGGTGCATTCTCACATGTGCATCCGCCCTGCATGGCCGTCGAAACCATTACGCACGGCATGGAAGCAGTAACACGATCGTCGATGGCAGCAATGATCATGGTCTGAGTTCCACCACCACTAGCACCCGTTACGCCAATTCGCGATTGATCAACGTCAGTGAGCTGAAATAAGAAATCAAGCGCACGAATCGAGTTCCAAGTTTGTAGACCCATCATATTCTGGAGCCGCAAATCTGCTTGCACACTCATAAAGCCCCAGTCGGTAGCACGGTCCAAATGATTCCATCGCTCGGGCCGGTGTGCGATTTGGTTGGAATCTGCGTTGCCAGTCATGTCATATAGAAAAACGACACAACCCATTCTGGCCAACTGCACGGCACGTGCTTGAAGTGGAAATCGTCCTCCAACTTCGTCGTTTTCAGCACCTGACTGGATCTGTTGTTGAACAAGATCCTCCCCAGCATCATAAAAACGTCCTTGATTCCAATGACCATGCGGCGAAAGTATGGCTGGGAACGGGCCAAGCTTACCTTTTGGTCTATATAAACTCCCAGTAACAAAGTGACCGGGAGCAGATTCGAAGAAGACCCTTTCAACGGTGTACTCATCTCGCTCGATCGCGCCATGGATAACAGCGTTAAGCTCTGTTCGTGTTGGTAACGGCCACAGACCTTGCGAAACAAGTATGCGTCGCCGAATCTCCAATTTTCGATTCTCCCATTCATCCAAAGTGCGAATGGATTTGAAAGGAAAATAGCCATTTAGATTCTTGAGTGAGCCGTCGCGAGGATCGAGTGTTGATTTCTCTTGCCCCAGACACACAAGTGAAAATGCGAAAAGCAAAGTACTTATACCCGTCGCGTTTAAGATGTTCCTCTGAACCATAACTAGCTTTCCGGAGAATAGATAACCCATTTCATGCTCAATTTCACTTGTGATTTCAATCACCAGGACTGGATCAAGCTATTCAATCCGTCAAGGTTCTGCTGCAACGATTCGCGAGCATCTAATTCCATACGATGATCCAAAATACCAATAGGCCCTCGATAACCCTTGGCGAGAACCTGCTGCATCATCCTCTTCTCATATTTCCCAGAACCGATTGGCACGATCTTCTGATTCTGTTCTCGCATTTGCTGTGAATCCACCATACCGTTGAGGTTGAGGCAGAACAGGTAAGGGACCATTTTAGGTAAGTGGCTCGAAAACTCCTCGATGTCATCGTGAGCATGGTGGAAGTTGTAGACGATGCCAATATGCTTGGATTCAGTACGTTCCCGAAGCTCTTTACAAACAGCAATAAGACTACTTGGACGTCCACCCCACCCACCGTGATTGTAAAGCGCCAATTTTAGTCCAAGAGCCTCCGTCTTCTCCGCAAGTGGCATGAGAGATTCAGCGGCTTGAGCAATGCGATCTGCTTGCTGACTCACGCTAGGAGAACTCAATGTAACCCATATCTGCGGCTGAATTTTATGCTTGGTAATGAGCGGCTCTAATGCATCATGCCAGCTCCAGAAAGCGAAGAATTCGATTTCATTTTTTTTGTATTCAATGATCTCTTCTTCAAATGTGGGCACATGTTCTGCTCGCCAATCGTAGGCGACTTTCTTGATGCCCAACTCTCGCACCATCTTCGCCCGCTCGCTGGGACTCCGTTGACTGGCATCAAATGGAACGATACACCAAGCAACTAAATTATCTTTTCCAAAAATCACTTGATGAGAAGGTTGGATCAGCTTCGCTGCATCCTCGCCCATCAGATCCCTGTGCGATTGCATACCGAAGAGCAGAACCACTATTGATAGAATCATCGGGTGCCGTAAAAAACCATTCATCACTCAATCCCCTCGTTTCGAAATCACCCGATGACTATTTAATTGCCACGACATAACATATCCAACTCGGGTTACTCGGAGCATCCGTGCCACGAGCCCATGTTCCATAGTCATCACTATCTTCGTCATCATTTTCCCAATATACGTGACTCTCGCTAAAACCTGCTTCCTCTAGAAGCTCACGGACCTCGGGAATCGTCCAGAAACGCCAGTGATATTCAAACGCTCTCTTCAGCTTGCTTCCGTCTGCAAACTTGAAGCTGATGTAAAAACTCGCATCCGCATTGACAGGATTGAATGAGGCCTGTTCCCACCAATACTGAAATCCTCTTTTTCCTTTCTTGATGGTTCTTTTATCAATTGACTCTTCGGTGTAGCAATCGCCTCCACCCATCATATCCATGACCATCACCCCACCCGCTTTCAAATTACTTCGTGCTATCTTGAAGTACTCGAGTAATTGTGGGCGAGTCTTGAAAAGCCAAAATGAGAAATTCTGAGCAGCCAGAATATCGACCATCGGTCGATTTCTTTTCCTCACATCTTGCTCGAGCAACTTAATGCGTTTTTGCTCTTCGGATTGCAACTTGGAAAGATTATTCTCGCGTCCCCATTGCAAGGTCTCTCCACAGAGATCAACGCCTAGAGCTTGCCGCGCTTTATCTGATTTGACCCATTCGCAACAAACCGCAAAAGTTCCGCAGAAATCTTCTCGGAGTGAAGTCGGTTTCTTTCTTCCATTTGCCTCTCTGTAGGCTTGTTGAAAAAACTCCACTTCATGCTCTGGCGTCTGGACCGACTTCTGGTAGCAAACGAATTTATCCGCCTTATCTGCTAACGTTCGTTTCTTCTTTGGCTGTGCCCTGGGGTGGAGCTTACCTATTGGGTTTACATCGTTCGTGTACCGAGATGATCCGTCTTGCCAGTTCGCCTTTCACTGACGCTAGGAATCCTCGGAATAAAACTATTGGCTTTTTTCAATCTCTAAGATCGGGCCATTTTAACTTACTTTGTCCTTGTTTCCAGTTCTGCCCAGCAAAGCTCGCGTTTAAATCACAATGGAAAAACCTCATCGCTGTTGTAATGAAAAGGAATCTTATTGAAGATTGTTCAAGCTCATAAAATGCAGGAAAGTGATATCAGTCCAGTGCTAAACTATGAGTCGCCGACTTAGAAAGTAATTCCAAGAACTAATTTGAAACCTCACAATCCATGAACGGTAGAACCCTCGTGAATTTGAATTTGTCCAAAACCCGACGGCAACTTTTTCGGGACTGTGGAATTGGTGTTGGCAAGATTGCTCTGACCTCCCTGATTGCAAACTCAACGTCAGGGGGAGCCGCAACACTTGAAACTCAAGACGGGTTACCCCCTCATGCAAAAGCCCAGCGGGTAATCTATCTTTTCATGGCCGGTGCCCCGAGCCAGCTTGAACTATTTGATTACAAACCCCAGTTGGAGCGACTGGAAGGGAAGACTCTTCCACCCTCAGTAATCGATGGACAACGGTACGCATTTATTCAGCCCGACGCGGCTGTCATGGCACCGCAATTTGACTTCAAAAAGCATGGTGAGTGTGGTTCCGAGATTTCGAATGTGTTACCCCATCTAGCGACGGTGGTGGATGATATTTCCATCATACGGAGTGTGCATACTGACCAATTTAATCACTCACCGGCGCAACTCTTTGTCAATACGGGAAGCGGAATCCCGGGACGACCTTCGATGGGATCTTGGCTAAGTTACGGGCTCGGCAGTGAAACCCAAGATCTACCCTCTTTTGTCGTTCTGAAAAGTGGAGGAAATCTATCAGGTGGCTCCGCAATGTGGGGAAGTGGTTTTTTACCTGGTGAACACCAAGGTGTACCGTTCCGAAGCAGCGGCGATCCGATCTTGCATGTAAAGACCCCGCAGGGAATCAGTCCTACTGAACAACGCAAGTCCATTGAATTCATTACCAAAATGAATGAATATCAAAAACAGAATAACGGTCTGGAATCCATACAAACACGAATTGAATCGTATGAAATGGCATATCGCATGCAGAGCCGAGCACCAGAATTGATGGACCTCCAGGATGAAGATTCGTCCACTCTAACTGCTTACGGTGTATCAGAGGGCGACAATAACTCGTTCGCAAAAAATTGCCTTCTAGCGAGACGATTGGCTGAGCGAGGTGTTCGCTTCATTCAAGTTTATCACTCAGGATGGGATCATCACAGCAATGTGAAACAGGGTATCGCGAAACAATGCAAACAGACGGATCAAGCGTGTGCTGCCCTCTTAAAAGATCTAAAAACACGAGGCTTACTCGAAGACACTCTTGTTGTCTGGGGAGGTGAATTTGGAAGAACACCTATGGTCGAATCGAGTGCTGCGTTGGGTCGCAAGCGTGGTCGAGATCACCACCCGCAAGCATTTTCCATGTGGTTGGCTGGTGGTGGAATCAAAGCAGGCCAAACGATTGGAGAGACCGACGAACTGGGATTTCACCCGACTGAAAACCCTATACACATTCACGACCTGCAGGCAACTATTCTTTTTCAACTCGGGATTGATCACAAACGGCTCATATTCCGACATGCTGGTAGAGACTATAGACTAACGGATGTCCATGGAGAAATCGTGCACCCGCTTATCAGCTGATGAGCAAAGGCAAGTGAGAAATGAAACGATCATGCCTATGCATTTCCACTGCTTGGCAGACTGGTACCCATTTAACTGCTTAAAAGTATAGCCTTCAGAAAAACATGGAAGATCATTCGAAACAGGTTTCCACTGAACCATCAAATCCTTTGGTTGACTCCTTTGGGCGGCTTCACACAAGCCTCAGGATCAGCGTCACTGATCGCTGCAATCTTCGATGCACATACTGCATGCCGGAGCACAGCCCCGCGTTTTTCCCGAAGGATGAGCTCCTGACTTTCGAGGAAATTGAAAGGGTAGCACGACTACTCGTACAGAGGTGCGGGATCAGGGAGATTCGAATCACCGGCGGCGAACCCTTAGTAAGGAGGGACTTGCACAACCTAATCGCGCGCCTATCATCGATCCCAAACCTCCAAGACCTTTCTTTAACCACTAATGGTATCTTGCTCACTGAACAGGCAGTCCAATTACGGTCTGCGGGGCTTCAAAGGCTAAATATCAGCCTCGACACGCTCTCCGAAGATACATTCAAGCGAATCACCCGTCGATCCGGACTCCAACAAACTTTGGATGGGATTGAAGCGGCAATCCGTGCCGGTTTCTCCAGCATCAAATTGAATGCTCTGGCAATTCGAGGTATCACAGAAAACGAAATACGTCGGTTAATTGAGTTTGCATCAGGGAATCAAATGGTCATGCGATTCATCGAGTACATGCCACTCGATTCTGATCGTAGCTGGCATCGAAACGATGTGCTAAGCGGAGATGAGATTCTACAAATACTCGAAGATCAATTCGGGTCGATACAACCAATCACCAAGACGGATCTGTCTCAACCCTCTGAGGATTTCCTTGTCGGTAAACATCGGGTGGGAATCATTCGATCTGTAACTCAGCCATTTTGTGGTCAGTGCAATCGACTCCGCATCACCGCGGATGGCGCAGTAAGAAATTGTCTGTTTGCACAAGATGAAGTCAGCTTTAAGGATCAGCTTCGGGGTGGAGCATCTGATACTGAAATCTTGAACTGCGTCCAGGCATCCATCCAAAAGAAAGCTAGAGCTCACGGGATAAACGACACATCCTTCGAGCCACCTGAGCGTCCCATGTACGCCATTGGTGGCTGAACTAACTTTCAATCGAAAGTTAAATCTCTTAAAACTAGGGTCGGATCATCCACCAAACTCGTTGCAAAGTAAGGTTCCTATCTTTTTCTGTGTCCTCTTCCATCATTTCAACAAGCTCTCTTACCTCCGATGGCAGGTCATCATAGCCAGCGAGGTAAGCCAAATGGTCAAGCCGGCTTTGCTGAAGAGGCAGCAATTTGAGCCACTGCACCGGTAATTGCTCACCGTTTGTTGGAAAATCATCTTTGACTGAGAGTGTTTTATCTTTCACTCCATTTCGCGATGGAGTGCTTGATGAATTGTTTGCTTGTGCAACAAATGCAGGATTAGTAGCGTCAATTTTGACACCGATCGACCGTGCTGCTTGGTCAACTCGACGTGCGATCGTCATTCTTTTTGTGACTGGGGCGGATGCCGCAAATGCATTAATTGAATCGCTCGCAACTGCCCTTTCCTCGCTACTTACCAACGCAGAGTTTCCATCACCAAAAATCTCCGGGACGGAACGCCGAGATACAGGCGAGGCAATAACCAACGCAAGCGTTCGGGCAATATTGAAGTTCGATTGAATCAAATCACGGGCCAATCTCTCTTCGATGGACTCTAAAATTGCGTCATGGGGAGCGGTTACCGGATCTACAACACGCCCGTCCAATGGCATGCCATACACAAACTCCCAGAGAGAGTTCACCACGCCATGTGCCAAAGCTTTCGAGCCGGATAAAGCGTCAGCCCACTCTTTGACAGATTGAACCCTCCGTTCATCTGATTGACCAACCCATTTTGGGGAAACTCCTGGCTCCGCCAATCGTTGCCGGCCGTCAGTTAACTCATAAAAAATACCTGAATTCTGCTTCCGTTCGTTTTCTTGTTTTTGACCGTTTACCTTCGCGGATTTATTGGGTACCGCTGATTTGAGTAGGGCAGCAAACTGCCAGTATTCAGCCTGCTGGCCATTACCATCAATTTTTGAGTCATGGCACCTGACGCACCGGAGATCCACGTTCATGGTTAACTTCGCCAGGTGATTGACTGTTGAAACTTTGCCCGGAGATCCCATGGCTTGGTGGAAAGCAGCAGACCGCGGGTTTTGCCCTTCAATCCAACTGAGAAGCGTACGATCAAAGGAATGAGATCCTTCAATACATTTGGCAAGCTCCAGATTCAATGATTCACGATCTTGTTCTGAGATGCGACGAACCCCTTCACGCGTAATTTGCCTAAGCCAAGCAGACGCAAGCCGTGCCGCATTCGACTCGGACGTGAAATACACTTGCATCCCGTCGGGATCACCTAAAAGTTCTTCGGGTAGCCTCAAGTCGATTCGACCCGCCAGACGTTGGGTTGCCTCTTGATCTGACATGGCTTTGGTTGGTTCAACCCCAACGGCATCCCAATACTGAAAAAACGCATCATGCAAATCGCGGGCAATTGCATCTAATCCTGGTAAATCACCAGTCGATTGAACGACGTTAATTGCAGAGCCATCCGACTGGGATCGCTCGCTTGTCGGATCATCATCCACCAATAAGGGTATACCCCGGAGCGGCTTAGCAGGCTTCTTGTCCGGTACGTTCCGAGACTCATCGTTCTTCTCCACCTCAACCAGAGTTTCGTTACCAGCAGTAGGACTCGGATCTGAAGCAGTCTTAGTCGCCGTATCTCCATCGGTGTCGGAGTTGATGCCCACCATCAGCCACAGCAGAGTTGCCGCCACGGCAGCGAACGTTGTCAATACGCTCCAGCGCATTTTGGGATGAGTTGCTTTTAGGGGAGCATCGGCTAGCGCCGTTTCAATTACAAAGTCGTCGATACGAACCTGAGAATCCGACTCGAGTCGATCCAGCACGATTCCACTCAAATCAGGAGGATTCAATCCACCCAACGTTTCAGCAAGCAGAGCATCAAATGCCTGCTCGTCAGCTTGATTTACTTCATCTGACATGACTATCCTGCTTCAACGTCTCCTCCACACACTGTCGCAATTGTTTTTTTGCTCTCTGCATCAGATTTCTTGCACCATGCTCGCTGATTTTTAACGCATCAGCAATTTCGGTGCGGCTTGAATTATTAGCGAATCGCATTCTCAACGATAATCTCGCTCTGTCAGTCAATCCATGAAGACATTGCCTCAAAGCGTCGATGGCTTTGTCCCCACTGAGATCTTTACCTGCCCAACGGTCCCATATCTGATCAATAAACTGCAAATCAGGTACAGATTTCATTCGCCCCATTTTACGATGAAGCGATACGAGTAGGTGATAGGCTGTTCGTCTCAGATAACTCGAAGTGGCGGCATCACTATGTTGCTGAAATCCCCGACTACGTAAAACTTTGAGAAAGGTTTCTTGAGTCAAGTCATCAGCGGTTGCGGCGTCACATCCCAGCATACGCAAGTATCTCCATATGCCATGCTGATGCTTTGCCACGAGCTGTGCCGCACTAAGCTCATCGCTGCGTCCTGAAGCCTGATGACTCAAACTTTCTTGGCCGTCAGCGATTGTGATTGGATCATCCTGATCAGGCGAGTTAGCACTCAATGGCTCACACTAGTTCACTAATGATTTTTCCGCCGCCTGCGATCTTCATTGGACGACCGTTCTTACTGGTATAGGTTTTCTCCGTCGAGATACCCAATCCCTTGCAAACGGTTGTCATCAGATCTTCACTGCTGAAAGGCTCTGTATCGACAGCTGTACCATCACTATTGGTTGCCCCAACAGCTAAGCCACCTTTCAGATCGCCGCCACCGACAACGCAAGACCAAGCTCTCGCGAAATGGTCACGGCCTGCATTCTGGTTGATGCGAGGAGTTCGCCCGAACTCACCCATCCAGATCACTACGGTGTCCTTGATCAATTCTCGCTGCTCCAAATCCTCCATCAATGCACTCATGGCACGATCGAGTTGTGGCAACTTGTTATCTTTGAGAATGTTATGAATACCATTGTGGTTATCCCAGCCACCGAGATCGACCTCCACAAATGGAACTCCCGATTCGACGAGACGCCTCGCTAACAAACACCCTTGGCCGAAACCATCGGTCCCATAACGTTCTTTAACTTCTTCAGGTTCTTTTTCGACACGAAAAGCCTCCATCTGTGAGCTGGTCATCAGATCGAAAGTCTTTTTCAAGACCTTCGCGTGTTCAAAGGCTGGAACGTCACGAGTTCGTTTGGCAAAGCCAGTCTCGATCATTTCCAACGCGTACATGCGCTCTCGCAAACGACTGTCTTCCAGCTTCATTTCGAGGTTACGAATTCGACCGTTGCTTGTCACCGAAAACGGAGCCCAAGCCATTCCCAAGAAACCTGGCCCCGCACTCGCACCGCCAATCGATACGAAAGGTGGGATTTCGAGTTCAGGACGCTGATCCAGTGTTTCATGCGCGATCACTGAACCATAGCTGGGATGCTCAATATTGGGATTTGGAACAAACCCGGTGTGCATGTAGTAACGTCCGCGATTGTGATCAGCTTCACGGGTCGACATGCTGCGAACAACAGAAAGATTATGCATCTGCTGAGCAACCATTGGCATGTGCTCACAAATCTGAAGATCTCCGGACGTCGAAATGGGCCGGAAAGGTCCTCCAGTGGCAGCACCAGGCTTGAGATCCCAGATATCGATCGTAGCCGGACCACCACCCATCCAAAGCAGAATTGCCGACTTGTGGTTCTTTTTCAACTCTTCAGCGTTTGCGTAGAGAGCGTTACCCATTGTCATCGATGCGGTCACCGCGGCCGAAGATCCGGCTAAGTGCTGCATGAAGTGTCGTCGGGTCATTCCAGTCGGGGTTTGCCAGTTCATTGTCATCTTAAAACCTTCCGTTTGAGGGTTGGCTCTTACTTGCCGGTGATTCGTAAATTTAGTTGGGTTGGGTCAGGACTCTAGTTGAACGTTTAGTGCTGCATGATGAACTCATTACTGTTCAGAATTGCCCACCACATGTCCTGCAGCATTTCCTTTTCATCGCCGCCACGAGAGCGGAGCAGGGCAGAGGCGACTTTCTTTTCATTGACGGTTGGCCTTCTGGCCAATCCATTCATAAATAGGTAATTGAGTCGTTCTACGGGACTTTTCCCCGAGGACGCCAATCGATCGATGTATGCTCCACGGCCGGTGTTGGTTGCTTTCTTTGTTAAGTCTCCGTTGAAGAGCATTAATGCTTGTGGGATCGAACCATTGAAGGTAGTTGCCTCATCACCTTCATCAGTACCGAAAGCAACAACAAACTGACTCAACCACTTACGACGCTCTTGCTCCTGCTGCTCGTAGGAACCGCTTGATGCTGCGTCCGTTGCGGCGATCATCGATTGATAAAGCTGCTCTGCACTCATTTGTCTCAAATAGAAACGTGAAAACTTTGGCATCTCACCGATCGACGGGTCATCAATTTCGTTGCTAGTTCCCAACACAGGAGCAAGGCCATAGGGTCGGCTCAGTGTGATCCAAGTGATCAGGTCCTTCAGGTTGTAACTGCTAGCGCGAAAAGCTTTAGCCAGTTCAGCGAGTAGTTCTGGGTGGGAAGCTGGATTGTGGGGACCAAGATCGTCGACAGGCTTAGTGAAACCAAACCCTAGGAACATTGACCACATTCGGTTGACGACCATTTTATCGAGGTATTCGCTATCCAGCATCAATGTTGCTAACTCCTCTCGACGGTTGACATCACTGACAAAGCCGCTCTTGGGAATCTCAGTACCATCGGTGAAGACAGGGTAAGCTACCTTCGTTAAACCGTTACGAAGTTCATAAAAGATCAGAGCGTCCTCGGCTTGATTCGCTTCACCAGCGAAGTCTTGATCGATTAATTCTGCATGATCGATATCGCGAGTTCCATCAACAAACCGTCGCAGTGAACGGGTCTGTCTGAAGAAGGAGTTAAACTCCCAAAACATTTGCTGCTTCCACTGATTGAACGGGTGATTGTGGCACTGCGTGCACTGCACTTGCTGACCAAGAAAAATCCTTGAGGTACTACTCGTAGCCAGCACCGCCTTTTCTTCGTTCACCTTGTCGACCAGAAAATTGACTGCTCCATTGAAATTTTCGGTTCCGGGTTTCGTCGAGCCGCTAGCAGTGACAAGTTCCCGGACAAGCGTGTCATAAGGCTTATTACGTGCAAAAGAATCCCGAAGGTATTTTTGCATGCCATCCCGAGAGATCATGGACCCGCGTTCGTTACCTCCGCTACGACCAATCAGAATATTTGTCCAAACGGTAGACCAATGGCCTGCATATTCTTCGGTGTAGCGATCATCATGCAAAAGTCTTTCAACAAGCTCACGGCGTCTGTCATGCCTGGACCCTTCCATGAACTCGCCCAACTCCTCCCCGGTGGGAATCCGACCGATGATGTCTAAGAAGACGCGTCGGCACCATTGCTCATCTTCAGCCACGGCAGCTGGCTTGATTTCAAAGCTATCCCAACCCTGCTCGATCATTTGATCGATCATGGCAACTTGAGGCGGCTTCACCAAATCTGCCGCATCGGCAAACAGGGGAAGAAATGCAGCAAGAGCGATGGGTGCAAATCGACTCATCACGGTAAATCCTTGGCCAGATGGTTTGAAAATGTAGAACGCTGAACGTCGCATGTACTGAGAAAACGCTCTGAATACTTCGACGTACTCATTGTAGATCGGCGTTTATTGTATTCGAGTAAAACTCGAGGCAGAAAGCCCGAAGGATTGACGGATCTCATCTACTTTGCTTCTTACGATCCGTATCTTCCCACCAACGGCCCCTAAACCCCCCACGTGAGCTATTCGCATTACTCAAATGGAAGCCCAGGAACATCGAATTGGGATTGGATGGGCAGAATAAAAAGGGGGCCAACCTATTCAGCTGGAAAGCATATCCACGGACTCGATGAGCTCCCAGCGACCTGAATCGGTCTCAGCCCCCCAGAAATCCATGACCTCTTCACCATTCAGAAGACCATGAACGACCGATGCCAAAGGTTCTGGTATGACGATGGTGATGAAGGGGTCGCTGCTTTTTTTGAGTATCTTCTGCACAGCCTTCAGCACTCGGTTGCGGGCGTCACGTATCGATTCGCCACCCGGAGGACATATATCGGTCGGCGAGTCTTGCCCTTGCTTATAGATCCTCGGCAGCTTCTGCTGGACTTCTGCGATTAATTTGCCATGCCACAAACCGTGATCCACATTCCGCAAAGAATCGATCACCTTGATTCGCGCATCAGAACGGTCACGAGCAAGCCGCTCTGCCGTCTCTCGAGCGGATTCGCAGGGCGCGGTGTAAATCGTGTGTAAATGGAACCGATTCAGTTGCTCTGCGAGTTCATCTACTTGCGCATGGCCTTTTTCACTCATCGGCATATCCAATGAGCCTTTCATTCTGCCCTGTTCATCGAATTCCGTGGCTCCAGGTCTAACCAACAGGACACGACCCAACTGCTTCGTTCGTGAGATCATCAGCCGTTGATTCCCTGATTACTGCCATCTCCGTGCATCGCTGACTCAAGCTCCCTAAAGGCTTTTCCGTAGTCTTGATGATTGAAGATCGCGGAGCCCACTACAAAAAGATCACAGCCCGCTTGTCGAGCTGAATGGATTGTGGATGGATCGATACCACCATCAATTTGCAACAAAAGATCGGGACAGGACTGACGGAGACTTCGTAATTTTTCCAGTGCGATAGGATTGAACTGCTGCCCGCCAAACCCAGCTTCCACGCTCATAACCAATGCCATATCCACATGGGGCAAGCATTGGGTGATGGTGGATAACGGTGTCTCGGGATTCAACGCTATTCCGACCGCTACTCCCAAGTCTCGAATCGCGCCAGCCACATCCAGTGCTTTCTCTGGAGAGACGGACTCAATATGAAAAGTTAGTAAATCGGCCCCAGCATCCACCATCGGCTTCGCATAAGCCAAGGGATCGCTGATCATCAGATGTACGTCGATAGGGAGGTTTGTATGTTTTCGCAAACCTTCAACGATAGGCATTCCATACGTGAGATTGGGCACAAAATGCCCATCCATCACATCAAGATGTAGGACTTGTGCCCCCGCTTCGCCGAGCCGACTCAATTCACCGCTCAAATCGCCAAAATCGCAGCGTAGGAAGCTCGGGAGAATTGCCGGTGACGCGGATCGAATCTCTTCGAGTGCATTGGTCGCCATGCAGCATCTTTGGGTTCGAGTAGGAAAGGCGTGCCTTAACATGCAGAGTGGGTTTGCATGTCCCGGACGCAAATTGGCCCAACAGGGTTGTCGGTGGATGGAGTGATTGTCAATTCCCAAAGCGTCAGCCCCTTTCCCCTCTCTGGTGTGGACAATTACCCAGAACAGTGATTTTCGATACCTCACACGTTGTCGCAGAGGTCTAAGGGTGGCTTTTCGTCCAAAAAAAATCTTCGATTCCTGCTAATTACCCGACCGAAAAGATAAGAGATCGACCTCCAGATGAGGGGATTCATTACAGCCAAGTCTCGATCAATCCACCGGCCACAAACCAAAAGATGTCTTGGGCCAAGGCTTGGGAGATGGATACACTGCATTGGGCAGAGCGACAGGTAGTGACGGCGTTTTGTTCACGAGCCCAGACAGCATTCACTTGGTCATCTGGGTCAACCACGCACTTGGATGAAGGAAACGAGACATTGGCCAATGCTGGCAATGTAATGCGGTTACTGCCAAAACGTGTGATCGCGTTAATGATGCTCGGTGCACTCATCTCTGTTCTCTTGGCGACACCCACGCTCCTATCTAAAAGTGGCTTGGCAACAAACCTCCTTTCAAGTTCGCTCTCCAATCATCGCTGCATCCTAGAAGCCGAATCCATCCAAGTGGGGTGGGTTACGGAAGCTACACTCAAAGGTTTGTCCTTAACCGCGGCCAAAGATGCTTCCTTGCGCGTAGGCGTTCTTCGTTGTGACCTTTCCTTGTTGGAGTGGTTAACCGCGAAACCGGAGGATGGATTGCAACTGTATGCAAGAGACGTTGAACTTCGCTCGCCGCTTGAGAAAGGCGTGATCCCTCTTTGGAATGAAATTCAATCCCTTCAGGCGGATCCAAATGGCGAGAGTATGGGCATTTACCAGATCAACGTCGAAAATGCTTCTGCGTGGCTGGTTGAAACCGATACGGGTAAACCGTGGCGACTAGATAAAGCGAATCTGATCATTGGACTCGACTCATCACACTGCGAAGCAAAGATTGATGGAGTGTTCACAGATCTACGAAAGAGGAACGGCTCACTGACATGTGAAACCGACTATCGCTTTAAAACAATAGGTGAAGATTCGGACTCAAAGGAGAAAGAAGCTGAATGGAATGTAGCTCTCGAGCTTGACTCTTTACCCCTCACCGCCATCGAGCTTACAAGCTTCATTCTGCCGAACGCAGAGATAAGCAATTCAGATTTTGTCAACGGCGATGCAACAGGTAACGTGGACATTAGATGTAACGCTAACCAAGAGACGGAGATCCGTTTTTCCGAGGTTCAGTTGCGAGACGTTACGATTCGTGACAACACAGAAAGAGAGTGGACACAGCAGCTTGCAGTAGTCAATGGCTTCGCGACCTGGACTGATGAAATCTTCCAAAGCGAAAACCTCTCCCTTGCTACAGATATCGGTCAAGCTTCCATGGAAGGACGATTTTCTCTCTCCAGCCCGCTATCAGACTTTTTCTCACCAAATGATCAACTTATCGACCCTTTTGATGGGTCTGTGACCATCGACATCAACCTGCCTGCATTGACGCAATCGCTACCCCACCTTTTACCAGTAAAAGAGGGAACCCAACTTAAAACCGGTCGCGTGCACGGAAAACTCAAGTCAGGAAAAGCTGGACAGCAGTGGGTGACTAGCGTTGAATTAATGGTTGATGAAATGACAGCCATCACAAGCTCTGGTGAGAATTTCTCAGTTGCTCCGAACACGGTCAACGCAAAGTTTGTACGTGAGAATGAAACCATCCGTGCCGAACAGTTCGACTGGAAAAGTAAGTTCGGATCGGCCAGCGGCAAGGGAGATGCACAGGAGGGTAGCCTAAGGTTCCAGATGGACCTTGAGGATCTCACCCAATATCTATCGCCACTTCTTGATTTGGATGATTGGATGATCTCAGGGGACACAACCGGGGATATCACCTGGCATGCATCCAATGAAGGCCAATGGCTGCTCGATGGATCGTTTCAAGCCAATGATCTTTCCGCGCCCGGGACAATCGTTCGAAATCAAGAATTGACAAAGGTGGTGGGCAGAGTCTCCGCAACGGGTGCCTTGGATAGCGCAAAGCTAAAGAGTCTCTCGAAACTTGACCTAACCCTGGATTGCGATCAGACCGTTGTTCATTGCCAGTTGGCAGAACCCATCCCAAATCTCAATGAGCCTCCAAACATTTATCTGAATTGGTCGAGTAAAGGCGAACTTTCGCTCTTGGACAGTTTAAAGGGTGCTCTCGATCTTAAGAATCCGTTGGAAGGAAATTACCAAGCAAGTGGCAAATCTGTAATCACAGACTCAGAAATATTCATAACGGAATCATTTGCTGAAATCTTTGATTTTCAGACACGCGTTGCCGACTCCGGCTTCCGAGAAGACTTAGTCCAATTGGAGCTTTCAGGGAGTTACGATTGGAACGACCATCACTGGCTAGTTCACGACTTCACTTTATCAAGTCACAGTGTCTCATTGCGAGCGAAGGGTAAACACGATGCGCTGAAAACTGAATATGAATTGCAGTGGCGTACCCTGCTCGATCGACTATCTGATAGCTTCTCCGATTACTCAAACCCACTTGACCAAAGCGAGCTAAACCAGATAAGGCAACCATCGCAAGGAAAAGTGAGTATCCTTGGCGGTATGCCAAAGGGCCTAAGCGGTGACGCACAAGGATCACTCTTTGTGAAACACACGGAAGATTTTTCACAATACGAAGTTGACTTACAGATTGACAATCTTGCGATACCGCATTTAACGAGGGATCGAGATCTCATTGCAGGTAGAAATGAGATTCTGAAATCGGTCAATGAAAATCAAGACATGTATAGTTTATGGACTGAACCCTCCGTAAGCGCTCAAGCTGTATTGCATCGCGATCATCATAAAGATGAGCTCATCATTGATCAGATCGATTTTGTCACAGACTGGATTCAAACAAGTGTTCATGGGACATGCACCAGCACCGAGCCCATCCAAACCCTGTCTTTAACTGGGAGCAGCGATTGGGACATCACTGAATTGTCTTCAAAAATTCAGCCTCTAATTCCCATAGTGTTTCAGGTGACTGGCGATCATCAATCGAATATTCAATTGGAAGCTTCTTTGTCTGATGACGGGCTAATTGATTTCAGTATCTCGACGGACATAGGATGGGATTCAGCTGAAGTGGCTGGCATGTCGATTGCTGGAACAACGATACCACTGCTTGTTTCCCCCAATGCCATCTCCATCAAGAAATCCCGATTACCCGTCGGAGGGGGAACGCTAGTACTCGCTGGATCCCTTCACCAGTTGGAAAATGAAACGTGGATCCAATTGGAACCCGGTGTCCTTGGTGAAGAAATTGAGATCACTCCTGAAATGTCTAAGCAGTGGTTAAGATTCATCACACCGCTCCTCGCTGATGCGACAAAAATTGAGGGACTCGTCGGTATCAAATTTGATGAAGCACGAATCAACCTTGTCGATTCATCGAAGACAAAAATTCGCGGAAGCATGAATCTTGACTCCGTCAAGCTTATTGCAGGACCCTTAACCAATCAGCTCATTCGAACTATTGAAACCGTTAAAGCCATTCGAATGGATCCGTCTGCGATCACTCGATCGGACAAACCGAGTACGTTGATAGAACTGCCGACACAAACGGTGGGATTTGCCATCGCTAACCGAGTCGTAGCACACGAGCGGTTGCAAGCAAGCCTCGATCGCGCACAGTTAATCACGACAGGTCAAGTTACCTTTGACGGTCAGCTGTACCTCACTGCCATGATACCCTTAGATCCCAAATGGCTAGGAAGCGATTTACAAAGACTCGCTGGACAGACACTCCAATTACCTATCATCGGAACACTTGATCGCCCAACGCTCGACACAGCAAATCTGCAATCCATCCTCACACAGCTTGGTGTACAAGCAATTCAGAATGATGCGGAGAGCTTTCTTGAAGACCAAATCAATCGAGGTCTCAATAAGCTCTTCGGTAATTGATCACGCAGTTTGCCAGTAAGGGATCACTGTAGAAAAATCGTTTCAACTGACTTGCCCAATCTACATCTGCATTTCACAGATACGTAAGGCATCCACGGCCAACCCAGCATCTAAAATTGGGGAAACAACTCCATCTCGAATACAACGAGCCACCTCATCCACTTCCTGAAGAAATGCACTCACCGGATCTCCATCACCCAGATCCGGTTTTTCGATTGTCCCGTCAGCATGGAGAATGGTTACAGGAATGCACGAACTCGAGCCGTCGGCATAGCCAGCAAATTCAAACTGCACCGTCGCTTGTTCGAAACTGACTTCATAACCATGTGTAAAAGGTCGAGCAGGAGAAGTAATCACTCCGCCGCCAGCGGAAACTGCCAACTCAGAATCCTCAAACTCAAAGATGGACTCATAAAACATTGGCTCACCCTCTTTTTTTCTGCTGACGGTGTGTGCCTCCGTCGGCATACCGAACAATAATCGAATCAGGTGAGCATCGTGTACGTGCAAGTCAATCAAAGGTCCTCCAACGCTATCCCGATTGTAAAAATCAGGAATCCAATCTGGGGGACCAATCGTTCGCTTAAATCGACCTGATACCGGCTGTCCCCATCGCTGATCATTCTTCGCGTCCACTAGAATCTTGAACTCGGGCATCAGAGGTAAAATATGTGCAACCATGAGCTGACCCGGCTCCGCCTCATCGGCTAACGCCTGCGCCGTCTCCGCATCGAGTGCTAATGGTTTCTCACATAAAACATGCTTGCCAGCCTTCAGAGAACTTCGAATTGCTTCGGGGTGCAAGCTGGGTGGAAGACAGATATCAATCAAATCAATGGAGTCATCTTCCAGCATCTCTTCCAGGGATTCAAATCCCGTCACGCCCGTCATCTCAATTTGTTCACCCGGTGGACCGAAATTACCTTGAATCCCAGTCCAATCCCCAGACCGTTTCTTGGGATCCCGACTACAAAATGCAGTCATCTCGGCACACTGACTACGTTGATAAGCGAGATAATGAATCCAGCTCATGAATCCGACGCCAACCACTCCACTACGCATCTCATAACTCCGACCGAGGACAAACGTAAAATCAGCACCGGCTATGATGGTAAATTCTGGGTCGAGAAGAAAGTAGATTGGCGGAAATCTGGCAAATTCCATCACATAAAAAGGTTTTGTCATTCTTGTTTTCAGCCAGATGGCTATTCAACATCATTGTTTTTGTTACCCTCGGATTATGACATCCGGTGATTCAATAACCACCTAGTGTGTCAATCATTACATTCCGACAGACTAATTCTTGTATTCATTATTCATGAAGCGATCGCTAATCAAGGACCATGCCTTCTTTGTGCCGGCAATCGGTGTGAAACAAACCGATGATTGCCGTGCTCAGAACCGTCTAAAGTGGATTACCTTGTCGTTTGCACCTTTGGTTCTCTCGATCTGCTTAAGCCAAAAAGTTAGGTGTGAAGAATGGAAGACATGGAGAGGGCCAGCAGGTGATAATCATGCATTACCGAATACCGATGCCCCTGTTTCATGGGATTTAAAAACTGGACATAACATCGCATGGCGAACCGCCATTCCCGGACGTGGTCACTCCACTCCCATTTTTGTTGATGACTGGATTTTTCTCACCACTTCAGAAATCGAAGATGGAACTCAATCCGTCATCAAGTTGGAGAAAGAGAGTGGAAAACTAATTGATCAATGGACAATTCACCAAGGCACTCTTCCTCGCAGGATTCACCCAAATAATTCTCACGCATCACCCACACCTGCCTCGGATGGAAACCATCTTTTTGTCTGCTTCCACAGTGATGATGCGATCTGGGCAACAGCACTAACATTCGACGGGCAGGTTCTGTGGAAAAAAAAGGTAAGCAATTATCAACCTGACGCCTTTCAATTCGGATACGGAGCTAGTCCCGTCATCGAGGAAGATCTTCTGATTGTTGCGGCTGAGTATGACGGACGAGAGAGTGGAATCTACGCACTCGCACTCCATAACGGCGAAAAAGTATGGAGCTTGCCGAGGCCTATCAATCTGAATTTTGCGACACCCGTGGTTGCCTCCATCGCAGGTCAGCGACAGTTGTTACTTGCTGGAGGAGACAAGTTAGTCTCCTACGATCCACTGAAAGGAACGGTCCGCTGGAGTGCTGACGTTGGCACAGAAGCAATCTGTGGAACCGTCGCATGGGATGACAGGCGAATCCTATTCAGCGGTGGCAATCCAATCGCGGGAACATGGTGCGTAAGCGGTGATGGCAGGGCCTCAAAACTTTGGGAAAATAATACGATGTGCTACGAGCAATCTCTCCTTACGATCAAAAACTATGTGTTTGCAGTCGCTGATAATGGAGTTGCTCATTGCTGGCGGACACTTGATGGAGTCTCCATGTGGAAACAACGACTATTTGGTGGCGGAATCAGCGCGTCTCCATTGCTCGTTAACGACAAAATATATATCGCAACACAATCAGGAACGGGCTACGTGATTGCGGCATCGCCAGAAAGATTCGACTTAGTGGCCACTAACCCTAGCGGACAGTCCATCTTTGCAACGCCAGTCGCCATTGAAGATCGGCTCTATTTTCGAACCGGCATCGGATATGGAGGTGATCGAAAAGAGTACCTTGTGGCAGCCGGACGAATCGCGCCACAAAACCCATTGAACGAGAAGTAAGATTTCACAAATCCGATTCTATCTCACCACCTCACTTACCTAGTTTTTTCTTCTTGAGCGTCTTTTTAAAGACACGGTTTCCTGATGAATTTGAAGCATATCCACCTGTTTTTTCTCTTCCTGAGTCTGCTCGTATTTCCTACTCCTTCAGAACTTCAGAGCCAATCCACTCCGAGATTAAATCAAGAAACGGGCCGGGTGGCTGACCGTTTAAATGAGATGCAGACCAAAGCATCCAACGAAAAATATGCGAGCTGGGGCCATTGGGGTTTTCAACCGAATGTCTATCACCAATGGGATCAACATTCTAATCGCCTCATTCCAGTCTACACATTCGGCATCACGCTCAATCAATGGCGAGAGGAGGGCAGTAAGTATCGAGATGAGGAGCAGATCAAAGCGCTTTACGGCAGTGTTCCCACCGAGACACTGAATCCTCACGCCAATTATTACGACCAGACTGATATTTATCGGCTCCAACAACAAGCAGTGGATGAGGGATACCGGCACATCATCTTATTTGTGTTTGATGGTATGGATTGGCAAACCACACGAGCTGCTGCCACCTATAAACAAGGGAAAGTGCCGTACGATAGTGGTCGAGGCATTGGACTTCACTTCCTTGAGGATTACCGGGTTGCAACGGACTACGCTCTGGTATGCACTAGCTCGCTACTTGGGTCAGCCAAATTTGATGTGAACGCCCAGACCGTTCATACCGGAAATACATTGGCTACCGGTGGATATAACCCCAGACGCGGAGGTCATGCACCTTGGTCGGAACCCACCACTACCAATTACTTAATTGGGAAGGACCGTGAGCAACCCCATACCGTAACGGATTCTGCGTCATCAGCGTCAAGTATGACAGCGGGAATAAAAACCTATAACGGATCCATTAATTACACTGCGGATGGTGAACAAGTTTTACCAATCGCTCGCCAACTCGAATTAAAATCTTTCAAAACGGGGATCGTTACAAGCGTCCCCATCTCGCATGCTACCCCCGCGGCAGCATACGCAAATAATGTCACCAGAAAAGACTATCAAGATATCTCTCGAGATATGCTTGGACTTCCCTCAGTTTCTCATCGAGATCAACCCTTACGAGGGCTGGATGTGGTAATGGGAGGTGGGTGGAGTCCGGCTCGTCAAAAGGATCCAGGGCAAGGTAATAATTATCTTGTTGGAAATCGCTACCTCCATGAATCAGACATGGAAAAAGTCAATGTGGACCATGGAGGACAGTATGTTGTTGCCACCCGCCAAACGAACCGATCCGGTCACGAGGCATTAAAAGAAGCTACACAGAAAGCTGTCTCCGAGAACAAACGTGTTTTGGGATTTTTCGGAACGCAATATGACGGTCATCTGCCCTATCAAACTGCTGACGGACAATACAATCCAGCCGATGATCTCAAAGGAAGAGAAGAGTATTCTGATCAAGACTTAATAGAAAACCCAACGCTTGCTCAAATGACTGAGTCAGCCCTGGATTATCTAGCCGCTGACAAGGGGAAATTTTGGCTGATGATCGAGGCCGGGGATGTAGACTGGGCCAATCATGCCAACAATATTGACAGTAGTATCGGCGCAGTTCTAAGCGGCGAAGCTGCATTCGATGTAGTCATGAATTGGGCTGACAAGAACCAAGTCTGGGAACATACCGCCATCATCGTCACTTCAGATCACGGGCATTTCTTCGTGAATCGTCAACCTCAGGCAATCGCTGAGGCTAGTCATCCCTAAACCAGTGAAGTAACGATTGGAAAATCGAATGAATACCCAATCTGGCGAAATCTGAACGGCGCGGTTACACTTTTATTCGGTCATCCACCGGAGTTCGGGAACCATTCGAGTGCTTATCAAAGTACAACCATGCCCGACCACCGGCGTGTGACACCCCCTCAACCATACAAGAACTGAGGGATACCCAACCCGTTGATCAACACAAAACCATTCTGCGCCATTGGCTTAGGTGGTACTTGTCACCCATCAGGTCACACGTGAAATCCGAAGAACTCACCACTCAAGGTTCATTGGCTGGGCAGCCATTGACACCTGATCAGATCGAAAAGCTCGCGAAGTGCCAAGAGGTAATTCATTACCAATTTCGTGATCAAGCCTTGCTGCGTGCAGCCCTGACCCATGCATCAGGGGCAAGCCATCGACTTGCGAGTAATGAACGATTGGAATTTTTAGGTGATTCCATTCTCGGAATGACGGTCTGCGAATGGCTCTTTGAAGAATTCCCAGAGTATACCGAGGGGGATCTAACGAAGATAAAGTCAGCGGTGGTCAGTCGGCGAACGTGCGGCCGCGTAGCAAGAAAACTTGGCCTGGATCAATGCTTGATCGTTGGTCGGGGAGTAACTCGAAATCGAAGCTTTCCTAGATCTCTCGTAAGTGATGTCTTCGAATCGATCATTGCAGCCATTTACCTCGATAGTGGCATTGAAGTGGTTCGTGCGATTCTAAAGCAATGGCTCAAAGAGGAAGTTGCTAATGCAGTCGCAAACCAAGGTGCTGGTAACTACAAATCCTCACTCCAACAGTTAGCACAGCGTGACATCGGACATACACCTATCTACCAATTGTTGAAGGACTGCGGGCCGGATCATCGTAAGATTTTTCTTGTCTGTGCGGTGATCAACGACCAACAATTTCCGGGCGCTTGGGGAACCAACAAGAAGGAAGCTGAACAGAAAGCAGCTTCTAATGCGCTAGCGTGGTTGCGTAAGGAGCCGATTCCGTTTCCTGATGACCAGAGGCCAACTGATGACTGATTCGCCATCCACCAGTTCACGTTCCGTGATGCCTTAGCAGCACGATGTGTGGTATCACGTCCCAGAGACGGGCAGTGTTAACTTCTTACGTTTACTGATCGCCGATTTTGTAGCCTTGAGGCAGAGAGAATGGACCCCCGCTTGAAGTTCCTCCTGCAGCAGTGGAGCTGGTCGCAGTTGGGTCTTCCACCTCGGTGCGTGCTGTCCGTACTTGATGACTGATAGGCTTGGCTGCAATACGTTCGCCCGAGTCCATTGACTGCGAGCGATCCAGTCCGACAAGCATCTCTTTCGTGCGTTCCACTGCTCGACGTGTCGCAACATCAGTCTCTGACATCACCTCATATTTCATCACCTCGCTGAGGTGATTCCGAGCCTGAACCAACTTACCTGACTGAAAGTAAAGATAAGCCATGTTGAAGTGGGCGACTGCTGGCTTATTGTTATTACTCAAAACCTCCAAAGCTTCACTCTCCTGCCCGGCGTCATACAAGATGCTGGCGAGATTATTCGCGTACCGAGAATTACCGGGACTGATTTCCAATGCTTTGTTCAGATGTTGAACAGCTAGGTTGGTCTGTCCGAGCTTGCTATGAGTGAGTCCCAAGTCATTTTGTAAGCCAGCTTCCGCTGGGTTGGTCGAAGCAGCTGTTTGAAAAAACTTGGCAGCTTCGCCGTAGTTCTGCTGACGGAAATGCAGTCTGGCAATGCTAGCTAACGCGGGAGTGTGGTTAGGCTGGGATTCCAATGCTCGTGTGTAACTCTCCATCGCTTTGGCAAAATCCCCTGTCGATTCCCAGAGCTGGCCGTTTGCAATGTAAACCTCTGCATTCACTCGATCAGGTCGATTCGAAAGACTTAGTGGATCATTAACGACCTCAGGCTCACTGGCGGCTTCTTCTTCGGACTTGGTGAAGACACCTGTCACCGCACTCGTAGTGGAATTCCAAGCTTTCTTGGCTGAAGCAGTGAATCCGCCAGCTTGCTCTACTTCGTCAGCAGCAGAGGAAGGAGATTTGGCAGTGACCACTCGAGTCTCTTGTTCCGTCGGTGACTCCCTAACCTCCGGCGCATCGTTGCTCGAAAAGGGATTCAACGAGCTCCAATTGACGCCAGTCGTTGAGCAACCACTGGTGGTTGCTGCGACCACTGCAGTGGAGAGAGCAATCAGCCTAAAATTGAAAGGGTATGGCTTCCTCACGGATTTATCTCCTGCGTCCTTTGTGCCTATTCACTAGCGCATGCCGACATACTTCGACGATCCAAAGGGTTTATCGGCTTCTATAATCCGTATTCTTTAACCGACCTGTATGATCCGCTTAAAGAGTTCCTAGACGGCAACGGATCGATTACAGAGGGGAGTTCTCTGAGATCAACATGGAGCTTTGCTAGCTTTTATTGACCACTTCCGGCAGAGCCGACGCCGGGTTGTCCAGTGGTGGTTTGATCGGGCAATTTAGGGGTGGCCAAATTATCGAACCAAGCGTTATTGATCTTGGTTGCCCATATCCCTGAGACGGTCGGTGGTGAGATGTCCGTCACAAAAATCTCCGGCGCGTTATTGTGATCGCTGAGTGCTGCAATCGCTTCCCTGACCGAGTTGACCCGGGCTTGAGTCTTCTCTTCTGTCGCGGCGCGTACAATAAAGACCTGTCGACGCGATGCGGGGGCTCGATTGGCAATCCACTGTAATCGTCTCTGCCCAGCGGTAAGCAGGGTACCATCTTCAGGACGAAACAGATCGTGTCCTATCGTATTATGCAATTGCCAGCCGTTGGATTTCATGATCTCAAAAGGCTTGCGAACCGCCTGAGCGTCAGCCTGATTAAAGGGGTCCGGCCAGTCGTTGTTACGATGAAATCCGGAATGGATCTCTTGCCAAAAAGTCTTCCAATCCGCCGAAGCGTTATCGGGTATCAAGCCGAAACATGCGAACACAGCAAACAATGAAGTGATTCGAAAATAACGAGTCATCTCTGAGGTCCCCATCCCTGTCGGCAACCTGATGCGTGTTGCCCTGATAAACATCCGTGTGTTTCCGAGTTATCGGGTATTCTCAAGTGTTAACTTGGACAGCGTTAGCCTGACTCCTCATTTCGGAAAAATCGTCAAAGTCTACAGATCGTTCAGTTCCACCAGGTAATCATTCCCATCAAACTCAATCCGGTCGCCCTCAGACAATTGCTTGCGTCGACGTGTCTCCACCATATCATTCACTTTGACCTCTCCGGCTTGGATTCTTACTTTTGCCTCACCCCCTGTGCCGACTAAGCCCTGTAATTTCAGAAAATCGTCCAATCGCACGGAGATCGGTCGGGATGGAGAGCCCGACTCACTTGGCACATTCATTTTTTGTCTCGAATCAAAACGGGTCTAACAGATTCTTATAAGATACGGAAACCGCGTCGTTCTTTCGGTATCGAATAGCGGTTCAGTTCGATACAACCTTCGCCTAAGAATTTCAATCCAATGAACAGATCGCCTTGGTATGGCAGAATCGGTCCTGGTCTCATCACTGCCTGTGTGGTAATTGGTCCCGGCAGCATCGTGACGAGCTCCTCAGTCGGAGCAAAATATGGTTATTCAATGCTCTGGATTGTACTCGTTGCTGTGATTTTTCAACTGGCCTTCATGACAATCGCAAGCCGTCTGGGAAGTATCCAGTCCTCATCGATATGCGACATGTTGCGAGAGAAAGGAAAAAGCAATTGGGCGATTGCGGTGGGCATCTGTTTATTTTTTATCGGTGCAACATTTCAATCTGGTTATAACATGGGGATTGCTGCTGTAGTCGAAGAATTATTTCCACCTGAAGATTCAAAAACGAGTGGGCCAAATTATCTGATTCCAGCCTTGGTAGTTATCTTTAATTCTTGCGCCATCATCTTTTTATTTGCGTTCCGAAATCTGTATCAGTTAGTGGAACGAATGATGATGTTCCTCGTCGCGTTGATGCTACTGAGCTTCACGATCAATTTGGTAACACTACGGCCGAAACTTGGTGACGTCGCTCGAGGATTCATTCCTCGATTTGATTTGGTAGACATCAGTGTCTTGGGTTTGATCGGCACAACCTTTGTGATCACCGCTGCATTTTACCAAGCCTATTTGGTTCGCCAAAAAGGTTGGTCCCTGGATGATGTTAAGGCTGGCTCCACTGATGCGAGGATAGGAGCCGGCATCATGGGCACCATCACAATCATGTTGATGGCGACCGCTGCAGCAGGTTTGCACACTGAATCTGGCGATAACGTCACGTTAACCAATCCGATTCAAATCGCAACCGCTCTTGAGCCGACATTTGGATCTACGGGGAGATGGATCTTTTGCCTCGGCTTATTCTCAGCTGCTTATTCCTCATTTCTTGTGAATTCAATGATTGGCGGATTTGTTTTGTCTGATGGACTAGGTCTCGGCTGTGAGGCCACGGATCGCTGGCCAAGAGTTTTCACTAGTCTTTCACTTCTCACGGGAATGACCGTAGCGATTGCTGCAATTCAATTTAATTTTGATCGAGCTCCAACCATCATTGCAGCGCAAGCAGTGACGGTGGTCGGGTCACCGCTCGTTGCAATTGTTTTAGTTTGGCTTGCAAGCGATAAGACATGGATGGGTCGTCCACTCAAATGGTTCTCCTATCTCGGCATCGCACTCTTGGTTTCCATGGCGTTGAGAACAGCCTTTGTGACACTTCCCGCAAAACTGGAAAGCTACTCAAACGCTGCCATTAAACCTGCACCGGTCGTTAAGAACGCTGACGCGAGTGAGCGTTCCAAAATCGGTTCAGGGCAAAGCGAACAGTAATCGTGACGGTAAATACATGCCCGAAATAAGATTACTTGAACGCCGAGATATTCCCCAGGCTCTTGAGCTCTGTCGAATCGCGGGATGGAACCAGATAGCATCCGACTGGGAGCGTATACTGGATTATGGTACTGGGGGTTGTTATGGCGCTTTCGACAAAGAGCATCTCTTAGGAACGGTTACCTCCACAAAATATGCAGGTGACCTCGCGTGGATCGGAATGATGCTTGTTCACCCAAGGTTTCGAAGGCTTGGAATTGGCCGATGTTTGCTTTGCCGGTGTGTAGAAAAGCTTCGTCAAACATCCGTTAAAACGATCAAGCTCGATGCAACACCACTGGGAGAAAATTTATATAAGCAAATCGGATTCAGCACAGAGTGTGGAATTCATAGGGGGCACAGAAAGCACTCGGACAGCCATCCCGATGAAGAACTGTCCTCTGAATCTCAGACGGATTACTTTTCCGATGAACATGCTTCACTTGACCAGCTGGCCTTTGGTTGTGATCGTTTGGAATGGATTCACCACCTAATACCATCCAGCCGATTCCTATCATGCAATGATGGATTCTGTATGCTGCGACAAGGCTATCTGGCAGATTACCTGGGACCGATGTCAACGCGAAGCGTCGAGACTGCGAACAAATTGGTTGCGTTGGCAATCCAGCAAACAAGCAATGATATTTTTTGGGACATACTGGAAGATAATCATCAAGCCAAGAAAATTGCTCACCAACATAACTTTATTCCTGTCCGAAAACTCACTCGAATGTTTCTCAGTGCCAATGCAGTAAAAGCTGATCCAAATTTTCTCTATGCACTAGCAGATCCAGCTGTTGGATGAAGCACTAGGATTAGCCCCACCATTTGGATCGCGGTTGGATAGAAATCGAATGGGGGAGAACGATAAAATCGACGCCGCCTGTACTTAGAGTGCGTTGTGTTGTCTGTTATGATTCGCTCATTACACACCACTCTCTTAATCCAAACAGTTCATGTTCTGTCTGTATGAATACGGACCCAAGCCAAAAGAACCTCTCCGAACATCACAAAACCTACCAAGCGCTAGTAGATGAGGTTGTGGTTCTCACCGGTCCCACAGCTTCGGGAAAGAGCAGGCTGGCAATCGAGGTGGCTAAAAGCATTAATGGAGAGATCCTGTCGCTCGATTCCATTGCGGTTTATCGAAAAATGGATATCGGTACTGCAAAGCCGAGTTTGGTCGAACAGACCCAGGTGACACACCACCTGATCGATTTAGTCGAGCCCAATGAAGAATATAGCGTGGCCTGTTATATGGAGGCAGCGCACATAGCGGTCGACGAGATCAAAAGCCGGGGCAAAATACCCATATTTGTGGGTGGCACTCCCATGTTCTTAAAGGGAATCTTACGAGGCTTCAATCCGGGTCCACCAGCAGATTGGGAATTCCGAAAAGCGGTAGAAGCGGATGTAGAAATTCATGGCACAAGTGCTTTGAAGACACGGTTGTTTCAAGTGGATCCTTTGGCTGCCAGCCGAATTCACGATTCAGATGTCAGAAGAATGATACGCGCACTGGAATTCTCCAAAATTACCGGCACACCGATAAGTCATCATCAGACTCAGTTTGAATCCAACCGCGACTGGTCAGAATGTAACGTTTTTACCCTGGCGTGGCCTCGTCAGCAGCTCCATTGTCGTATCAATCAACGAGTGGAGTCCATGTTCGAGCAGGGGTTAATTGAGGAAGTCCGAAACCTACTTAACCAATATGGTGAGCTTTCGCGCACCGCGTCTCAGGCGGTTGGTTATCGAGAAATCATCAAGGGACTAAGGGATTATCATACCCGCAACAAGATGATTGAAGAGGTAGCCGCTCACTCCAGGCAACTCGCAAGACGACAAGAAACATGGTTCCGATCATTTCCTGAAATTCAATCAGTAGAAATGTCTGATGATGTCGACATCTCTGCTCTGGCAAATGATTTGACCACAAAGATCAGGTAAGCATGTTTGATCACGCGATCAGATTCTTCCAAGTATCATGCTCTGAAACTACGTGACAAGACCCTCGGTGACAGACATAAACACATCTTCAAGTGTTGGTTCACGATCGTGAAATGTCAGCAACTTGACATCCTTCTTCAGTAGTTGTTGAAGAAGCTCAGCAACCTCCTCGTCTCGCATCTGAAATTCTGCGGTCGCTTTCTTGCCATTGACTTCAAGGCTGCGCAGCTGCGGAAAACTTCGTATGACAGAAAGGCCGACTTCCATGTTCGACAAAAAATGAATATCGATAACACGATTTTTCCTAACCTGTCGATAGATCGAAGAAATGGATCCATGAGCCAACAGTTTACCTTTCTCCATGATGCCAATCGATGTACAGCAATCCGCCAATTCCGTGAGGATATGGCTGCTGATCAGAATGGTTTTACCCATTGACCGAAGTTCTTTTAATAATGCCTTCACCTCAATCCGTGCTCGTGGATCTAATCCACTAGCAGGCTCATCAAGGATTAATACGGGTGGATCGTGAACAAGAGTTTTCGCCAGACACAGACGCTGCTTCATCCCTCGTGAAAGTCCGTTCACAAAGTCATTTCTTTTATGACCTAGATCGAGTAATTCAAGAACGTTACCGATAATTTGTTTACGTTGAGTCTTTCCGATCCGGTAAGCGACAGCAAAGAAATCCAAGAATTCCCAAACTCTCATTCCGTCATAGACGCCAAAATGATCAGGCATATAACCGATGGCTTGGCGGACACCAATGGGATCTGATTTCACATCGCAGCCTGCTACTTCACCCGTCCCGCGGCTAGCATGCAAAAGCGTTGCTAAAAATCGTATAGTCGTACTCTTCCCAGCCCCATTCGGCCCAATAAAACCGAAGGTTTCACCAGCTTCAATCTTTAAATCGATAGACTCGACTGCCGTAAAATCACCGTAGTCTTTACCGAATGCATTTAGCTCAATCATCTATTGCACGTTTTCCGTTGCTTCCCCGGAACCGGATAAACCATTTTCATCGTCCAAGCGCTCTCTAAACTCACTGACTAAATTGAGATCTTTCTTCGGGTCGGGAGACGGTTTAGTTCGAAGATGGATAATGACGAGTGTTTGCCCGGTGTATTGATCCAAATTGGGAGCCATGGATATTCCTTTCAAGCTACCATCACACCGGGCAACCAAGCAAACCATGCCTTCCTGTATTCTCTCTTCCGAATTCAAGGAGTTGAGTAATCCTTCTAACTCTATCGACATTTCACCAGATCGCTCCATATCCAATGAGTTAAGGAATTGAATCTGCTTCTGTTCTCCCGAATTTAAATTTTCTATTGGGGCGGTTTGAATGAGTCCATCAGACGCTCTTCTCACCGCGTAGCCATCAAAGAAATCAAGTTTTGTGGTATTACTGATCCAATTGTCATCGCTAAATGTGATCACTCCCTCCAAGTCAACCATCTGCTCTGCTCGAATCATTCGAGCTTGGTTGCTATCGATCTGAAACCCACTGATTCGAGGCTGATCTGACCGGCTAAAATCAAATGTCCCAGTATCATATTGACTTTCATCGTCTCGTCCGGCCCGTAAATCTAAAGGTTCAACTGCTACGTCATTAGAATCAAAATCGATCTGATAATCGGTAGATAATGAGTTGTAGACCGAGACCAGACGGGTGAGATGAGCTCGATCGTAACCTGCCTGGATTTCTAGCAACGCCAGTTCCTTTCCACTCCTTGAAAAACCAATGTCAAGTTGCGTCACTTTGGCTATCACCACACCACCAGCAATTGAGATCACGGGAACGGCTAACCAAAACCATTCAAGACGAGACAATAAGCGAAAGATGAGATAATTAACTGGTATGAGTACGATTAAATACACCACGAGTGAGCTGAGAGCGGATTTGGATTCAGGAATTCGAATACCAGATTCTTTGCGCAATATTTCCGTAGCGATGCGAACAAAGTCACTCTCATTATGCCAACCCGATATTCCAGCCTGTGCCTCAACGAGCGTATCCGGATCATAAGTGCTAGGTCGAGCTGTACCTGTTCGTGACTCTTGAAAGGGAAAAGTAAGTGCTGCATCTCGACTCGCGATCCTAAAGTTGGTGTTGAATGCTGCATCACTATTGGAAGTGGAAAATTGTGGATAGTGTTGACTAACCAAACGATCATCAAGCTCGTCTTTGGTTATTCGAATTGCTCGATGCGGACGTCCTAAGATAACGCCGTTAAAGAAACTGTCGTAAGACTCCCAGTTTGCCACCCAATCACTCGTTAAATCAAACCGTGATTGAAGAACATTCCCACCCCCCAATGACCGATGAACCAGAAGTTCACCGCTGGAGGAGATATGTTTTGCGTCACGGTGGAGTGTACCGCTAAATGAAATGCCACCCGCCTGTTGGCTGAGTATGGCCAGTTGTTGATCTAACGAAGAATCCTTATCAACACTCCAGGATTTTAAAAGCATTTGTGCCTTAGCGGTATCCAATTCGATAACCGAATCCAATTGCATCGGCAGAAGATTAGCGAGAGCTGAAAAAGATAAATTCTCCGAAGCAACAGCACCATTGACAATCAGCAAACCACCAAAATGAATCCAATCCGCTAGTGCTCTCTGTTGCCTCGGTGTGATGGCACTGGGAGGTAAATCATCCCAGAGCACGATGGCGGTAGCCGTCCAGTCCAGCATCGTATCCGGCAATGGCAATAAATCACTTTGATCAGAAATCGTGATGACACGGAAATTATTATCAGATTGTTGATGACGAATACCTTCAGGCTGGAATCGAACCCAGTCCGCAGTTTGAAGTCGATTGAATCGATCAGGTCGTGAAGTCAGAATTACAAAAAAGTACTCATGGGGTTTCAGAATCTCAGACCGTTGAACGGCCCTATTCGTATTTACCACCCCAACAGGCTGACCAGAGATGGTGAGCTGATTCTTCAGCACATAGCGGTTGCCCGTCTCTCCAATGGCTCTGGGAGGTAGCACACGATAATTGATATGACGCCACTGACCCTTTGGTAATAAGACAGAGCGGATGGACTCTGGCTGACTACTTTTTACGCTGGATTGAGATCTGACTGGATCCACCCGTGAGGTCATCTGACCACGCACATCATCGCGAGTGCTCTTTAGCCTCTGGCTGGCTGCGATCCAGTGTGCTGGCTTGATGCCAATCGGACGACTATCAGTCGATGGAAACGTTTGAATGGGTTCTGCAAGATAGGGCGGCTTTTTGATTTCTTGGCTTGTCGTTTCCGCCTCTTCTCTGGAACGACACCCATCGCAGCCGACAAGGAACGGGATGAGCAGAGCAGGTAACAAGAGGGATAGCCGCGTGGGCTCAGGTTGTCCTACGCGGGACCGAGATTCTCTGACATTGTGAACAGCAGTCACCAACCCATCACCATATTCGATTCGATAACTTTTCTTGCCTGTTCAAGATCGCTACCTGTTTCCATGCGATACAACCGAATCGCATTAACCTTATCTCCAGACGACCGCGATAAGCACTCCCGTGCAATAACACAAGGATCGAGTTCGGAATGAATAAGACCCAGAGCTCCCTTACTGATTACCCAAGTATCTCTTGGTCGTTTTGTCAGACGAACAACCTGATCGGTTGGGTAGGCATCAGAAACCACCAGTTTCGCTGCTGCTTCATCATCTGCCCAAGTGATAATGATGTGGGCATCCGTTTCTATTTCAAACAGGGGCATCTCACCACTCCTGACACCGATTTTACTAAGATGAAGACGATCCTTGTCGTCCTGTTCATCCATGATAGCGAGACCGACGCAAAGCGTGAACCAAAATAAGTGATTAGCTCTGGCCGATAGGATACACACCATCGGCTGAGTGAGCGGGAGCAAGAAGTATTAAAGTGCTCGGTCGGGAACGACTCATGTCACTATCGATTGATGCCCGAACCTCGCAGGCACATAAATCCGAAGAGGACAACGCACAAAGACACGAGACCCCATTGGGTCGTTGTGAGGCTGTCAGAGAAAACTAAAAGTTCTCCAAGTTCGTGTTGAAGTCGATTGGAAAAACCTGTGTTTTGGATCATCTCGAAACTTCCTCGAGCAACACTCTCGGTGACGGTCCCACCGGTAATTTACGTAAAAAGAGGGCCAAGTTTTCGGAAAATGAAGGAAAAGCTGTAGATGATCATCCTCAGAAAAAGCCAGATTACCTGAAATCTATTTCATAAATCGCGAAAACTACTGACCTGCAGATCCAATTTCCTCGACAAGGGAATCCAAGGCATCGGATTAATTTCAATAATCCTCACAAACGGAAATCTATTTTGCCTAACAAAACCGTTACGCCCGGATTGTCGGTCTTGCAGTGACAGGAACTACCGATATAATTCGCCATCTCGGCATTAAACCGATGCCGGCGCGGTAGCTCAATTGGTTAGAGCCCCGGACTGTCGATCCGGAGGTTGCGGGT